>JANPDK010000166.1:0-66164 GCA_031431415.1 Acidobacteriota bacterium | reverse complement strand
CAAACGTGCACTTGAACTCGATCCGAAGAGTGCCACCGCCCATTACAGATATGCGTCGGAATATCTTATTTCGGTCGGTAGAACGAAAGAGGCACTCGCTGAGGCGGAAAAGGCGCTTGAGATCGAGCCCCTTGACTCGAATATGGTGGCGAATCTGGGTCGCCTTTACCTTTACGACGGCCAGCGCGAACGAGGCTTGGAGCAGACTCGCAGGGCGTACGAGGCCGACCCGAGTTTCGTGATCGCGCGGCTACTCTACGGAATGACCCTAAATGCGACCAGCAAATACGCAGATGCAATACTTTTGAGCGAAAAACTCCTTTTGGACGATCCGAACAGTCAGCAGATGCTCATGGTCGCCGGTTATGCTTACGGCCGATCCGGGCGGCGCTCTGATGCCGAGCGCGTCATTGAGAGATTTCGAGAGATAGCAAAAACGCAATACGTCATTCCAAGCTTTGTAGCCGTTGTCTTCGGCGGAATGGGCGAAAAAGACAAGGCCTTTGCAGAGTTGGACAAATCGATAGAGCTGCATGATTCATGGTTTAGATGGGCCAAGGTCGAACCGCTGTTCGACCCGCTCCGTGACGACCCCCGATTCAAGGCACTGCTGAAACGGATGAATCTACCGGAATAGAATCTTATGAAACGATGCCCTGAATGCAGACGGGATTATTACGACGATACGCTGCTGTATTGTCTCGACGATGGAAATGCGCTGCTCGAAGGCCCGGCGTCGATGGACGAGCCGCCGACGGCGATCCTGCACTCGACGGCGGCTCCCGGCGAGGCTCCGACGCGTGCTCAGATACAGATAACCGACCAAACGGCGATCTTGCCGAGCGGGACGGGCGACGTGGTTCTCAAGACTCGCGGTTTCGATAAACGTCTGTTGTTCGCTCCGCTCGCACTTGCGGTGATTGTTCTCGGCGGATTTTTCGGTTACAGATACATCACTCTCGCCAAACAGATCGAATCGATCGCCGTGATGCCGTTTGTAAATGAAAGCGGGAATGCTGATGTTGAATACTTGAGCGATGGAATGACGGAGACTTTGATCAGCAGTTTGTCGCAGCTGCCGAATTTGAGTGTAAAGGCGCGTTCATCGGTGTTTCGTTACAAAGGAAGAGAGACGGATCCAAAGACCATCGGTAAAGAGTTAAACGTCCAGGCGATCTTGAACGGGCGCGTCACCCAACGTGGCGATCAGCTGACGCTTAGCCTTGAACTCATCGATGCGCAGACTGAGAATGTAATTTGGAGTGATAAATACGACCGCAAACAAGCTGACCTCGTAACGCTTCAAACCGAAATTGCACGCGATGTTTCGAGCAAACTCAAATCGAAATTGTCAGGTTCGGACGAGGCAAAAGTCGGAAAGAATTACACTGCAAACCCCGAAGCCTACAAGCTTTATCTGAAGGGCCGCTTCTACTTGAACAAAACTACGGCAGAAAGCCTCAAGAAGGGGATCGAATATTTTCAGCAGGCAATTGACAAAGATCCGAACTACGCGCTCGCTTATACCGGAATAGCAGATTGCTACTCCTTGCTTGGAGTCTCCTTGACTGCCGGCTCTCTGTCGCCGAGTGAGGCTATTCCAAAAGCAAAGGCAGCGGCGGTCAAAGCACTGGAGATGGATGACACTCTCGCTGAGGCACATACTTCATTGGCCATCATCAGCTTCAATTACAATTGGGACTGGTTAGGCGCCGAGAGAGAATTCAAGCGAGCAATCGAGTTGAACCCGAACAATGACAACGCTCACCACTGGTACTCGCATTATTTGATGGCGATGGGTCGGACCGAAGAATCCTTAAGTGAAAGCAAGCGCGCCCTGGAGATAGATCAACTCGGACTCTTAATAAACCTACACCTTGGCTGGCATTACATGAACGCACGGCAGTACGATCTGGCGATAGAACAATTTCGCAGGACGCTTGAGCTAGACCCAAACTATGGGATGGCACACTGGTACCTCGGACAAGCCTACGAACAATACGCAAAGTACCCGGAAGCGGTTGAAGAGTTGGGAAAGGCGAAAGACCTTCTCAAAGAGAATGTGGGGCCGGCAGCTGAACTTGGGCGCGCCTACGCGGCTTCAGGAAAGGGAGACGACGCGCAGAAGGTGATAGACGAGCTGAAGCAGTGGTCAAGGGAACAATACGTCTCATCATTTCATATGGCACTCATCTATGCGGCTATGGACGATAAGGTTCGAGCGCTTGATTCGCTGGAAAGTGCTTATCAGGAGCGCTCGGACTTCCTGGTCTATCTTAAAGTCGATCCCAGGTTAGACACGCTGCGATCCGACCCGCGGTTCAAGGATTTGCTGAAACGCATGAATCTGCCGGAATAGAATTATGAAACGATGCCCTGAATGCGGACGCGATTACGACAATTCGATGATGTTCTGTCTCGATGACGGAGCCGAGTTGCTCTACGGCCCGGCAAAGTCAGAACCGGGAGCGGCAGCGGCTGGGTTCCCATCTGACGAACCGCAGACCGCGATCCTGCACTCGACGGCTGCTCCGGGCGAGGCTCCGACCCGCGCGCAGATTCACATGACCGACCAGACGGCGATCTTACCGCGTGGAGCAGAGGCAGAGCCTCAAAGCAAGATTGGTGGCGTAGCGGAGAAGCAGAGCTTCTCCGCAAATCGAGTGGCAAAGCCGCTGGTAGTAGTGGTTGTGACCTTTCTGATCTTTGTCGGTGGGTTCTTTGGTTATCGATATTTCAAACCCGCTGGTTCCGGGCAGATAAACTCGATAGCCGTATTACCGTTCGAGAATCGCAGTGGAAGCGCAGATACCGACTATCTCTCGGACGGTATCGCGGAATCGCTAATCTTTCGGCTCTCGCAATTACCTGATCTTAAGGTGAGTCCGGTTAGCTCGGTCATTCGTTACAAGGGCAAGGAGTTTGATGCGAAGAAGATCGCAGGCGAACTTGGTGTAGGATCCGTGATGTCGGGCCGCATGACACAGCGTGGCGACAATCTGACGATCAGCGTCGAACTGATCGACGTCGCCAACAACAAGATCCTCTGGGGCGAGCAATACGACCGCAAACTGTCCGATCTGCTTGCGACGCAGCGTGAGATCGCGGCCACGATCACACAGAAACTGCAGTTAAAGCTTTCGGGCGATGAAAAAGGCCTGACCAAAAAGTATACGAACAGCAGCGAAGCGTACCAGCTATGGCTTAAAGGCCGTTTTCATTTTGCCCGGCGGACTGAGGACGACCTAAAAAAGAGCATTGAGATTTTTCAACAAGCGGTAAAGCTCGATCCTAACTTTGCTCTCGGCTATGTGGGCATTGCAGAGTCGTACTCGGTAATTCCTTCCTATCCTTACGCTTCACCTGCTGAGTGCATACCGCCTGCAAAAGTTGCAATAGCAAAGGCTCTTGAGATCGACCCGGACCTGCCGGAGGCTCACACTGTTGCCGGGATGATAGCTTCGGCATACGAGTGGGACTGGGCAAAAGCCGAAGCTGATTTTAAGCGCTCACTCGAACTAAATCCGAATCTTGCGATCACTCATTACCGCTATGCGTGGGTCTATTTGAGCCCGCTTGGCCGACACGATGAAGCGGTTGCCGAGATGAGAAAGGCAACGGAACTCGAACCGCTTTCCACCATACAAAATGCCAATTTTGCGGCAGTTTTGATGTATGCCGGACGTATCGATGAGGCAGTCGAGCAAGCGAAAAAGACTTACGACCTTGATCCAACGCATATCGGTTCGCTGAATTGGATAGCGCATTCGCTAAATGCAAAGGGCCGCTACGCCGAGTCGCTCGAATATTCAGCTCAGGCCGAGAGGACGGGTTTCAAGCCTTATGCCACCAAAGGCGTTTCATTCGCCTTTTCCGGTCAACGGGACAAAGCGATGGAGATCGTAAAAATTTGGCAGGAGGCTGAGTCCCGTCGATACATTATGAATTACTGGGTCGCCGTAACTCTTGGCGCTTTAGGTGATCGCGATGGCGCCTTTGCCGAACTCGAGAAAGCTTATAAGAATCACGATTGGTTCCTTATGCGCTTGAAGACCGACCCTTTCGCTGAGCCGCTGCGTAGCGATCCGCGATACAAAGAAATGCTGAAACGCCTCAATCTGCCGGAGTAGAATGTTATGAAACGATGCCCTGAATGCAGGAAAGATTATCTTGACGACAGTTTGCTTTACTGTCTTGATGACGGCACCGCCCTTGTTCAGGGTACCGTAAGTGATGAGCCACAGACGGCGATATTGTCGGGCGACCGTGGCGTCAACGAGGGTGTTACCGCCTTGCTAAAAGGTGATGGAACGACCGCACACAGTGGGCCGATAACTCTTCGGCTGCCAGCATTCTTGTCATGGGAGCGGCTGCCTTGGTTATTGGCTGCATTGCTGTTGGTTGCTCTCGTAGTGGTAACCGTGCGTTCGTTCAGATCGTATAGATCTTCCGCCTCGGGCGAGTCCGCAAAGGCGGCGTTCACGATCCAGCCGCCCGGGCGATCATCCGGCCAGGGCCAGATATCCATCTCACCCGACGGGCGTAATATTGCCGCGATTGCCACGGCCGACGTGACGAGCATGATCTGGCTGCGTCCGATCGATTCGATCGACGGACGCGTCGTGCCCGGCACAGAGGGAGCGGCGGGCTTTCCGTTTTGGTCACCGGACGGCCGGTCTATGGGCTTTCAGGCGTCGGGTAAGCTAAAGCGTCTGGATCTGGCGGACGGAACGGTTCGGGAGCTTACCGATCTGCCATCGGATGTTCGTGGATTTGACGGCACGTGGAACCGCGACGGGACGCTTATTTACTTCATGGGAGGCAGCGGTTTATTCCAGATCGCTGCTTCCGGCGGCAAGCCGACGTTCGTTCCGGGTTACGAGCAGCGCCCGGATGGCATCGACCGTTGGCCGCGTTTCCTGCCGGACGGCAAGAGTTTCCTGTTTCTCAGCACAGGTTCTGATCAGGCAAAGTCGGAGGTTTATGTTGGCTCGACCGACGGTGCGAGCCGCAAATTGTTATTTGAGTCTGACTCGAATGCTATCTACTCGGCTTCGCCGGAAGGAAATTCAGGCCACATCCTTTTTGCCCGTGGCGGTGCACTACTTGCTCAGGGGTTCGATGCTACGGCGCAAAAGCTTATCGGCGAACCATTTCGCGTAGCCGAGCGGATCCGGATAAATTTTAACAGCCGGGCATTCTTTTCGGTTTCCGAGAATGGAAATCTGATTTACGACCCCAGTTCCGACAGCGAGGAGTCGCGGCAGATCAACTGGTATGACAGAGCGGGCAAATCGCTCGGGGCCGTTGGGCAGCCCGGTCCGATACAAAACATTGAACTTTCGCCCGACGAGAGATTCCTTGCGATCACGCGTCGTCCGATAGGGGCAGTACCAAATGATGTAATGATCTTTGACACCCTTCGCGGAGCAATGTCGCGGCTGGCAACAACTCCCGGTGACACCCCGCAAGCGATCTGGTCGCCGGACAGCAAATTTGTGATTTGGAATGACTTTAGCGATGGCAAGTTTCGCCTTCTCAAAAAACTCGCGAGTGGCGCCGGCGAGGCCGATGTGCTGCTCGAGTCGCCCGTTCGCGTCTATCCGACAAGCTGGTCGCCCGATGGCCGCGTGATTCTATACACTGCAGTAGATAACGCGAGCAAGCGAGACATTTGGGTGCTTCCGCTCGATGGTGACCGAAAGCCGACTGTGTTCTTTAGATCGCCGCTTGAGGATCGGGACGCATTTTTTTCCCCAAACGGCAAGTACGTCGTTTACACCTCAGAGGAATCCGGGAATAACGATATCTATGTCCAGACATTTCCGGCATCAGCCAATAAGTGGCCGGTATCGACCAATGGCGGCTTTAGTCCGCGTTGGAATCAAATAAGCCGCGAGATAATCTATGTTCAAATTGACGGCAAGATGATGTCGGTACCCGTAAAGGCCGACAGCA
The DNA here is from genome assembly GCA_031431415.1 of Acidobacteriota bacterium. Lineage (GTDB taxonomy): Bacteria > Acidobacteriota > Blastocatellia > Pyrinomonadales > Pyrinomonadaceae > OLB17. The sequence continues at coordinate 60,206 of JANPDK010000166.1, read as the reverse complement.
CATTCGAGGCCGGCGTGCCGCAGCCTTTGTTTGATGTCACCATGGCTAGATCGCCACGCGGTGACGATTATGTAGTGGCAAACGACGGCCAACGGCTAATGTTCGTCAGCCGCGGCACCGACGGCTCGCTGCCGCCAATTAACGTGATCTTGAATTGGTCCGCCGGACTTAGTAAATAAACCGTTATGAAACGATGCCCTGAATGCGGCCGCGAATACGACAATACGATGATGTTCTGTCTCGACGACGGAGCCGAATTGCTCTACGGCCCGGCAAAGTCAGAACCGGGAGCGGTAGCGACTGGGTTCTTGCCAAGTGACGAGCCCGCGACCGCTATCTTGCACTCGACGGCGGCTCCAGGCGAGGCTCCGACTCGTGCGCAGATCAATACAACAGATCAGACCGCAATTCTTCGCACCGGAGCGGAGGCGGAGCCTCAGGGATCTTTGGGCGGGCTTGCGGAGAAGCAGAGCTTCTCCGCAAATAGAGCGGCAAAGCCGCTGGCGGCGGTGGTCGTGGCTGTTCTGATTCTTGTCGGCGGTTTTTTTGGTTACAGATATCTATCGCCCGCCAAACAGATCGAATCGATTGCCGTGATGCCGTTTGTTAATGAGAGCGGTAATGCGGATGTCGAATATCTATCAGACGGGATGACAGAGACGCTGATCGGCAATTTGACCCAGTTGCCGAATTTGAATGTAAAGGCACGTTCATCGGTCTTTCGTTACAAAGGCAAAGAGACGGACACGAAAACTATCGGCAAAGAATTGAATGTTCAGGCGATCTTAAATGGCCGGGTTTCGCAACGCGGTGACCAGTTGACGCTGAGTTTGGAACTGGTTGATGTCGCCACCGAAAATGCGATCTGGAGCCAGCGATACGACCGCAAACAATCGGACCTCGTTTCATTGCAAAGTGAAATTGCACGCGATGTTTCGAGCAAACTGAAATCGAAACTTTCGGGTGAGGATCAAGCCAAAATTAGCAAAACTTACACCGCGAATCCGGAAGCCTATCAGCTTTATCTCAAAGGCAATTTTTATGCGGCCCAGTATACAAAAGAAGGTTTAGCCAAAGGACTCGAATACTACAACCAGGCGATTGCCCTAGACCCGAACTATGCTTTGGCGCACAACGGTTTGGCTTATTATTACCTTGTCGCAAACGAGTGGTATTTATCGCCCAACGATTCAATGCCGAAAGCCAGAGAAGCGGCAAAACGCGCTTTGGCAATAGATGAGACGCTCGGCGAAGCTCACACTTCCCTGGCCGCTGTCACACACTGGTACGATTGGGATTGGGCGACGGCTGAAAAAGAATATCGAAGAGCCATCGAGCTGAATCCAAACGATCCGAGAACGCGCCAATATTATGCTTGGTTCCTGGCTGAAGTCGGCCGGGTTGACGAAGCAATTGCGGAAGGAAAAAAGGCGCAGCAGCTCGACCCGCTCTCGGCGGAAGTTAATACATTCTTGGGGCAGGTTCTGGTCTTTGCTCGTAGAAATGAACAAGCTATTGAACAGATGCGAAAGGCTGTTGAACTGGATACTAATTACTGGCTTGCTCACGCGTTTCTAGGACGTGCCTATGAGCAAAAAGGCGACGTTGCTCAGGCGGTAATCGAGTATCAGCGGGCAAGGCAGTTGGAAGAAAACGTCGGGGAATTATTAGCGCTTGTCGGACGGAGTTACGGCCTGTTGGGTAAAAAAGCCGAGGCTCAGAAAACCATAAACGAATTAAAAGAGCTTTCAGAGCGCACGTATGTTCCACCCTACAATTTCGCCATGATCTATGCAGGGCTTGGAGATAAAGATGAAGCATTCGCGTATCTCAACCGCGCTTTTGATGAGCGTTCATACTATCTCACCTGGCTGAAAGTTGATTCTCAGATGGATAGTCTGCGCGATGACCCGCGATTCAAAGAATTGCTGAAACGGATGAATCTGCCGGAATAGAATTTTATGAAACGATGCCCTGAATGCGGTAGAAATTATAACGACGATTCGATGAGCTTCTGTCTCGATGACGGATCCGAATTGCTCTTCGGCCCGGCAACGGCAGAACCGCCTGCGTCAGCGGGTGGGTTCGTGTCTGCGGATGAACCGGCGACCGCTATCTTGCACTCGACGGCGGCTCCAGGCGAGGCTCCGACTCGGGCGCAGATCAATACGACCGACCAAACAGCTATTCTCCGCACCGGAGCGGAGGCAGAGCCTCAAGAGAATATAGGTGGCCTTTCGGAAAAGCAGAGCTTTTCCGCACATCGAGCGGCAAAGCCGCTGGTCGCCGTTGCCCTCGCGGCTGTTGTTCTGATCGGCGGATTCTTCGCCTACAAATACTTCGCTCCGACCAAACAGATCAATTCGATCGCCGTGATGCCGTTTGTTAATGAGAGTGGGAATGCCGATGTCGAATATCTCTCGGACGGGATGACTGAGACGCTGATCAGCAGTTTGTCGAATATTCCTAATTTGTCAGTAAAGGCTCGAAGCACAGTTTTTTATTACAAAGGCAAAGAGACTACGGCGAAGAAGATCGGTGAAGAATTAAAGGTACAAGCCGTTTTGTTTGGCAGGGTTTCCCAACGCGGTGATGATCTGAAATTGAGTCTGGAACTCGTCAACACCGAGACTCAGGATGTGATCTGGAGCGAGCAATATAATCGCAAACAATCCGGCCTCGTTTCATTGCAGAGCGAGATCGCTAAGACTGTTTCGGATAAACTTCGTTTGAAATTAACGGTGACCGAACAGGAGCGGGTGAGCAAGACCAACACGACCAGTTCCGAGGCACAGCAACTTTACCTAAAAGGACGTTTTCATTGGAACAAACGAATAACCGCGGACTTTCAAAAAGCCAGAGAGTATTTCCAGCAAGCGATCGCCGCTGACCCGAACTACGCCCTCGCCCACACGGGACTCGCCGACACATTGGCTCAGATGCCGTATTACGGTGCATTCAAACCAAGTGAATATATGCCGCTGGCAAAACAGTCGGTACAAAAAGCCCTCGAACTTGATCCAAATCTGGCGGAAGCACATGCCTCGCTCGGTCAGATTTTGACCTACGATTATGATTTCAAAGGAGCCGAGAGAGAACTAAAGAGAGCGATCGAACTCGACCCGAAGTATCCGTCTGCTTATCAATGGCTGTCAGAAGTGCATTCGTATATGGGAAATAGCGATCAAGCCCTATTGGATATAAACAAAGCTCTGGAACTTGACCCATTATCGATGATCATAAATAACAACAAGGGCAGAATACTTGAATCTGGAGGTAAGCGGGACGAAGCAATTGCTCAGTTTAAGAAAACCATGGAGTTGTTTCCCGACGCCACGGGTGTTCGTAATAACCTCGCTGATGTTTATGAAGCCAAGGATATGTATCCGGAAGCCTTTGAGCAACGCCTTGTCCAACTAAAACTACAATTTGGCTTCAGTCCTGAAAACATTAGAGACCTCCAACTAGCTTATGAAAAAGGCGGTTATAAGGGTTTTGTGCAAAAGCAAATAGACATTCAATTGGACAGTCAGAGATCGCTTCAGGAGAAGGATAAAAATGCTTATCTGCCGGCCTTCCGAATTGCGACCGGCTATGCCCGTCTCGATGACAAAGATAAAGCGTTTGAATACCTCAACAAAGCGTATGATCAACGCGAACCGCAGATCGCAGAACTCAAAATTCGAGTACCACTTAATTTTCTGCGAGACGACCGGCGATTTAAGGAATTGGTAAGACGAGTCGGGATCCCGGAATAGAATTTTATGAAACGATGCCCTGAATGCAGACGGGATTATTACGACGACACGCTGCTGTATTGTCTCGACGATGGAAATGCGCTGCTCGAAGGCCCGGCGACGCCCAAGTCGGAACCGGGAGCGGTATCTACCGGGTTCCCGTCCGACGAGCCGCAAACCGCGATCCTGCACTCGACGGCTGCACCGGGCGAGGCTCCGACTCGCGCACAGATTCATACAACGGAACAGACTGCTGTTTTGCATCGCGGTGCGGAGGCGGAGCCTCAAAATCCGTTAGGAGGAGCGACGGAAAAGCACAGCTTTTCCGCTCGGCGAGCGAAACCGATGGCGGCGTTGGGCGTGACGGTTCTGTTACTTGTCGGCGGATTCTTTGGCTATCGATATTTCAAGCCGGCGGCGAATGGAAAGATCACCTCAATAGCGGTCCTTCCATTTGAAAACGCTGGCGGAAACGCAGATTCAGAATATTTATCTGATGGCCTCGCGGAATCGCTCATTTATCGATTATCGCAAATTCCTGATCTGAAGGTCAGTCCCAGGACTGTGGCGTTTCGATACAAGGGCAAGGAAATAGATCCCGCGAAGATCGGAAGTGAACTGGGCGTCGATGCGGTCATGTCCGGACGCATGGTGCAGCGCGGCGATAATTTGACGATCAGCGTCGATCTTGTCGATACGCGAAACAACAAAACACTTTGGGGCGAGCAGTATGAGCGAAAGATGTCCGATCTCCTTGCGACTCAGCGCGAGATTGCTACGGCCATCGTCGAGAAACTTCAATTAAAGCTTTCGGGAACTGACTCAAAGACAATAACCAAGCAGTACACCAGCAACAACGAAGCTTACCAGCTGTATCTGCAAGGCCGGTATTTTTGGAACAAACGGACGTCGGAAAATATTAAGAAAGCCACCGAACTCCTAAGATCGGCTACCGAAAAAGACCCGAACTTTGCGCTTGCCTACGCCGGCCTCGCCGATTGCTATGCCGTTTCTTACTACTACATCGGTGAACGCCCGCGGGAAATGATGCCGATGGCTAAAACTTATGCTGCAAAGGCGATCGACCTCGACCCGACGCTTGCGGAGCCTCATGCGACACTCGGTTTCTCGGCGTGGTTACTCGATTGGGACAAGGCCGCAGCCGAAAAGGAATTTCTCAAGGCCATCGAGCTAAACCCGAACTACCCGACAGCGCACCATTGGTATTCTCGATTTTTGCGAGGTGTAGGACGATCGGACGAAGCCTTTAAGGAAATCAAGCGGGCCGAGGAACTTGAGCCGTTGTCGCTGATCTTCCTGAATAATATTGCCGAGATGCATATCGACCGGGGCGAACTGGACACGGCTACCAACCTCTGCCAGCGCATAACCGACCTTGATCCAAATTTCTGGGCCAGCCGTCAAACGTTGGGAATCATCCTCGTCAAGCAAAGCCGATATGATGAGGCTCTTGCAGCGGCTCAAAAAAGTGTAGAAACTTCGAACAGATCAAATGCAGCTCTTGCCTTGTTGGGGCACGTTTACGCGCTGCTTGGGCGGCGCTCCGAGGCTGAAGCGGTAATAAAAGAGATCGAAGGAAGGTACACTAACAGGGCAGCGGACGGTCGCGACCTTGCGATAGTTTATGTAGGCCTGAAAGATCATGACAAAGCGTTCGAGTGGCTGGAAAAAGCATTTAACAGACACAGTGTTTTTATGGCCTTTCTTAACCTGGAGCCGATGTTCGAGCCACTGCACGCCGATCCGCGTTGGGGTGACCTGAAGCGTCGTGTCGGTCTGCCGGAATGAGCTGATAGATAGGATAGTATGAAACGATGCCCTGAATGCAGAAAGGATTATTTGGACGATAGTCTGCTGTATTGTCTGGATGACGGTACGCCGCTTGTGCAAGGCAGCGTGACGGACGAGCCGGCGACGGCTATTTTGTCGGGCGATGCGATCTCGGGCGAGGGAAAGACACAACTACTACCGGTTGAAAGTACAAAAAAGCGTTTGACAGTGATCTCGCGGCTTATTACGCGTGAGCGTCTGCCATGGATTCTTGCGGCCATTTTCGCCGTCCTAGCCGCTGTGCTCGGTTACGGCTATCTCGGCCACTCTTCCTCGACGGGTCAGGCCGTTAGGCTTTCGTTCGAGCCGCCAAAGAATTTGCAGTTCAATGACACGCAGGGAGATTGGGCGGTAATCTCGCCGGATGGTGAGAAGATAGCATTTACGGCAGACACGGCGGAGAGAAAGCATCTGTTATATGTAAGCTATCTAAAGACGGGCGAGGTCACGCCGCTTCCGGGCAGCGATAATGCGCTTGAGCCATTCTGGTCGCCCGACAGCAGATCACTTGCGTACGGTTCACGCGGAAAACTCAAACGGTCAGATATATCGGGCGGAAACGCGCAGGTGCTTTGCGATGCGGCAAGACTTACTGCTGGAGCGTGGAATGCGAATGGCGACATAATCTTCGGCCCGGATTACGGAAGTGCGATGTTCACGGTCTCGGCAAAGGGCGGGGAGCCGAGACAGGTCACGTTTCAAGAGGGCGAGCGCGACGGTCAGCATTCGGGCGGTACATTCCTTCCCGATGGGCGGCGGTTTCTATTTAACCGGCTGGGATCAACCGAACTGCGAGGCATTTGGATGGGTTCGCTGGATTCGAAAGAGGTAAAGCGGATCATGCCCGAGGGCCCGACCGTCCGCTTTGCCCCGCCGGACTGGCTGATCATGGTTCGAAATCAGGTACTCGTTGCGCAGAAATTCAACACCGGCAGCCTGGATCTGATCGGCGACCCCGTTCCGATCATCACTCAGGTCGAAAATGCCCCCAGTGCACCAGCCAGATTTTCAGTGTCCGCAAATGGCGTCATCGTGTGGCAAGGCGCGTGGCAACGCAACTATCAGCTTCGATATTTCGATGCGTCCGGCACGCAGACGGGAGCCATAGGAAATGTCAACCTCGTATCGGGCGGCCAGACACCGAAAATATCGCGTGACGGTAAGCAGGTTGCGTTTCGGTCACCAAACGGCATTCTGGTCGGAGATCTAAACGGCGCAAATCCGATAAAACTTGGTGAAGGACAATTACCGGTTTGGTCGCCGGACGGGAAACGGATCGTGTTCAGCGCTACGCTGAACACAGCCCCGGGAATATACGCTCGGTCGGCAAATGGTGTCGGCGAGCCGGAACTCATTGTCGCGGGCTTCGCGAGATACGGCCGTCAATATTCGCCCGACGGACGGTTTCTGATGTACGCAAAGCGTGGAGTAACTACGAGGGTGGATATTTTCCTGATGCCGCTCACCGGCGAAAGAAAGGAGCTTCCACTGCTTGTCTCTGCTGCCGACGAGGGTTTCGCCGAGATATCTCCAAACGGAAAATGGCTTGCGTACGTCTCTGATGAAGGTGGTACATACGAGCTGTATGTTCAGTCGCTCACTGCGGAAGGAGGTTTGGGAAACGACCGCAAACGAGTCTCTTCCGACGGAGCTGAGAAAATGGCATGGAGTAAGGACGGTCGCCAGATATTTTATATACAACGAGACGGTAAAATGGTGTCGGTCGAGGTCAAGGCGGATGGCCCGACGTTCGAGCATGGTTCGCCGAAGGCACTTTTCGAGACACGAACGATGTTCCAGTACGGCGGCGGCGACAACTTTGACGTGACGCCCGACGGCAAATTCCTGCTCGGCACCCTGGTCGGCGAGCCGACCGCCCCGGCCCCGACCGTTATTCTGAATTGGCCTGAACTTTTGAAGAAGTGAAAGTATAAAACGATGCCTGAATGCAGGCGGGATTATTACGACGATACGCTGCTGTATTGTCTCGACGATGGAATGCACTGCTGGAGGAGTATACGTAGGCGGCGAACAGCGACGGCGATCTTACCTCAGAATCACCGTCGGTAACAGGTTGGAGATAAAAGGAAACCTTAGCTTGGGAAACAATGTTGAGTTTAACCAATGACTATTGAGACTGGACTCGAGATCGGAAATTACAAGATCGTTTCGAATATCGGCTCGGGCGGTATGGGCGAGGTGTTTCTGGCCGAGGACACACGGCTCAACCGCCGCATCGCGATCAAATTTCTAAACGAAGATGTAGGGAGTGATGTTGAAAAACTCAGCAGATTTATTCAGGAAGCCAAAACCGCCTCGGCACTGAATCATCCGAATATCCTGACCGTATTCGAGATCGGCGATTTTAACGGAACTCCGTACATTGCTACTGAGTTTATCGATGGCGAAACGTTGCGCGAGCGTCTTGCGAAAGATCCGCTCGATCTCGATTCTGCGATGGGGTTGACACTGCAGATAACGGCCGCCCTCGCCGCCTCGCATGATGCCGGAGTAATACATCGCGATCTAAAGCCCGAGAACATCATGATCAGAAACGACGGGCTTGTTAAGGTATTGGATTTTGGCCTCGCAAAGCTGGCGCCGGTTTCGGCCGAGAGTGTTCAGACCACAGTTCCGCAATTGATCACGCGATCAGGCACAATAGTCGGCACCGTTGCGTATATGTCGCCGGAACAGGCCAAGGGCAAAAAGCTCGACATGCGGAGCGATATTTTCAGCCTCGGCATCCTGCTCTTTGAGATGTTCGCCGGACAACGTCCTTTTGCCGGTGAAAGCCATCTCGAACTCGTCAGCTCGATCCTTAAGGACGACCCGCCGACACTACTCGCGATAGCACCAGATCTGCCACGTCAACTCGGACGGATCGTTGACAAGACTCTTCGCAAAGATCGGAACCACCGATACCAGCACGTAAGAGATCTGCACATCGATATCGAAGACCTGCGCGAAGAGATCAAATTCGAGGCAAAGCTGACAAATAGCACCAGATCGACCGTTATCGGCGGCCCGCAAGTCACCAATCCGAGCAGCATCGGGAGCCAACTTCGATCGGCCTTTACAACGAACATAACTGAAACCAGGCGGTTTACGCTTCTTCATGCTCTGATATTTTTTGCAGTTGCGGGAGCTATTGCCGGAGCGATTTGGTTTTTCAGGCCAACGGCTGGCGTACAGCCGACACAATTTAAGACAACCGAAGTCGCGATCTGGAGTTCGGCACCGGGCGAGCTATCGTCATCGGCGAGTTTTTCACCGGACGGCAAGTTGATCGCGTTTGCTTCGACAAAATCGGGAACAAAGGGCATCTGGGTTACACAGGCAACGTCCACCGACGCGATTGCGGTTACCAACGACTCCTACGCAAACACAAACCCGATCTGGTCACCAAAGGGAGACGAAATAGCGTATATGTCGCTCCGTCCCAATCAGACCGGCGGCAACTCGGCCGAGCTGTGGCGAGTTTCCGCGCTTGGAGGGGTGCCGAAATCGATCGCAACCCTGCCAAGCGGGAGCGCGGAATTGCTTTATTGGGGACAATCAGGCGGAATCTATTATGAACTTAATAGAAAAGACCTTTTCGTCGTTGATTTTTCGAATGGCACCTCGCAAAAAGTCATATCGGTTGAGGGTGCTCAGATCAAATGGCTGCATATCTCGTCGGACGAGAAATCAATCGTGTATGCTGTGCAGACCGATGACAAATGGCAGATTCTTACTGCTGAACTTGATGGAAAGAGTCCTGCGGCGTTAGCCGACGGAGCGGGCGAAATGGCGTTCGGGTCGGCGTCGGCCTCCGGGGTAAAGCGACTATTCTTCTCAGTTGCAATTGATGGCGCCGAGCAAATAAATTTGCTGACGACCGACTCCGGTCGGGTAGCTCCGATCGCAAATCCTGAAACAGGAAGCCGCATTGTTGCAGCCGATCCGGATGGCCGGTCGATCCTGTTGAGTTCGGCTCGCGAGGAATCCAACATATGGCGGGTCGGCGTAGCTGATGCGACCGAGGCCCCCGTTGCCCGCGATCTAAGCTCCGAGTTATGGCCGGCCGTGTCCCCCGACAATGAAAGGATCGCCTACCAATCGATAAAAAATCTGAGCGCGGGCGACAATCTTTTCGACGGAAACATAGTCGTAAAACCATTCAATAGCCGCGATAATGACCGCCCGGTCTCGCTCACTGAGCACGGGTATTTACCGGCGTTTTCACCCGACGGTTCGACCGTCGCTTACTTGCGAAAAACGGGCAAAAACGCTGATCTTTTTCTGGTAAATCCAAATGGCGGTGGGGAGAGACGACTTACAAACGGCGGCGTGGTCACCGTCGGCAATTCGCTTTTACCATACAATACTAACCAGACGAACGCGTTTGCCTGGTCGCCTGACGGCTCGCGGATAGCCTTTATCAGCAATCGTAACGAGGCCTACAACGTATGGATCGTGAATCTCCGTGACGGTTCTGAAGCTCAGGTCTCAACCATGGCGGAGGGCGATCTTTTGTATTACTGCCCGGTCTTCTCGCCAGACGGTCGCCGAATTGCCTTTGCATATCAGAAAAAGACAAGAGATGAAAACGGCCGCTTCGCTCGAGGCGTGGCGATGGTCGACACGCCTTCGAATAAAACGGTAAAGGTGTGGGAAGCGGCACGTCCATTCAGACTGATCGGTTGGAGCGCTGATGGTAATTCGTTGATTGCCGCCGAGCCAAGCAAAGAATATGCAGGCCTTCCGTCCGAGACAAGCCTTAGCCGTATTTCAATGGACGGAACGGAAACTTCGATTGCGAAGTTGAAAAATATCTATTTTTACAATATTTTTCTTTCTGAAGATAAAAAACAGATCGCTTTCGCAGCCCGCGACCGGGATATGGATGATATTTGGGTTATTCCATCCGCAGGCGGCGTTTCGCGAAGAATTACGAACAACAACGATTCGGGACTATACTTCTCCCGGCTCGCGTGGTTACACGATGGAACCGGAATCGTTTTTGGTAAGCAGACGCGGTTTAGTTTGCTCTCCAGGATGATCGACATCAATTAAAAAAGGAGCATTATGAAGCTAAAAACATCACTGATCATCGCATCGTTATTGCTGATCGCCTTAGGATTCAGTTCCTGCGGCAATCAGCCGGCCAACAACGCGAACAAAACCAATAGTAACAGTAACGTTGGAAACACCAACGCAAATTCAGCGACGACCGTTGATAGGGGTGCGGCGGCAGGCGCCTGCAATGGAACTAAAGACACCGCAATTATCGACGCCATGAAGGCCGCGATAAAGCCGGGGTCGCCCCTGCATGATAGGAAGAGGCATTATAACTTTCACGTTTCCGGCTGTAGCGTCGTTTTGGCCGGATACGTGGACGATATTAGGTATTTCAAGCAGTTGTATGACTTGGCGGCAAAGACTCCAGAAGTTAAGAGTGTAGATGTTTCCGGCCTTTGGTTAACGCAAGGAGATGCCGGAAATGGACCGGTCAACGATGTTTGTCCGGGCAATGGTGTTCCATGTGGTGACATCTGCCTGCCGGAGGGCCAAACATGCAATACGAAAGATATTGATATTGTCCCTCTGGGCACGCCAAAACCAACCGGATCGCGGACCCCGTAGACACTTTTCAGCGTAGCTACTCAGTTCGATTTGAGGCAGACGCTTTCGTCTGCCTCTTTTCTCATTATTGCGCACGATTCTTGCCTCAAAAACAGTTTCCGCTTAAACTCGTTATGTTCTCATAACGCAGGTTTCTGACATGAATTTGTACGACGACATTCTGGGGCTGATCGGCAAGACGCCGCTGGTCCGTATCAACAACATCACCAGGCAACACAAGATAAAGGCGCGGGTCTTTGCCAAGATGGAGAGCCTCAATCCGGGCTACTCGGTCAAGGACCGCATCGGCATCTCGATGATCGATTGGGCCGAACGCGAAGGCGTACTCAAGAAAGGCGGGACGATCATTGAGGCGACATCGGGGAATACCGGTATCGGGCTGGCGCTTGTGGCGGCGGTTCGCGGCTATAAGTGCATCTTTGTATTGACCGAGAAAGCCTCGACCGAAAAGGTACGTTATCTCAAGGGCCTTGGCTCCGACATCGTCGTTTGTCCGGCTGCGGCGAAGCCGGGAACACCTGATCACTACGTCGCCACAGCCAAACGCATCTCTGAGGAAACACCGAATTCATTCTACCCCGACCAGTACAATCATCCCGAGAATCCGGCGGCGCATTACCGCACGACCGGCCCTGAGATATGGGAAGATACCGACGGCAAGATCACGCATTTTGTCGCGAGCATCGGCACCGGCGGCACGATCAGCGGCACGAGCCGTTATCTCAAGGAGATGAATCCGGACATTAAGATCATCGGAGCCGACCCGTATGGGTCGATCTTTAAGACTTATAAAGAATCCGGTTTTATTCCCGAAGCCACGCCGTACCTCGTCGAAGGCATCGGCCAAAACCTGCCCGTCGGCAATGCGGATCTCGGCATCATCGACGAGATCATAAATATTACCGATCGCGATTCGTTCGATCTTGCGCGTCAACTCGGCCGTCGCGAAGGGATTTTCTGCGGCGGTTCGACCGGAACCATCTTTGCCGCCGCGCTCAAAGTCGCGGCAGAACTCGACGAGAACGGACTTGTCGTATTCATCGTCTGCGACACGGGCGAGCACTATCTGAGCAAGTTCCACTCGGACGAGTGGATGAAAGAAAAACTTCTGCTTGAACCACAACGTATCACCGCTGGCCTGATAGCCGAAACCAAGAACGGCACATCGCCAAGCGAACTTATTTTCGTCTCGCCGGACGACCTTTTGAGCGACGCTTTTGCCAAAATGACGGAGATGGGCGTGACCCAGTTGCCCGTGATCGAGGATTACCGTTCGGTCGGTAGCTTGAAGGAAAGCCGCGTGCTGACAAAATTGCTGGGCGATCGCGAACTGCTGAATTCGAAAGTTGCGGACGTAATGGATGCGAGTTTCCCGGTCGTCGATGTGGATACGAGCCTCAACGAGATCAAGACGAAACTGCAAAAACATCCGGCTGTGCTGATCGAGGATTTTAAGCGTATCACGGCGATAATCACGCGGTCCGACGTGCTTGATATTCAGAATTAAGTTTGCGTGTAAATGAGCGACGAACCCAAAAAAGACCAAGCCGCAGGCGGCGAATGGACGATGCCCGAACCGGTGTTTCGCTCGACCGAGGGCTTCACGCCAAAGAGCGCTATTCACTCAGCCCAGGACGAGATCCCGACCGAACCCGGATTCAGCGACGACGAGACCGAGGAAAATATTGCCCTACCCGATTCTCCTGAAGAAACGGCCGATGAGGAAAAAAGCGGTCAATCCGTCCGCGCCTCGACCAAAACCCGCATTCGTCACTCAAAGAAAAAAGCCGGCTGCGCCAAAACCTTTGGCTTGATTGCGGGGGCCATAGCTCTTTCGATTATTGCGATCATCGCTGCGGCGATCTATTTTCTGGTGTTCTACAAACCCACTGACACGTCATTTTGATCGTCGCGTCGGATCGCAGGCTGCCAGCCTGCGTGTGTGCTCGAACGAAGCCTCGCAGGCTAGCAGCCTGCGGTCCGACAATTACGGATGCGTCATATCTTCCGCGACAACAAGCTCGTCAAACTTCTCCGCAGTCAACAACTCAAGCTGTACAGCCGATTCTTTTAACGAAATGCCTTTTTTGTGCGCGTATTTCGCGAGCTTGGCGGCGTTGTCGTAGCCGATGTGCTGGTTTAATGCCGTGACGAGCATTAGCGAATTTCGGAGGTAATGATCGATCTGATCGCGATTGAGTTCTATACCGGCGATGCAGTAATCGACGAAACCGTGGCAAGCGTCGTGGATGAGCCGGACAGAATGCAGGAAATTGTGGATCATCACGGGCTTGAAGACGTTTAGCTCAAAATTGCCCTGCGAACCCGCAAAACCGATAGCGGCGTCGTTGCCCATGACCTGAACGGCGACCATCGTCATCGCCTCGGACTGAGTCGGATTAACTTTGCCCGGCATGATCGACGAACCGGGTTCGTTCTCAGGCAGCGAGATCTCGCCGAGGCCGCAACGCGGACCCGAAGCGAGCCAGCGAACATCGTTCGCGATCTTCATCAGGCTTGCGGCGAGAGTTTTCAGAGCACCTGAGGCGAAAATGACCTCGTCGTGAGCGGACAAAGCTGCAAATTTATCGGGGTGTGATTTGAACGGCAAGCCTGTAAGCTCGGCGATCTTTGCCGCAGCTCTTTCGGCAAACTCGGGATGCGAATTGAGACCGGTTCCGACTGCAGTTCCGCCAATCGCAAGATCCATAAGGCCTGGCAAGACCATTCTCATTCGCTCAACATCGCGATCTACGAGATTGGCCCAGCCGTTGAATTCCTGGCTGACGGTCACCGGCGTTGCGTCCTGCAGATGCGTGCGGCCGATCTTGACTACGCCTTCGAACTCGTTCGCCTTTGCCTTGATCGCATCGCTAACCTTTTGAACCTCAGGGATCAATGACGTCAAACGCTCAGCCCCGGCGATGTACATTGCCGTCGGGAACGTGTCATTCGACGACTGCGATTTGTTGACATCGTCATTCGGATGAACCGGCGTCTTCGACCCCATCTCGCCGCCCGCGATCTCGATAGCACGGTTTGAGATGACCTCGTTGGCGTTCATGTTCGTCTGCGTTCCCGAACCGGTCTGCCACACGCGGAGTGGAAAGTGATCGTCGAGTTTCCCCGCGATAACCTCGTCCGCCGCCTGTATGATGAGCGCGAGTTTTTCGTCGGGCAACTTCCCGAGATCGTTATTCACGATCGCCGCCGCCTTCTTCAAAATCCCAAGTGCCCTTATGACCTCACGCGGCATGACATCAAACCCGATGTCGAAATGCTTCAGCGAACGCTGTGTCTGCGCTCCCCAGTACGCCCACGTCGGCACCTCGATCTCACCCATCGAATCGGTCTCGATACGCATACTTGCTATTTTTTCAGTTGCTTCTGACATATATGGAAAATTTTACCGTAGGTTGCAGCCGTAAAAAAGCCACGGCTATTTCGTCGACGGCACAGTGTGAGGTGGCTTTGTCTCCATGGGTAAGCCAGCGGCCTGCCAGGCGACGGTTCCGCCAGTTACGTTCAGGACGTTGTTAAAACCGGCCTCTTTCAGAATTCCCACCGCCTTTTTCGACCGGTTTCCCGTCTGACAAATAACATAGACAGGTTCGTTCTTCTCAAGCTTGTCGAAGCTCGCGGTCAAGGTATCCAGCGGAATGTTCTCTGCCCGCGCGGCGTGTCCGCCGGAATATTCCTCGGGCGTACGAACGTCGATGAATTGCGAATATGCTTTGGACACGACCGCTTGAGCCTCTGCGGGTGATACTTCCTTAATATCCGCAGCGACGTTGGGTGCGGCGGTACCGTTATTTTTTGTGGCCGCACTCTGACAGCCGCCCAGAAAAATACTCGCTGTTGCCAAAAACAATAGATACTTCATAGCTTTACTCCTACGTCGAACTTGCACACGCAGTCGTCGAGACCTCCGTCTCAAGCCCAGCTTCTATCCACGCTGCGGTTCCACCGGTGACGTTGTAGATCTTTCTAAAACCGGCGTTTTCGAGGATGCTGGTACCGATGCTTGAGCGATAACCGCCCTGGCAGATCACGAAGGTTGGGGTGGTCGGGTCGAGTGTGTCGAATTCGGCCGTCAATTTATCGAGCGAAATGTTTGAAGTTCGATGTGCGTGGCCGGCGTTGTGCTCGGCAGGGCGGCGGACATCTACAAATTGCAGATACTTTTCGGTCTTTGTGAGTTCGCTTACTTCCTCGACCGAAACCTGCTCGATGGTTTTCAGTTCGCCGTCATATTTACTGAGGAATATAAATCCCGTAACAGACTCGTGCCCGACACGAGCCAATCGCATTGTGGCCTCTTCAAGTTGCGTTTCATTGTCAGCGACAATGGCGATCGACGTTCCGATAGGGATCAATGTTCCGGCCCACGATGCAAACTGGCCGCCGAGGCTGATGTTTATTGAGTTTGGGATATGCCCGCTGCCATATTCGGCTGCTGAACGAATATCGATGACAATGCCGTCGAATGCCATGATTTCATCAGTTGAGAGTTCACGCGGCTTGGCCAGATCCGCTAGAGCCGCCGAACCCTCGAGATTCTTCGCCGCACTTTTAGGAAAATACATCGGCACCTCAGGTTGGTCATACGCGACGATCTTTACAAATTCTTCCTTTGTCATCGGCTGAAGCGCATAGTTGAACTTACGCTGATTGCCGAGCGTTGACCAAGTTTCTTTTGAAAGGGATTTGCCGCACAAAGATCCCGCACCGTGGGCCGGATAAACTTCAGTTTCGTCCGGCAACGGTAATATCTTTTCATGTAACGAATCGTACAGCATCTCGCCCATCTGCTGCGCTGTAAACCCGATTGATCCGATCAGGTCAGGCCGCCCAACGTCGCCGATAAAGAGTGTATCGCCCGTGAAAAGCTTCGTCGGACCGCAGGCAGCCTGCCTGCGTGTGTCATCTGCCGCAGTGTTCAGCGACTCATCTGAATTCTCAACTCGCAGGCTGGCAGCCTGCGGTCCGACTTCTTCCGCAACTACACAAATCCCCTCGGGCGTGTGACCTGGAGTCTCGCGAAACGTAAGTTTGATCGAGCCAACGCTCAGGACGTCGCCGTCGCTGACCTTGTGCGTTGGAAACTTGGTATTCGCCCGCTGCCCGTAGATGATCTCGGCCCCTGTCTTGGCTGCAAGCTCGACGTGCCCGCTGACAAAATCTGCGTGTGAATGTGTCTCGATCACGTACTTGATCTGCTGGCCGTGTGATTCGGCTTCGTCGATGTACTGCTGCACATCACGCTGCGGATCGATGATCGCCGCCTCGCCGTCAGAACCGAGATAGTAAGACGCATGCGAAAGGCAGCCGAGATAAAACTGCTTGAAGTTCATATCACTATTATACCCTCTTGTACTCGACGACAAACCTTGAAGGCTCATCTTCTTCGTCAGGCGGCATTTCGACAAAATCCGTCTGCTTGAGGCCGTTGTGTTCGAATCGAGCGAGTTCGTGGCGTGACATCGGCCATGGGAGTTCGTCAGGTTCTTCGTCGTCTTCGCGGCTGCGGGTGACGACGACCAGAGTACCGCCTTCGGCCACAAAGTCAGCGATAGCATCCAGCACACGTGCACGCATCTCGATCGGCAGCGGCTGGATCGTGTAGACCTCAAGCACAAAGTCGAACCCGCCCGTCCGAGCCTCACCCATCTGCGAGAAATTCCAAGAGTGTGGCGGATCAAACAGATCATGCGTCTCAAACTGGATATCAGCATCACCGTAAAGCCGTTTCGCCCATTCGATCGCCGTCGGCGAGATGTCAAAGGCCGTGACCTTGAACCCAAGGTCATGCAAATACTTCGCATCATCGCCCAGCCCACAGCCAACAACTAACGCACTACGGCCGTCGCCTTTCAGCCCAGTCGATTCGGCCCACGCTTTAAAGAAACGATTGGGTTCGAGGTCTGCCCACGGAATGATCGAATTGTCACCATCGGCCTCGGCGTACAGAGCCTCAAACCATCCCGTCACGTCACCCCGGCGGTAGTGCTCCGAGGCGATCTCACGTACGCGTTCACGAGCTTTTTCTTTATCTTCTGCCATATATTGGGTACGCTGGCCACGTGTTCCATGTTCCGTGATGGAACGCTGGAACACATGGAACACTATTCGACCGGAGCACCAGCCTCTTGCCACGCGGCCCAGCCGCCGTCCATCGACCAGACGTTGGTGTACCCCATTTTCTGGAGGCTTTCGGCCGATAGAGCCGAGCGAAAACCGCCGCCGCAATAGAGGACGAGTTCGATGTCCTTTTCAGGGAATGTCTGCACGATATCGCGTTCGATGATGCCGCGGCCCATGTGTTTTGCTCCGGCGGCGTGGCCGGCATCATATTCTTTGTCCTCGCGGACGTCGATCAGCACCGCTCCATTTGCAACCCGCTCACGCGCACCCGCCACGTCGCATTCGTTCACGCGGCTCTTGGCATCGTTGACGATCTCGAGAAACTCGCTTGAATGTATCATCCCTTTACTATAAGCTTTGCAAATTCCAAAAAACAATTCGTTCCAATAGGCGTTAGGCCAATTGGTCAACTTTCAAAAAATAGGAGAGAGGGAATGAACAAACTAAATTTATTACTCGTCATCGGTTGCCTTGCGTTCGTTATGGGCTGTAGCAAGGACGCTGACATCAACGCGTTTATTACAGAATTTGACGCCGTTACAAAAGAGATGGTCTCAAAGATCGATGCCGATCCGTCAGGCGCTGGCATCGCGGACGCCCAAAAGGCTTTCGACGGCAAAAAGGCCAGCCTTAAAGCGAAATGGGACGGCATCAAGGACGCGGTAGGTTTTCAGGTGAGTGCCGATACCAAGAAAAAGCTCGAAGAAAGCGTCGCCAACAACATGAAGTCTCTAATGGCCGTTTCGACCAAGAACATGATGAAGCTGGCGATGGATAAAGAAGCGATGTCCAAGTTTCAGGCCTTACTCAAGGACTATCAATCAACCTTTGACGCGAAATAGCTTGTTCGTACAGGTTTGTTTGT
The DNA here is from genome assembly GCA_031431415.1 of Acidobacteriota bacterium. Classification (GTDB taxonomy): domain Bacteria; phylum Acidobacteriota; class Blastocatellia; order Pyrinomonadales; family Pyrinomonadaceae; genus OLB17. The sequence continues at coordinate 41,981 of JANPDK010000166.1, read as the reverse complement.
ATTAACGCGATGCGCCCCGGTGCATCGCGTTTTCGTTTGCCGGGTCAGAACCGGGAGTGTTAGCGACTGGGTTTCTCGCACGCGATAGTCCAACATGCGTCAGCAACACGCCTTTTTGTATGTCGAAGGCCTTATCGCTATAATTTCCTTTTGGCTATATATCTAGATTACTGATCAGAGGACACTACATTGGCAGAACAATATGACGTAACAATTATCGGTTCGGGCCCCGGCGGCTATGTCGCGGCGGTGCGTGCGGGACAGCTTGGGCTTAAGGTCGCGATCATCGAAAAGGAAAAAGATGCTCGTCTCGGCGGCACGTGCGGCCTGCGCGGCTGTATTCCGACCAAGGCTTTGCTCAACGCGGCTCATTTGTACGAAAAGGCCGGGCATTTTGAGAATTTCGGCCTCAAAGTCACAGGTTTGAGCTACGACTGGGCCGGAGTCCAAAAATACAAATCCGACGTCGTCGCCAAAAACTCGGCCGGCGTGACCTATCTGATGAAAAAGAACAAGGCCACGATATTCAACGGCTTTGGCAAGATCGTCGGCAAAGGCAAGGTCGAGGTCGCTCTCGCCGATGGCAAAACGCAGATAATCGAAACAAAGAACATCATCATCGCTACCGGCTCGGTCGTTCGTCCGATCCCGGGATTTGAGACTGACGGCAAGCAGGTTGTTAACTCAGATCACATTCTCGAACTTACGAAAGTGCCGAAGTCGATAATCGTCATGGGTTCGGGAGCTGTCGGCGTTGAATTCGCGAGCGTCTATCATCGCTTCGGCTGCGACACGACGGTTGTCGAATTGATGGACCGCATTGTGCCGATCGAGGATGCGGACGTTTCGAAGGAACTCGCAAGAAGCTTCAAAAAATCCGGCATCAAATGCGAGACCGGAATCAAGCTCGACAAGATAACAAAAGACAAGAAAGGTGTTAAGGTTTCGGGCAAGAATGCGAAAGGTGCTGACGTGACGTTTGAGGCCGAAATGCTCCTCGTCGCCGTCGGACGTATGCCTCTCATCGAAGGCCTCGGCCTTGAGAATACAAAGGTCGTCGTCAATCCACGCGGCACTATCAAGGTCAACGAGTATTGCGAGACCAACGAACCGAACGTCTTCGCCATCGGCGACGTCATCGACACCGCCTGGCTCGCTCACCTCGCCTCAAAAGAAGGCATTCTCGTTGTCGAGAAGATCGCCGGCAAAAAGGTTGAGCCGATCAAACAAAACCTCGTCCCGAACTGCACCTACTGCGACCCCGAAGTCGCCAGCGTCGGCCTGACCGAAGAGAAAGCAAAAGCCGCCGGTTACGACGTAAAGGTCGGCAAATTCCCCTTCTCAGCCTCCGGCAAGGCCCGCATCCTCGGCGAGACTGACGGCTTCGTCAAGATCGTCGCCGAAAAGAAATATGATGAGGTCCTCGGCGTCCACATCATCGGCCCCCACGCCACCGAACTCCTGGCCGAAGCCTGCGTCGCCATGGCCCTCGAATCCACCGCCGACGAACTAGGCCGCATCATCCACGCCCACCCAACCGTCTCCGAAGCCGTTATGGAAGCCGCCGAAGGCGTGCATGATCTGACGATACATATGTAGGAAGCGATGGAAAAACTTCAGATCGTTGTTGATACAAATGTCTTCGTCGCCGCCCTTCGCTCAAAGCGAGGGGCGGCGAACTTTCTAGTCAACGGACTAGATGATGAGCGATGGCAGTTAAATCTCTCAAATGCATTGGTTTTAGAGTACGAGGACGTTCTAGGGCGTGAGGAGATGCGAACATTTATTTCTTCGGCAGAAATAAACAAAACAATTAATGCTGTATGTTCGATCTCGCGATTTCACAAAATATTCTACCTTTGGAGGTTTTTGAGTCGCGACCCGGATGATAATTTCATTCTCGAGTTGGCTATCAAGGCGAACGCTGATTTTATCATTACTTTCAACAAAAAAGACCTCTCGCGAGCGATCGAATTTGGTGTAACATTAGTGACACCTAGAGAATTTCTTGAAAGTGTAGGAGATATCTAATGACCACGATCAACACTAAAATGCCCGACACCCTGTTTCGACACGCTACGGCTATAGCAGAGCGGGAGCAAATATCACTTGACCAATTCATTGCACTCGCTGTTGCTAGTCAGGTATCGAGTTGGGAAGTCGGGAGGAGTTTCGAAGAGCGAGCGGCGAAAGGCAACTGGGACGATGTTCGTAAAATACTTGCCAATGCACCGGACGTCGAACCAGCGGAAGACGACCGGCTCAATTAGCGAGAAATCTGACGATTCATATGTAGTGCGTTTATGTTGAAGTATCCAATATCAGGAAGGGGCACTGGCGAGAGTATCAGGGATACTGAGCGAGACAATCTGTATATCGGCTGGGATGACGAGGACGGGTTTGTAATGCTGTTCACGCCTACCATGCTCAATACAGACACGCACTATCACATTGAGTTGTCGGAGGAAGAAGCCATAAAGCTGGCATCGTTCATAGAGAAAAAATTGTTTGAACTTCGGGCAGCCCGTGGAAACTGGGAGCGGGCCACCGAGATTCTTGCAAAGGCTCCAGACGCCGATTCCGAACTGGACGATGCTCTGTGATGACAAACTAGGCCGTATCATTCACGCCCATCCAACCGTCTCTGAAGCCGTTATGGAGTTGCTGAAGGTGTGCATTATTTGACCATTCATATTTGGTTCGACGGTCATCCGAGAAAGGAGAGGGAGTAAACCCTATGAGACTTCAAGATCCTTACAAAAACCACCCCACCGGTTATAGAGAATTTGAACAATTGATAAAAGAAGGACATAACACAACACAATTTGGCTTTCAGACGGACGGCAACACAGTTTATAGATTCACGAACCGCTTCCGCCTAGCGAAAGAATTTGATGAAATAAAATTTGACACTTACAAAGGGGACACTGCGATGGGCTACAACGGTTTGTTCCGCGCATTCTTGGTGTATTCTGCATTCGAGTTATTTCTGAAAATCTCTGGTGAAAGCCAATCAACTATTACTAACGTACTTTCCCCGTACGATCCGGCATTAGCGATCCAGTGCATTTTAAGGGCAGATTCAAACAGGCAATTTTATGATTTCATAGATGCGCGTTTAATTCGACAGAATGCAAAAGCTGGTTTATCGGACGCATACAATGGAGCATCAACAAATATAACCTACATAGCGTCAGGTATTAGACATATCTTCGCTCATGGCCATCTCTCGGCTCACGCCAATGAATGTAAACCTGAAATAGTTAAGGAAATTTGCGACACAATCTTTGAGTTTCATGCGCGCGTTATGGAACAGGAATTCAGAAAAGTCATTAACATGTACAAAAGCTCGATCTAATGCAAAAACATCATGGAATTTGTAGCAGCTAAATGCCCTAACTGCGCCGGGGAATTGCGATTACCTGACGATAAAAAACAGGTGAAATGCATGTATTGCGGTTTCGACGTTCTTTATCCGCGAAGCCATAAATGCTGCTGGCGTAAACGTCGAAAATCTATTGAAGCTGGCTCTTGCAGCGGAAAAAGCTGACAACCATCAGGAGGCTTATGATTATTTCACGAAAATCCTTGAGTATGATCCAGAAAATTACGTCGCCTTATTAGGTAAAGCAGTCGCCGCTGGACGGTTATCGGCGTCCGAATTTAGACATTCGGAACTTATCGAAGGCGCGAAAGCTGCGGTTCAGCATGCTCCAGATAGCAAGAAGGATGATCTTAAAATCGAAATCGCCGAAACCCTTGACTCTGTCTGTTCTGACTTTCGAATTTTCAGGATACAAAGTGACGATGAAGATTCTGTTTTTCAACGAATGAGAATAGTTGAGTGTCTCAAGTTTGCCCACGATTATGACCCAAATAATGAGAACCTAATTACCAGCTTGTACTTTGAAAACAAACAACTGGGTTTGCAAATGAAGTTATGGAATTTGCGATACCAAACGGATACTTGGGAAAAGAGTGTAGATGAATACCGTCAAAAAGCAAACGAGTACTCCACAAAGCTATCCCTAATAAATCCTGAGAAAGGCGCCGAGTTAGCAAAGTCTGACCAAGAGATTGAAAGCCAAGATTCGATGTCCACCGGTGGTAACGTGGATTGGGCAACAATCATTGGCGGAGTAATTGGTGTCGCAATAGTAATTGCAGTCTTTGCATGTTGTTTCACTGGGCGATGAGCAGAGTCAATCCACTTTGCTCAAATATGCTCAGGCTCTTGGCAAGGAGATACATCCGGAAATCGCCTGTTCTTCTTATGGGATCGAAGTCCTCGCACCCGTCCATTTCCCTCTCGTAAAATCAGGAAACTTGACCGGCATTGAGCCTTTTGCGACGGATATTTCGCTTAGGGGGCCGGGGGCGGACCAGGCGGCGGCGTCGTAGACGTCCATGTCGGGGACGAGGCCTTCCCGGAAGCATTGGACTAGGCGCCAACACATTAGGTAATCCATACCGCCGTGGCCGCCGAGTTTGCGGGCTTGCTCGCCGACAACGCGCCAGAGGTTGTGTTCGTATTTTTCTTTGTAGGCATCGACGGTCTGCCATTGGTGGTTGGCCTTGTCCTTTTCGACGTAGACGCGTGAAGGGTAATCGCGAAAAATGCCTTTTGTGCCCTGAATAAGGTTGATGCGGTCGTACGGACGCGGTGTGGTGACGTTGTGCTGCACCATGATCGAGCGGCCCTTGGCGGTTTTGATGAGGTTGGTGTTGTAATCACCGGCTTTGTAAACCTCTTTCTGTCGCGGGTCGTTCGCATCGAGTTTTTCCTTTCGATAATCTTGCAAACCCAAACTTCCCGAGCTCATCGCGACCATGTATTCAAATTTGTCGCCGCGATTGATATCCATGTAGTTCGCGACCGGGCCGAGGCCGTGCGTTGGATACAAGTTGCTGTCGCGAAGCGTGTGATGAGCCCGCCGCCACAGGCCTTCGTCGCGGGTCTCGAATAGTATCTCGCGAAGGTCGTGATTGTACGCCGCTTCGCCGTGTACCAACTCGCCAAAAACACCGGCCCGCACCATATTGAGGATCAGTAGCTCGTCGTAGTCGTAGCAGCAATTCTCCATCATCATCATGTGCTTGCGGGTTTTCTCAGACGTATCGACCAGGCTCCAGATATCCTTGAGCGTGTATCCGGCCGGAACCTCGCTGCACGCGTGTTTGCCGGCGTTCATCGCTGCCAAAGCCTGCGGCACGTGCCATTCCCATGGCGTGGCGATATAGACGACATCTACGTCGTCACGCTTGAGCAATTCCTCATAGCCATGATCACCTTTTACATAAACCGCCGGAGCCGCATGTCCCGCTTTTTCGATGATCGCCTTGGCTTTATCGGCTTTCTCCTGAACAACATCGCAGATCGCAGTAATCTTTACGTTAGGAATATTTACAAATTCGCCGACGATGCTGCGGCCTCGCAATCCGGTGCCGATCATGCCGACTCGCACGGTGTCACGCTTTTCAAACGGCACGCCGATAATCGTCTTACCGACCGGGGCAGGGCCGGCAATCATTTCGGCCAGCAGATTCTCGCTGTTATCCGCCGCCTCGACGCGTCCGCCGAGTACGCTCATTCCTAGTCCCGCGAGTGCCGAATTCCTGATCATCTCGCGCCGCGACAATTTGTTTTCGCTCATAATTTTCCTCTTGGATGCATAGATATTATTCAATGTTCGACGCGGTGTAAACCTCAGCTGCCAACGAATACCTCAGCCGCCGATTTTTGCTATACTCGTTGTTTTTATGGCGACGAAAAACACCTCGTATCCGCGTACGAAGATCAAGATCCTATTGCTCGAAAATATCTCCGATTCGGCCGTCGATGAACTGCGTGCCGGCGGCTATGCGGATGTCGACAAGATCAACGGAGCCCTCAGCGAAGCCGAGCTTCGTGAGGCGGTCAAGGGCGTTCATCTGCTCGGCATACGCTCGAAAACGCAGATCACAAAGAAAGTCATCGAGTCCTCAGATAAGCTACTCGCCATCGGTGCATTTTGCATCGGTGTAAATCAGGTCAATCTCACCGCCGCGACGAAGAAAGGCATCGCGGTTTTTAACGCTCCCTATTCGAACACACGTTCGGTTGCCGAGCTTATTATCGGCCTGTGCGTGATGCTGATCCGCAAGATCGCTGATAAGAACGCGGCTGCGCATCGGGGCGAATGGCTTAAGGAAGCGAAAGGCAGCTTTGAACTTCGCGGCAAAACGCTCGGCATCATCGGCTATGGCAATATCGGTTCGCAGGTCTCGGCGATGGCCGAGTCGATGGGAATGCATGTCGTCTATTACGACATCGCGACCAAGTTGCCCCTAGGCAACGCAAAACAGATTCGTGAGCTAAAAGACTTGCTCAAACAGTCCGACATCGTCACGCTCCACGTGCCTTCCGACGCGACCACGCGAAATATCATCAACGCGGACACGCTCAAAGCGATGCGAAAAGGTGCGATCCTGATCAATCACAGCCGGGGCGATGTGGTCGATCTCGATGCTTTGAAAAAAGCGGTCGTCTCCGGCAAGATCGGCGGAGCCGCGATCGACGTGTTTCCGAACGAGCCGGAAAGATCGGGCGATCCGTTTTCGTCAATTCTGCAGAATTTGCCAAACGTCATCCTCACGCCGCATATCGGAGGCTCGACCGAGGAAGCTCAGGCGAATATCGGCCTCGACGTGACCTCCAAAATAGTGAAATATCTCGAACTCGGTATTTCTGCCGGTTCGCATACCGTCCCCGGGGTAAGCTTGCCGCCACAGGCCGGAACGCACCGGATATTGCACATTCACCGCAATGTTCCCGGCGTCCTCGGCCAGATAAACTCCCGCCTCTCAAAGGTCGGAATCAATATTACCGGCCAGTATCTCAAGACGAACGATGAGATCGGCTACGTGATTCTAGATGTCGATTCCAAGCTGTCGCAGGAGGCGTTTGAGATACTAAAAGGGATTAAGGGAACATTGAAGGCCAGGATGGTTTACTAAGATTTCTTAACGCAGAGGACGCAAAGATCGCTGAGAAAGAGCTAAAATGATCTCTGCGAACTCGGCGTTTAAAATCCTATGCGATCTTTACTCATCTTTACGTTATTAGCACTCTCCGTTTCGGTCCATGCCCAGTGGGTCAAGCAAACCGTCAACACAACCGCCAGTTTCCGTGGGCTTTCGGTCGTCAGCGAAAAAATCGTATGGGCGAGCGGAACTGGCGGAACTGTCATTCGTACCGTCGACGGCGGGAAGAATTGGAGCGTGATCCAGGTTCCAGATGCGGCGAAGTTGGATTTTCGCGACATCGAGGCGTTTGATGCGAACACTGCGTACATTTTGAGCATCGGCAACGGCGATAGTTCGCGGATATACAAGACCGCCGACGGCGGTGAGACTTGGAAACTACAGTTTCAGAACGATAATCAAAATGCGTTCTTTGATGCGATCGCCTGTTGGGATAAGGCAAATTGCATCGCGATGTCAGATCCAGTCGATGGCCATTATCTGCTCATCGCGACCGCGAACGGCGGTGACAAATGGGAGCGCATAGTCAGTAACCAAATGGCCGCTGCCATCGACGGCGAGGCAGCCTTCGCCGCAAGCGGCACATGCCTCATCACGCAAGGCAAAACAAATGCATTCATCGTTTCCGGCGGCAAAGACTCACATGTCTTTCGCTCGACGGACCGAGGCAAGACGTGGACATCTGCGAAGTCGCCGATCATCAGCGGCCCTTCCGGTGCCGGCATATTCTCAATCGCAATATGGGATGCAAAGAACGGAGTGATCGTCGGCGGTAACTACGAAATGCCGAATGAGACCAAAGGCATTTTGGGATTCACAACCGATGGCGGGGCGACGTGGAACGCCGGAAAAGGTTTGAGCGGTTATCGTTCCGGGGTCGCCTACGTCGGCAACAAGGAGATCATTGCCGTCGGAACCAATGGCTCCGATTCGTCGATCGATGGTGGTGTGACCTGGAAAAATCTGGACAAGGAAAATTACAACGCAGTCGCGGCCAAAGGACGCATTGCCGTCTGGGCTGTTGGGCCGAAAGGCCTTGTCTCGAGGTATGTTGATTCCATGACTACCATTATCAAATGATCTAGCATGACCTACGCTTGGTACGACATTTTAGGTACAGTCGGCGTTGCAGTCATTATTCTGACTTACGTCCTGCTCCAGATCGGGCGTATTCGCAGCGAGCAGCTTGTCTATTCTCTGCTCAACGCCGCCGGGGCGATGCTCATTCTCGTTTACCTCTTCTACGCCTTTAATCTGCCTTCTTTTATAGTAGAATTCTTCTGGTTGCTGATCAGTTTGTTTGGCATCGGGAAATACATTTTGAAGAAAGAATGATCGGCCAGAAAAGGCACAAAGATCACAAAATTAGCTTCCTTTCTTTTGTGACTTTTGTGCTTTTTGTGGCTATCTTGTTTTATGCAGAGTTTTACGAGTGTTCCATTTAAGAGCGAGAGTGCCCACGGGCTGACGAGCGTCAATGGCGTGGCGAAATTCTCGAGCGCCGGTGTGGTGCTCGAATTCGAATCAAAGCTCTTCGGTCTCTTCTCAAATGGTGTCAAAGAAGCCCGCTTGTCTGTAAATGAAATCCTCGACGTGAAATTTAGAAAGGGCGTTCTGAAGCTTGGTGCAAAGATCGAGATCCGGCTGAAGTCATTTGCAAAGCTCAGCGAGATCCCAAACAGCGAGGGCAAGATCACTCTCAAGATCGATCACGAAGATTTCGAACGCGCCCGCGATGCAGTCGAAAAACTTCAAAAGGATATGGCGACGGAACTAGCACAACTTCCGCCGACACATACGCCGGTTAGTGTGCTGTTTGATGCGAGCGAAGAAGAGACCAAAGAGCTTATAGACTAAACAAAAAAGGGATGGCTGATCAGCCATCCCTTTTTTGTTTAGTCTATAAGCTCTTTGGTCTCTTCTTCGCTCGCATCAAACAGCACACTAACCGGCGTATGTGTCGGCGGAAGTTGTGCTAGTTCCGTCGCCATATCCTTTTGAAGTTTTTCGACTGCATCGCGGGCGCGTTCGAAATCTTCGTGATCGATCTTGAGAGTGATCTTGCCCTCGCTGTTTGGGATCTCGCTGAGCTTTGCAAATGACTTCAGCCGGATCTCGATCTTTGCACCAAGCTTCAGAACGCCCTTTCTAAATTTCACGTCGAGGATTTCATTTACAGACAAGCGGGCTTCTTTGACACCATTTGAGAAGAGACCGAAGAGCTTTGATTCGAATTCGAGCACCACACCGGCGCTCGAGAATTTCGCCACGCCATTGACGCTCGTCAGCCCGTGGGCACTCTCGCTCTTAAATGGAACACTCGTAAAACTCTGCATAAAACAAGATAGCCACAAAAAGCACAAAAGTCACAAAAGAAAGGAAGCTAATTTTGTGATCTTTGTGCCTTTTCTGGCCGATCATTCTTTCTTCAAAATGTATTTCCCGATGCCAAACAAACTGATCAGCAACCAGAAGAATTCTACTATAAAAGAAGGCAGATTAAAGGCGTAGAAGAGGTAAACGAGAATGAGCATCGCCCCGGCGGCGTTGAGCAGAGAATAGACAAGCTGCTCGCTGCGAATACGCCCGATCTGGAGCAGGACGTAAGTCAGAATAATGACTGCAACGCCGACTGTACCTAAAATGTCGTACCAAGCGTAGGTCATGCTAGATCATTTGATAATGGTAGTCATGGAATCAACATACCTCGAGACAAGGCCTTTCGGCCCAACAGCCCAGACGGCAATGCGTCCTTTGGCCGCGACTGCGTTGTAATTTTCCTTGTCCAGATTTTTCCAGGTCACACCACCATCGATCGACGAATCGGAGCCATTGGTTCCGACGGCAATGATCTCCTTGTTGCCGACGTAGGCGACCCCGGAACGATAACCGCTCAAACCTTTTCCGGCGTTCCACGTCGCCCCGCCATCGGTTGTGAATCCCAAAATGCCTTTGGTCTCATTCGGCATTTCGTAGTTACCGCCGACGATCACTCCGTTCTTTGCATCCCATATTGCGATTGAGAATATGCCGGCACCGGAAGGGCCGCTGATGATCGGCGACTTCGCAGATGTCCACGTCTTGCCTCGGTCCGTCGAGCGAAAGACATGTGAGTCTTTGCCGCCGGAAACGATGAATGCATTTGTTTTGCCTTGCGTGATGAGGCATGTGCCGCTTGCGGCGAAGGCTGCCTCGCCGTCGATGGCAGCGGCCATTTGGTTACTGACTATGCGCTCCCATTTGTCACCGCCGTTCGCGGTCGCGATGAGCAGATAATGGCCATCGACTGGATCTGACATCGCGATGCAATTTGCCTTATCCCAACAGGCGATCGCATCAAAGAACGCATTTTGATTATCGTTCTGAAACTGTAGTTTCCAAGTCTCACCGCCGTCGGCGGTCTTGTATATCCGCGAACTATCGCCGTTGCCGATGCTCAAAATGTACGCAGTGTTCGCATCAAACGCCTCGATGTCGCGAAAATCCAACTTCGCCGCATCTGGAACCTGGATCACGCTCCAATTCTTCCCGCCGTCGACGGTACGAATGACAGTTCCGCCAGTTCCGCTCGCCCATACGATTTTTTCGCTGACGACCGAAAGCCCACGGAAACTGGCGGTTGTGTTGACGGTTTGCTTGACCCACTGGGCATGGACCGAAACGGAGAGTGCTAATAACGTAAAGATGAGTAAAGATCGCATAGGATTTTAAACGCCGAGTTCGCAGAGATCATTTTAGCTCTTTCTCAGCGATCTTTGCGTCCTCTGCGTTAAGAAATCTTAGTAAACCATCCTGGCCTTCAATGTTCCCTTAATCCCTTTTAGTATCTCAAACGCCTCCTGCGACAGCTTGGAATCGACATCTAGAATCACGTAGCCGATCTCATCGTTCGTCTTGAGATACTGGCCGGTAATATTGATTCCGACCTTTGAGAGGCGGGAGTTTATCTGGCCGAGGACGCCGGGAACATTGCGGTGAATGTGCAATATCCGGTGCGTTCCGGCCTGTGGCGGCAAGCTTACCCCGGGGACGGTATGCGAACCGGCAGAAATACCGAGTTCGAGATATTTCACTATTTTGGAGGTCACGTCGAGGCCGATATTCGCCTGAGCTTCCTCGGTCGAGCCTCCGATATGCGGCGTGAGGATGACGTTTGGCAAATTCTGCAGAATTGACGAAAACGGATCGCCCGATCTTTCCGGCTCGTTCGGAAACACGTCGATCGCGGCTCCGCCGATCTTGCCGGAGACGACCGCTTTTTTCAAAGCATCGAGATCGACCACATCGCCCCGGCTGTGATTGATCAGGATCGCACCTTTTCGCATCGCTTTGAGCGTGTCCGCGTTGATGATATTTCGCGTGGTCGCGTCGGAAGGCACGTGGAGCGTGACGATGTCGGACTGTTTGAGCAAGTCTTTTAGCTCACGAATCTGTTTTGCGTTGCCTAGGGGCAACTTGGTCGCGATGTCGTAATAGACGACATGCATTCCCATCGACTCGGCCATCGCCGAGACCTGCGAACCGATATTGCCATAGCCGATGATGCCGAGCGTTTTGCCGCGAAGTTCAAAGCTGCCTTTCGCTTCCTTAAGCCATTCGCCCCGATGCGCAGCCGCGTTCTTATCAGCGATCTTGCGGATCAGCATCACGCACAGGCCGATAATAAGCTCGGCAACCGAACGTGTGTTCGAATAGGGAGCGTTAAAAACCGCGATGCCTTTCTTCGTCGCGGCGGTGAGATTGACCTGATTTACACCGATGCAAAATGCACCGATGGCGAGTAGCTTATCTGAGGACTCGATGACTTTCTTTGTGATCTGCGTTTTCGAGCGTATGCCGAGCAGATGAACGCCCTTGACCGCCTCACGAAGCTCGGCTTCGCTGAGGGCTCCGTTGATCTTGTCGACATCCGCATAGCCGCCGGCACGCAGTTCATCGACGGCCGAATCGGAGATATTTTCGAGCAATAGGATCTTGATCTTCGTACGCGGATACGAGGTGTTTTTCGTCGCCATAAAAACAACGAGTATAGCAAAAATCGGCGGCTGAGGTATTCGTTGGCAGCTGAGGTTTACACCGCGTCGAACATTGAATAATATCTATGCATCCAAGAGGAAAATTATGAGCGAAAACAAATTGTCGCGGCGCGAGATGATCAGGAATTCGGCACTCGCGGGACTAGGAATGAGCGTACTCGGCGGACGCGTCGAGGCGGCGGATAACAGCGAGAATCTGCTGGCCGAAATGATTGCCGGCCCTGCCCCGGTCGGTAAGACGATTATCGGCGTGCCGTTTGAAAAGCGTGACACCGTGCGAGTCGGCATGATCGGCACCGGATTGCGAGGCCGCAGCATCGTCGGCGAATTTGTAAATATTCCTAACGTAAAGATTACTGCGATCTGCGATGTTGTTCAGGAGAAAGCCGATAAAGCCAAGGCGATCATCGAAAAAGCGGGACATGCGGCTCCGGCGGTTTATGTAAAAGGTGATCATGGCTATGAGGAATTGCTCAAGCGTGACGACGTAGATGTCGTCTATATCGCCACGCCATGGGAATGGCACGTGCCGCAGGCTTTGGCAGCGATGAACGCCGGCAAACACGCGTGCAGCGAGGTTCCGGCCGGATACACGCTCAAGGATATCTGGAGCCTGGTCGATACGTCTGAGAAAACCCGCAAGCACATGATGATGATGGAGAATTGCTGCTACGACTACGACGAGCTACTGATCCTCAATATGGTGCGGGCCGGTGTTTTTGGCGAGTTGGTACACGGCGAAGCGGCGTACAATCACGACCTTCGCGAGATACTATTCGAGACCCGCGACGAAGGCCTGTGGCGGCGGGCTCATCACACGCTTCGCGACAGCAACTTGTATCCAACGCACGGCCTCGGCCCGGTCGCGAACTACATGGATATCAATCGCGGCGACAAATTTGAATACATGGTCGCGATGAGCTCGGGAAGTTTGGGTTTGCAAGATTATCGAAAGGAAAAACTCGATGCGAACGACCCGCGACAGAAAGAGGTTTACAAAGCCGGTGATTACAACACCAACCTCATCAAAACCGCCAAGGGCCGCTCGATCATGGTGCAGCACAACGTCACCACACCGCGTCCGTACGACCGCATCAACCTTATTCAGGGCACAAAAGGCATTTTTCGCGATTACCCTTCACGCGTCTACGTCGAAAAGGACAAGGCCAACCACCAATGGCAGACCGTCGATGCCTACAAAGAAAAATACGAACACAACCTCTGGCGCGTTGTCGGCGAGCAAGCCCGCAAACTCGGCGGCCACGGCGGTATGGATTACCTAATGTGTTGGCGCCTAGTCCAATGCTTCCGGGAAGGCCTCGTCCCCGACATGGACGTCTACGACGCCGCCGCCTGGTCCGCCCCCGGCCCCCTAAGCGAAATATCCGTCGCAAAAGGCTCAATGCCGGTCAAGTTTCCTGATTTTACGAGAGGGAAATGGACGGGTGCGAGGACTTCGATCCCATAAGAAGAACAGGCGATTTCCGGATGTATCTCCTTGCCAAGAGCCTGAGCATATTTGAGCAAAGTGGATTGACTCTGCTCATCGCCCAGTGAAACAACATGCAAAGACTGCAATTACTATTGCGACACCAATTACTCCGCCAATGATTGTTGCCCAATCCACGTTACCACCGGTGGACATCGAATCTTGGCTTTCAATCTCTTGGTCAGACTTTGCTAACTCGGCGCCTTTCTCAGGATTTATTAGGGATAGCTTTGTGGAGTACTCGTTTGCTTTTTGACGGTATTCATCTACACTCTTTTCCCAAGTATCCGTTTGGTATCGCAAATTCCATAACTTCATTTGCAAACCCAGTTGTTTGTTTTCAAAGTACAAGCTGGTAATTAGGTTCTCATTATTTGGGTCATAATCGTGGGCAAACTTGAGACACTCAACTATTCTCATTCGTTGAAAAACAGAATCTTCATCGTCACTTTGTATCCTGAAAATTCGAAAGTCAGAACAGACAGAGTCAAGGGTTTCGGCGATTTCGATTTTAAGATCATCCTTCTTGCTATCTGGAGCATGCTGAACCGCAGCTTTCGCGCCTTCGATAAGTTCCGAATGTCTAAATTCGGACGCCGATAACCGTCCAGCGGCGACTGCTTTACCTAATAAGGCGACGTAATTTTCTGGATCATACTCAAGGATTTTCGTGAAATAATCATAAGCCTCCTGATGGTTGTCAGCTTTTTCCGCTGCAAGAGCCAGCTTCAATAGATTTTCGACGTTTACGCCAGCAGCATTTATGGCTTCGCGGATAAAGAACGTCGAAACCGCAATACATGCATTTCACCTGTTTTTTATCGTCAGGTAATCGCAATTCCCCGGCGCAGTTAGGGCATTTAGCTGCTACAAATTCCATGATGTTTTTGCATTAGATCGAGCTTTTGTACATGTTAATGACTTTTCTGAATTCCTGTTCCATAACGCGCGCATGAAACTCAAAGATTGTGTCGCAAATTTCCTTAACTATTTCAGGTTTACATTCATTGGCGTGAGCCGAGAGATGGCCATGAGCGAAGATATGTCTAATACCTGACGCTATGTAGGTTATATTTGTTGATGCTCCATTGTATGCGTCCGATAAACCAGCTTTTGCATTCTGTCGAATTAAACGCGCATCTATGAAATCATAAAATTGCCTGTTTGAATCTGCCCTTAAAATGCACTGGATCGCTAATGCCGGATCGTACGGGGAAAGTACGTTAGTAATAGTTGATTGGCTTTCACCAGAGATTTTCAGAAATAACTCGAATGCAGAATACACCAAGAATGCGCGGAACAAACCGTTGTAGCCCATCGCAGTGTCCCCTTTGTAAGTGTCAAATTTTATTTCATCAAATTCTTTCGCTAGGCGGAAGCGGTTCGTGAATCTATAAACTGTGTTGCCGTCCGTCTGAAAGCCAAATTGTGTTGTGTTATGTCCTTCTTTTATCAATTGTTCAAATTCTCTATAACCGGTGGGGTGGTTTTTGTAAGGATCTTGAAGTCTCATAGGGTTTACTCCCTCTCCTTTCTCGGATGACCGTCGAACCAAATATGAATGGTCAAATAATGCACACCTTCAGCAACTCCATAACGGCTTCAGAGACGGTTGGATGGGCGTGAATGATACGGCCTAGTTTGTCATCACAGAGCATCGTCCAGTTCGGAATCGGCGTCTGGAGCCTTTGCAAGAATCTCGGTGGCCCGCTCCCAGTTTCCACGGGCTGCCCGAAGTTCAAACAATTTTTTCTCTATGAACGATGCCAGCTTTATGGCTTCTTCCTCCGACAACTCAATGTGATAGTGCGTGTCTGTATTGAGCATGGTAGGCGTGAACAGCATTACAAACCCGTCCTCGTCATCCCAGCCGATATACAGATTGTCTCGCTCAGTATCCCTGATACTCTCGCCAGTGCCCCTTCCTGATATTGGATACTTCAACATAAACGCACTACATATGAATCGTCAGATTTCTCGCTAATTGAGCCGGTCGTCTTCCGCTGGTTCGACGTCCGGTGCATTGGCAAGTATTTTACGAACATCGTCCCAGTTGCCTTTCGCCGCTCGCTCTTCGAAACTCCTCCCGACTTCCCAACTCGATACCTGACTAGCAACAGCGAGTGCAATGAATTGGTCAAGTGATATTTGCTCCCGCTCTGCTATAGCCGTAGCGTGTCGAAACAGGGTGTCGGGCATTTTAGTGTTGATCGTGGTCATTAGATATCTCCTACACTTTCAAGAAATTCTCTAGGTGTCACTAATGTTACACCAAATTCGATCGCTCGCGAGAGGTCTTTTTTGTTGAAAGTAATGATAAAATCAGCGTTCGCCTTGATAGCCAACTCGAGAATGAAATTATCATCCGGGTCGCGACTCAAAAACCTCCAAAGGTAGAATATTTTGTGAAATCGCGAGATCGAACATACAGCATTAATTGTTTTGTTTATTTCTGCCGAAGAAATAAATGTTCGCATCTCCTCACGCCCTAGAACGTCCTCGTACTCTAAAACCAATGCATTTGAGAGATTTAACTGCCATCGCTCATCATCTAGTCCGTTGACTAGAAAGTTCGCCGCCCCTCGCTTTGAGCGAAGGGCGGCGACGAAGACATTTGTATCAACAACGATCTGAAGTTTTTCCATCGCTTCCTACATATGTATCGTCAGATCATGCACGCCTTCGGCGGCTTCCATAACGGCTTCGGAGACGGTTGGGTGGGCGTGGATGATGCGGCCTAGTTCGTCGGCGGTGGATTCGAGGGCCATGGCGACGCAGGCTTCGGCCAGGAGTTCGGTGGCGTGGGGGCCGATGATGTGGACGCCGAGGACCTCATCATATTTCTTTTCGGCGACGATCTTGACGAAGCCGTCAGTCTCGCCGAGGATGCGGGCCTTGCCGGAGGCTGAGAAGGGGAATTTGCCGACCTTTACGTCGTAACCGGCGGCTTTTGCTTTCTCTTCGGTCAGGCCGACGCTGGCGACTTCGGGGTCGCAGTAGGTGCAGTTCGGGACGAGGTTTTGTTTGATCGGCTCAACCTTTTTGCCGGCGATCTTCTCGACAACGAGAATGCCTTCTTTTGAGGCGAGGTGAGCGAGCCAGGCGGTGTCGATGACGTCGCCGATGGCGAAGACGTTCGGTTCGTTGGTCTCGCAATACTCGTTGACCTTGATAGTGCCGCGTGGATTGACGACGACCTTTGTATTCTCAAGGCCGAGGCCTTCGATGAGAGGCATACGTCCGACGGCGACGAGGAGCATTTCGGCCTCAAACGTCACGTCAGCACCTTTCGCATTCTTGCCCGAAACCTTAACACCTTTCTTGTCTTTTGTTATCTTGTCGAGCTTGATTCCGGTCTCGCATTTGATGCCGGATTTTTTGAAGCTTCTTGCGAGTTCCTTCGAAACGTCCGCATCCTCGATCGGCACAATGCGGTCCATCAATTCGACAACCGTCGTGTCGCAGCCGAAGCGATGATAGACGCTCGCGAATTCAACGCCGACAGCTCCCGAACCCATGACGATTATCGACTTCGGCACTTTCGTAAGTTCGAGAATGTGATCTGAGTTAACAACCTGCTTGCCGTCAGTCTCAAATCCCGGGATCGGACGAACGACCGAGCCGGTAGCGATGATGATGTTCTTTGTTTCGATTATCTGCGTTTTGCCATCGGCGAGAGCGACCTCGACCTTGCCTTTGCCGACGATCTTGCCAAAGCCGTTGAATATCGTGGCCTTGTTCTTTTTCATCAGATAGGTCACGCCGGCCGAGTTTTTGGCGACGACGTCGGATTTGTATTTTTGGACTCCGGCCCAGTCGTAGCTCAAACCTGTGACTTTGAGGCCGAAATTCTCAAAATGCCCGGCCTTTTCGTACAAATGAGCCGCGTTGAGCAAAGCCTTGGTCGGAATACAGCCGCGCAGGCCGCACGTGCCGCCGAGACGAGCATCTTTTTCCTTTTCGATGATCGCGACCTTAAGCCCAAGCTGTCCCGCACGCACCGCCGCGACATAGCCGCCGGGGCCCGAACCGATAATTGTTACGTCATATTGTTCTGCCAATGTAGTGTCCTCTGATCAGTAATCTAGATATATAGCCAAAAGGAAATTATAGCGATAAGGCCTTCGACATACAAAAAGGCGTGTTGCTGACGCATGTTGGACTATCGCGTGCGAGAAACCCAGTCGCTAACACTCCCGGTTCTGACCCGGCAAACGAAAACGCGATGCACCGGGGCGCATCGCGTTAATACAAACAAACCTGTACGAACAAGCTATTTCGCGTCAAAGGTTGATTGATAGTCCTTGAGTAAGGCCTGAAACTTGGACATCGCTTCTTTATCCATCGCCAGCTTCATCATGTTCTTGGTCGAAACGGCCATTAGAGACTTCATGTTGTTGGCGACGCTTTCTTCGAGCTTTTTCTTGGTATCGGCACTCACCTGAAAACCTACCGCGTCCTTGATGCCGTCCCATTTCGCTTTAAGGCTGGCCTTTTTGCCGTCGAAAGCCTTTTGGGCGTCCGCGATGCCAGCGCCTGACGGATCGGCATCGATCTTTGAGACCATCTCTTTTGTAACGGCGTCAAATTCTGTAATAAACGCGTTGATGTCAGCGTCCTTGCTACAGCCCATAACGAACGCAAGGCAACCGATGACGAGTAATAAATTTAGTTTGTTCATTCCCTCTCTCCTATTTTTTGAAAGTTGACCAATTGGCCTAACGCCTATTGGAACGAATTGTTTTTTGGAATTTGCAAAGCTTATAGTAAAGGGATGATACATTCAAGCGAGTTTCTCGAGATCGTCAACGATGCCAAGAGCCGCGTGAACGAATGCGACGTGGCGGGTGCGCGTGAGCGGGTTGCAAATGGAGCGGTGCTGATCGACGTCCGCGAGGACAAAGAATATGATGCCGGCCACGCCGCCGGAGCAAAACACATGGGCCGCGGCATCATCGAACGCGATATCGTGCAGACATTCCCTGAAAAGGACATCGAACTCGTCCTCTATTGCGGCGGCGGTTTTCGCTCGGCTCTATCGGCCGAAAGCCTCCAGAAAATGGGGTACACCAACGTCTGGTCGATGGACGGCGGCTGGGCCGCGTGGCAAGAGGCTGGTGCTCCGGTCGAATAGTGTTCCATGTGTTCCAGCGTTCCATCACGGAACATGGAACACGTGGCCAGCGTACCCAATATATGGCAGAAGATAAAGAAAAAGCTCGTGAACGCGTACGTGAGATCGCCTCGGAGCACTACCGCCGGGGTGACGTGACGGGATGGTTTGAGGCTCTGTACGCCGAGGCCGATGGTGACAATTCGATCATTCCGTGGGCAGACCTCGAACCCAATCGTTTCTTTAAAGCGTGGGCCGAATCGACTGGGCTGAAAGGCGACGGCCGTAGTGCGTTAGTTGTTGGCTGTGGGCTGGGCGATGATGCGAAGTATTTGCATGACCTTGGGTTCAAGGTCACGGCCTTTGACATCTCGCCGACGGCGATCGAATGGGCGAAACGGCTTTACGGTGATGCTGATATCCAGTTTGAGACGCATGATCTGTTTGATCCGCCACACTCTTGGAATTTCTCGCAGATGGGTGAGGCTCGGACGGGCGGGTTCGACTTTGTGCTTGAGGTCTACACGATCCAGCCGCTGCCGATCGAGATGCGTGCACGTGTGCTGGATGCTATCGCTGACTTTGTGGCCGAAGGCGGTACTCTGGTCGTCGTCACCCGCAGCCGCGAAGACGACGAAGAACCTGACGAACTCCCATGGCCGATGTCACGCCACGAACTCGCTCGATTCGAACACAACGGCCTCAAGCAGACGGATTTTGTCGAAATGCCGCCTGACGAAGAAGATGAGCCTTCAAGGTTTGTCGTCGAGTACAAGAGGGTATAATAGTGATATGAACTTCAAGCAGTTTTATCTCGGCTGCCTTTCGCATGCGTCTTACTATCTCGGTTCTGACGGCGAGGCGGCGATCATCGATCCGCAGCGTGATGTGCAGCAGTACATCGACGAAGCCGAATCACACGGCCAGCAGATCAAGTACGTGATCGAGACACATTCACACGCAGATTTTGTCAGCGGGCACGTCGAGCTTGCAGCCAAGACAGGGGCCGAGATCATCTACGGGCAGCGGGCGAATACCAAGTTTCCAACGCACAAGGTCAGCGACGGCGACGTCCTGAGCGTTGGCTCGATCAAACTTACGTTTCGCGAGACTCCAGGTCACACGCCCGAGGGGATTTGTGTAGTTGCGGAAGAAGTCGGACCGCAGGCTGCCAGCCTGCGAGTTGAGAATTCAGATGAGTCGCTGAACACTGCGGCAGATGACACACGCAGGCAGGCTGCCTGCGGTCCGACGAAGCTTTTCACGGGCGATACACTCTTTATCGGCGACGTTGGGCGGCCTGACCTGATCGGATCAATCGGGTTTACAGCGCAGCAGATGGGCGAGATGCTGTACGATTCGTTACATGAAAAGATATTACCGTTGCCGGACGAAACTGAAGTTTATCCGGCCCACGGTGCGGGATCTTTGTGCGGCAAATCCCTTTCAAAAGAAACTTGGTCAACGCTCGGCAATCAGCGTAAGTTCAACTATGCGCTTCAGCCGATGACAAAGGAAGAATTTGTAAAGATCGTCGCGTATGACCAACCTGAGGTGCCGATGTATTTTCCTAAAAGTGCGGCGAAGAATCTCGAGGGTTCGGCGGCTCTAGCGGATCTGGCCAAGCCGCGTGAACTCTCAACTGATGAAATCATGGCATTCGACGGCATTGTCATCGATATTCGTTCAGCAGCCGAATATGGCAGCGGGCATATCCCAAACTCAATAAACATCAGCCTCGGCGGCCAGTTTGCATCGTGGGCCGGAACATTGATCCCTATCGGAACGTCGATCGCCATTGTCGCTGACAATGAAACGCAACTTGAAGAGGCCACAATGCGATTGGCTCGTGTCGGGCACGAGTCTGTTACGGGATTTATATTCCTCAGTAAATATGACGGCGAACTGAAAACCATCGAGCAGGTTTCGGTCGAGGAAGTAAGCGAACTCACAAAGACCGAAAAGTATCTGCAATTTGTAGATGTCCGCCGCCCTGCCGAGCACAACGCCGGCCACGCACATCGAACTTCAAACATTTCGCTCGATAAATTGACGGCCGAATTCGACACACTCGACCCGACCACCCCAACCTTCGTGATCTGCCAGGGCGGTTATCGCTCAAGCATCGGTACCAGCATCCTCGAAAACGCCGGTTTTAGAAAGATCTACAACGTCACCGGTGGAACCGCAGCGTGGATAGAAGCTGGGCTTGAGACGGAGGTCTCGACGACTGCGTGTGCAAGTTCGACGTAGGAGTAAAGCTATGAAGTATCTATTGTTTTTGGCAACAGCGAGTATTTTTCTGGGCGGCTGTCAGAGTGCGGCCACAAAAAATAACGGTACCGCCGCACCCAACGTCGCTGCGGATATTAAGGAAGTATCACCCGCAGAGGCTCAAGCGGTCGTGTCCAAAGCATATTCGCAATTCATCGACGTTCGTACGCCCGAGGAATATTCCGGCGGACACGCCGCGCGGGCAGAGAACATTCCGCTGGATACCTTGACCGCGAGCTTCGACAAGCTTGAGAAGAACGAACCTGTCTATGTTATTTGTCAGACGGGAAACCGGTCGAAAAAGGCGGTGGGAATTCTGAAAGAGGCCGGTTTTAACAACGTCCTGAACGTAACTGGCGGAACCGTCGCCTGGCAGGCCGCTGGCTTACCCATGGAGACAAAGCCACCTCACACTGTGCCGTCGACGAAATAGCCGTGGCTTTTTTACGGCTGCAACCTACGGTAAAATTTTCCATATATGTCAGAAGCAACTGAAAAAATAGCAAGTATGCGTATCGAGACCGATTCGATGGGTGAGATCGAGGTGCCGACGTGGGCGTACTGGGGAGCGCAGACACAGCGTTCGCTGAAGCATTTCGACATCGGGTTTGATGTCATGCCGCGTGAGGTCATAAGGGCACTTGGGATTTTGAAGAAGGCGGCGGCGATCGTGAATAACGATCTCGGGAAGTTGCCCGACGAAAAACTCGCGCTCATCATACAGGCGGCGGACGAGGTTATCGCGGGGAAACTCGACGATCACTTTCCACTCCGCGTGTGGCAGACCGGTTCGGGAACGCAGACGAACATGAACGCCAACGAGGTCATCTCAAACCGTGCTATCGAGATCGCGGGCGGCGAGATGGGGTCGAAGACGCCGGTTCATCCGAATGACGATGTCAACAAATCGCAGTCGTCGAATGACACGTTCCCGACGGCAATGTACATCGCCGGGGCTGAGCGTTTGACGTCATTGATCCCTGAGGTTCAAAAGGTTAGCGATGCGATCAAGGCAAAGGCGAACGAGTTCGAAGGCGTAGTCAAGATCGGCCGCACGCATCTGCAGGACGCAACGCCGGTGACCGTCAGCCAGGAATTCAACGGCTGGGCCAATCTCGTAGATCGCGATGTTGAGCGAATGAGAATGGTCTTGCCAGGCCTTATGGATCTTGCGATTGGCGGAACTGCAGTCGGAACCGGTCTCAATTCGCATCCCGAGTTTGCCGAAAGAGCTGCGGCAAAGATCGCCGAGCTTACAGGCTTGCCGTTCAAATCACACCCCGATAAATTTGCAGCTTTGTCCGCTCACGACGAGGTCATTTTCGCCTCAGGTGCTCTGAAAACTCTCGCCGCAAGCCTGATGAAGATCGCGAACGATGTTCGCTGGCTCGCTTCGGGTCCGCGTTGCGGCCTCGGCGAGATCTCGCTGCCTGAGAACGAACCCGGTTCGTCGATCATGCCGGGCAAAGTTAATCCGACTCAGTCCGAGGCGATGACGATGGTCGCCGTTCAGGTCATGGGCAACGACGCCGCTATCGGTTTTGCGGGTTCGCAGGGCAATTTTGAGCTAAACGTCTTCAAGCCCGTGATGATCCACAATTTCCTGCATTCTGTCCGGCTCATCCACGACGCTTGCCACGGTTTCGTCGATTACTGCATCGCCGGTATAGAACTCAATCGCGATCAGATCGATCATTACCTCCGAAATTCGCTAATGCTCGTCACGGCATTAAACCAGCACATCGGCTACGACAACGCCGCCAAGCTCGCGAAATACGCGCACAAAAAAGGCATTTCGTTAAAAGAATCGGCTGTACAGCTTGAGTTGTTGACTGCGGAGAAGTTTGACGAGCTTGTTGTCGCGGAAGATATGACGCATCCGTAATTGTCGGACCGCAGGCTGCTAGCCTGCGAGGCTTCGTTCGAGCACACACGCAGGCTGGCAGCCTGCGATCCGACGCGACGATCAAAATGACGTGTCAGTGGGTTTGTAGAACACCAGAAAATAGATCGCCGCAGCGATGATCGCAATAATCGAAAGAGCTATGGCCCCCGCAATCAAGCCAAAGGTTTTGGCGCAGCCGGCTTTTTTCTTTGAGTGACGAATGCGGGTTTTGGTCGAGGCGCGGACGGATTGACCGCTTTTTTCCTCATCGGCCGTTTCTTCAGGAGAATCGGGTAGGGCAATATTTTCCTCGGTCTCGTCGTCGCTGAATCCGGGTTCGGTCGGGATCTCGTCCTGGGCTGAGTGAATAGCGCTCTTTGGCGTGAAGCCCTCGGTCGAGCGAAACACCGGTTCGGGCATCGTCCATTCGCCGCCTGCGGCTTGGTCTTTTTTGGGTTCGTCGCTCATTTACACGCAAACTTAATTCTGAATATCAAGCACGTCGGACCGCGTGATTATCGCCGTGATACGCTTAAAATCCTCGATCAGCACAGCCGGATGTTTTTGCAGTTTCGTCTTGATCTCGTTGAGGCTCGTATCCACATCGACGACCGGGAAACTCGCATCCATTACGTCCGCAACTTTCGAATTCAGCAGTTCGCGATCGCCCAGCAATTTTGTCAGCACGCGGCTTTCCTTCAAGCTACCGACCGAACGGTAATCCTCGATCACGGGCAACTGGGTCACGCCCATCTCCGTCATTTTGGCAAAAGCGTCGCTCAAAAGGTCGTCCGGCGAGACGAAAATAAGTTCGCTTGGCGATGTGCCGTTCTTGGTTTCGGCTATCAGGCCAGCGGTGATACGTTGTGGTTCAAGCAGAAGTTTTTCTTTCATCCACTCGTCCGAGTGGAACTTGCTCAGATAGTGCTCGCCCGTGTCGCAGACGATGAATACGACAAGTCCGTTCTCGTCGAGTTCTGCCGCGACTTTGAGCGCGGCGGCAAAGATGGTTCCGGTCGAACCGCCGCAGAAAATCCCTTCGCGACGGCCGAGTTGACGCGCAAGATCGAACGAATCGCGATCGGTAATATTTATGATCTCGTCGATGATGCCGAGATCCGCATTGCCGACGGGCAGGTTTTGGCCGATGCCTTCGACGAGGTACGGCGTGGCTTCGGGAATAAAACCGGATTCTTTATAAGTCTTAAAGATCGACCCATACGGGTCGGCTCCGATGATCTTAATGTCCGGATTCATCTCCTTGAGATAACGGCTCGTGCCGCTGATCGTGCCGCCGGTGCCGATGCTCGCGACAAAATGCGTGATCTTGCCGTCGGTATCTTCCCATATCTCAGGGCCGGTCGTGCGGTAATGCGCCGCCGGATTCTCGGGATGATTGTACTGGTCGGGGTAGAATGAATTCGGTGTTTCCTCAGAGATGCGTTTGGCTGTGGCGACGTAGTGATCAGGTGTTCCCGGCTTCGCCGCAGCCGGACAAACGACGATGTCGGAGCCAAGGCCCTTGAGATAACGTACCTTTTCGGTCGAGGCTTTCTCGGTCAATACAAAGATGCACTTATAGCCGCGAACCGCCGCCACAAGCGCCAGCCCGATACCGGTATTCCCCGATGTCGCCTCAATGATCGTCCCGCCTTTCTTGAGTACGCCTTCGCGTTCGGCCCAATCGATCATCGAGATGCCGATGCGGTCCTTGACCGAGTAGCCCGGATTGAGGCTCTCCATCTTGGCAAAGACCCGCGCCTTTATCTTGTGTTGCCTGGTGATGTTGTTGATACGGACCAGCGGCGTCTTGCCGATCAGCCCCAGAATGTCGTCGTACAAATTCATGTCAGAAACCTGCGTTATGAGAACATAACGAGTTTAAGCGGAAACTGTTTTTGAGGCAAGAATCGTGCGCAATAATGAGAAAAGAGGCAGACGAAAGCGTCTGCCTCAAATCGAACTGAGTAGCTACGCTGAAAAGTGTCTACGGGGTCCGCGATCCGGTTGGTTTTGGCGTGCCCAGAGGGACAATATCAATATCTTTCGTATTGCATGTTTGGCCCTCCGGCAGGCAGATGTCACCACATGGAACACCATTGCCCGGACAAACATCGTTGACCGGTCCATTTCCGGCATCTCCTTGCGTTAACCAAAGGCCGGAAACATCTACACTCTTAACTTCTGGAGTCTTTGCCGCCAAGTCATACAACTGCTTGAAATACCTAATATCGTCCACGTATCCGGCCAAAACGACGCTACAGCCGGAAACGTGAAAGTTATAATGCCTCTTCCTATCATGCAGGGGCGACCCCGGCTTTATCGCGGCCTTCATGGCGTCGATAATTGCGGTGTCTTTAGTTCCATTGCAGGCGCCTGCCGCCGCACCCCTATCAACGGTCGTCGCTGAATTTGCGTTGGTGTTTCCAACGTTACTGTTACTATTGGTTTTGTTCGCGTTGTTGGCCGGCTGATTGCCGCAGGAACTGAATCCTAAGGCGATCAGCAATAACGATGCGATGATCAGTGATGTTTTTAGCTTCATAATGCTCCTTTTTTAATTGATGTCGATCATCCTGGAGAGCAAACTAAACCGCGTCTGCTTACCAAAAACGATTCCGGTTCCATCGTGTAACCACGCGAGCCGGGAGAAGTATAGTCCCGAATCGTTGTTGTTCGTAATTCTTCGCGAAACGCCGCCTGCGGATGGAATAACCCAAATATCATCCATATCCCGGTCGCGGGCTGCGAAAGC
This sequence comes from Acidobacteriota bacterium, assembly GCA_031431415.1. Taxonomy (GTDB): domain Bacteria; phylum Acidobacteriota; class Blastocatellia; order Pyrinomonadales; family Pyrinomonadaceae; genus OLB17. The sequence goes on along the minus strand of JANPDK010000166.1, from coordinate 16,406 downwards.
GATCTGTTTTTTATCTTCAGAAAGAAAAATATTGTAAAAATAGATATTTTTCAACTTCGCAATCGAAGTTTCCGTTCCGTCCATTGAAATACGGCTAAGGCTTGTCTCGGACGGAAGGCCTGCATATTCTTTGCTTGGCTCGGCGGCAATCAACGAATTACCATCAGCGCTCCAACCGATCAGTCTGAATGGACGTGCCGCTTCCCACACCTTTACCGTTTTATTCGAAGGCGTGTCGACCATCGCCACGCCTCGAGCGAAGCGGCCGTTTTCATCTCTTGTCTTTTTCTGATATGCAAAGGCAATTCGGCGACCGTCTGGCGAGAAGACCGGGCAGTAATACAAAAGATCGCCCTCCGCCATGGTTGAGACCTGAGCTTCAGAACCGTCACGGAGATTCACGATCCATACGTTGTAGGCCTCGTTACGATTGCTGATAAAGGCTATCCGCGAGCCGTCAGGCGACCAGGCAAACGCGTTCGTCTGGTTAGTATTGTATGGTAAAAGCGAATTGCCGACGGTGACCACGCCGCCGTTTGTAAGTCGTCTCTCCCCACCGCCATTTGGATTTACCAGAAAAAGATCAGCGTTTTTGCCCGTTTTTCGCAAGTAAGCGACGGTCGAACCGTCGGGTGAAAACGCCGGTAAATACCCGTGCTCAGTGAGCGAGACCGGGCGGTCATTATCGCGGCTATTGAATGGTTTTACGACTATGTTTCCGTCGAAAAGATTGTCGCCCGCGCTCAGATTTTTTATCGATTGGTAGGCGATCCTTTCATTGTCGGGGGACACGGCCGGCCATAACTCGGAGCTTAGATCGCGGGCAACGGGGGCCTCGGTCGCATCAGCTACGCCGACCCGCCATATGTTGGATTCCTCGCGAGCCGAACTCAACAGGATCGACCGGCCATCCGGATCGGCTGCAACAATGCGGCTTCCTGTTTCAGGATTTGCGATCGGAGCTACCCGACCGGAGTCGGTCGTCAGCAAATTTATTTGCTCGGCGCCATCAATTGCAACTGAGAAGAATAGTCGCTTTACCCCGGAGGCCGACGCCGACCCGAACGCCATTTCGCCCGCTCCGTCGGCTAACGCCGCAGGACTCTTTCCATCAAGTTCAGCAGTAAGAATCTGCCATTTGTCATCGGTCTGCACAGCATACACGATTGATTTCTCGTCCGACGAGATATGCAGCCATTTGATCTGAGCACCCTCAACCGATATGACTTTTTGCGAGGTGCCATTCGAAAAATCAACGACGAAAAGGTCTTTTCTATTAAGTTCATAATAGATTCCGCCTGATTGTCCCCAATAAAGCAATTCCGCGCTCCCGCTTGGCAGGGTTGCGATCGATTTCGGCACCCCTCCAAGCGCGGAAACTCGCCACAGCTCGGCCGAGTTGCCGCCGGTCTGATTGGGACGGAGCGACATATACGCTATTTCGTCTCCCTTTGGTGACCAGATCGGGTTTGTGTTTGCGTAGGAGTCGTTGGTAACCGCAATCGCGTCGGTGGACGTTGCCTGTGTAACCCAGATGCCCTTTGTTCCCGATTTTGTCGAAGCAAACGCGATCAACTTGCCGTCCGGTGAAAAACTCGCCGATGACGATAGCTCGCCCGGTGCCGAACTCCAGATCGCGACTTCGGTTGTCTTAAATTGTGTCGGCTGTACGCCAGCCGTTGGCCTGAAAAACCAAATCGCTCCGGCAATAGCTCCCGCAACTGCAAAAAATATCAGAGCATGAAGAAGCGTAAACCGCCTGGTTTCAGTTATGTTCGTTGTAAAGGCCGATCGAAGTTGGCTCCCGATGCTGCTCGGATTGGTGACTTGCGGGCCGCCGATAACGGTCGATCTGGTGCTATTTGTCAGCTTTGCCTCGAATTTGATCTCTTCGCGCAGGTCTTCGATATCGATGTGCAGATCTCTTACGTGCTGGTATCGGTGGTTCCGATCTTTGCGAAGAGTCTTGTCAACGATCCGTCCGAGTTGACGTGGCAGATCTGGTGCTATCGCGAGTAGTGTCGGCGGGTCGTCCTTAAGGATCGAGCTGACGAGTTCGAGATGGCTTTCACCGGCAAAAGGACGTTGTCCGGCGAACATCTCAAAGAGCAGGATGCCGAGGCTGAAAATATCGCTCCGCATGTCGAGCTTTTTGCCCTTGGCCTGTTCCGGCGACATATACGCAACGGTGCCGACTATTGTGCCTGATCGCGTGATCAATTGCGGAACTGTGGTCTGAACACTCTCGGCCGAAACCGGCGCCAGCTTTGCGAGGCCAAAATCCAATACCTTAACAAGCCCGTCGTTTCTGATCATGATGTTCTCGGGCTTTAGATCGCGATGTATTACTCCGGCATCATGCGAGGCGGCGAGGGCGGCCGTTATCTGCAGTGTCAACCCCATCGCAGAATCGAGATCGAGCGGATCTTTCGCAAGACGCTCGCGCAACGTTTCGCCATCGATAAACTCAGTAGCAATGTACGGAGTTCCGTTAAAATCGCCGATCTCGAATACGGTCAGGATATTCGGATGATTCAGTGCCGAGGCGGTTTTGGCTTCCTGAATAAATCTGCTGAGTTTTTCAACATCACTCCCTACATCTTCGTTTAGAAATTTGATCGCGATGCGGCGGTTGAGCCGTGTGTCCTCGGCCAGAAACACCTCGCCCATACCGCCCGAGCCGATATTCGAAACGATCTTGTAATTTCCGATCTCGAGTCCAGTCTCAATAGTCATTGGTTAAACTCAACATTGTTTCCCAAGCTAAGGTTTCCTTTTATCTCCAACCTGTTACCGACGGTGATTCTGAGGTAAGATCGCCGTCGCTGTTCGCCGCCTACGTATACTCCTCCAGCAGTGCATTCCATCGTCGAGACAATACAGCAGCGTATCGTCGTAATAATCCCGCCTGCATTCAGGCATCGTTTTATACTTTCACTTCTTCAAAAGTTCAGGCCAATTCAGAATAACGGTCGGGGCCGGGGCGGTCGGCTCGCCGACCAGGGTGCCGAGCAGGAATTTGCCGTCGGGCGTCACGTCAAAGTTGTCGCCGCCGCCGTACTGGAACATCGTTCGTGTCTCGAAAAGTGCCTTCGGCGAACCATGCTCGAACGTCGGGCCATCCGCCTTGACCTCGACCGACACCATTTTACCGTCTCGTTGTATATAAAATATCTGGCGACCGTCCTTACTCCATGCCATTTTCTCAGCTCCGTCGGAAGAGACTCGTTTGCGGTCGTTTCCCAAACCTCCTTCCGCAGTGAGCGACTGAACATACAGCTCGTATGTACCACCTTCATCAGAGACGTACGCAAGCCATTTTCCGTTTGGAGATATCTCGGCGAAACCCTCGTCGGCAGCAGAGACAAGCAGTGGAAGCTCCTTTCTTTCGCCGGTGAGCGGCATCAGGAAAATATCCACCCTCGTAGTTACTCCACGCTTTGCGTACATCAGAAACCGTCCGTCGGGCGAATATTGACGGCCGTATCTCGCGAAGCCCGCGACAATGAGTTCCGGCTCGCCGACACCATTTGCCGACCGAGCGTATATTCCCGGGGCTGTGTTCAGCGTAGCGCTGAACACGATCCGTTTCCCGTCCGGCGACCAAACCGGTAATTGTCCTTCACCAAGTTTTATCGGATTTGCGCCGTTTAGATCTCCGACCAGAATGCCGTTTGGTGACCGAAACGCAACCTGCTTACCGTCACGCGATATTTTCGGTGTCTGGCCGCCCGATACGAGGTTGACATTTCCTATGGCTCCCGTCTGCGTGCCGGACGCATCGAAATATCGAAGCTGATAGTTGCGTTGCCACGCGCCTTGCCACACGATGACGCCATTTGCGGACACTGAAAATCTGGCTGGTGCACTGGGGGCATTTTCGACCTGAGTGATGATCGGAACGGGGTCGCCGATCAGATCCAGGCTGCCGGTGTTGAATTTCTGCGCAACGAGTACCTGATTTCGAACCATGATCAGCCAGTCCGGCGGGGCAAAGCGGACGGTCGGGCCCTCGGGCATGATCCGCTTTACCTCTTTCGAATCCAGCGAACCCATCCAAATGCCTCGCAGTTCGGTTGATCCCAGCCGGTTAAATAGAAACCGCCGCCCATCGGGAAGGAATGTACCGCCCGAATGCTGACCGTCGCGCTCGCCCTCTTGAAACGTGACCTGTCTCGGCTCCCCGCCCTTTGCCGAGACCGTGAACATCGCACTTCCGTAATCCGGGCCGAAGATTATGTCGCCATTCGCATTCCACGCTCCAGCAGTAAGTCTTGCCGCATCGCAAAGCACCTGCGCGTTTCCGCCCGATATATCTGACCGTTTGAGTTTTCCGCGTGAACCGTACGCAAGTGATCTGCTGTCGGGCGACCAGAATGGCTCAAGCGCATTATCGCTGCCCGGAAGCGGCGTGACCTCGCCCGTCTTTAGATAGCTTACATATAACAGATGCTTTCTCTCCGCCGTGTCTGCCGTAAATGCTATCTTCTCACCATCCGGCGAGATTACCGCCCAATCTCCCTGCGTGTCATTGAACTGCAAATTCTTTGGCGGCTCGAACGAAAGCCTAACGGCCTGACCCGTCGAGGAAGAGTGGCCGAGATAGCCGTAACCGAGCACAGCGGCTAGGACGGCGAAAATGGCCGCAAGAATCCATGGCAGACGCTCACGCGTAATAAGCCGCGAGATCACTGTCAAACGCTTTTTTGTACTTTCAACCGGTAGTAGTTGTGTCTTTCCCTCGCCCGAGATCGCATCGCCCGACAAAATAGCCGTCGCCGGCTCGTCCGTCACGCTGCCTTGCACAAGCGGCGTACCGTCATCCAGACAATACAGCAGACTATCGTCCAAATAATCCTTTCTGCATTCAGGGCATCGTTTCATACTATCCTATCTATCAGCTCATTCCGGCAGACCGACACGACGCTTCAGGTCACCCCAACGCGGATCGGCGTGCAGTGGCTCGAACATCGGCTCCAGGTTAAGAAAGGCCATAAAAACACTGTGTCTGTTAAATGCTTTTTCCAGCCACTCGAACGCTTTGTCATGATCTTTCAGGCCTACATAAACTATCGCAAGGTCGCGACCGTCCGCTGCCCTGTTAGTGTACCTTCCTTCGATCTCTTTTATTACCGCTTCAGCCTCGGAGCGCCGCCCAAGCAGCGCGTAAACGTGCCCCAACAAGGCAAGAGCTGCATTTGATCTGTTCGAAGTTTCTACACTTTTTTGAGCCGCTGCAAGAGCCTCATCATATCGGCTTTGCTTGACGAGGATGATTCCCAACGTTTGACGGCTGGCCCAGAAATTTGGATCAAGGTCGGTTATGCGCTGGCAGAGGTTGGTAGCCGTGTCCAGTTCGCCCCGGTCGATATGCATCTCGGCAATATTATTCAGGAAGATCAGCGACAACGGCTCAAGTTCCTCGGCCCGCTTGATTTCCTTAAAGGCTTCGTCCGATCGTCCTACACCTCGCAAAAATCGAGAATACCAATGGTGCGCTGTCGGGTAGTTCGGGTTTAGCTCGATGGCCTTGAGAAATTCCTTTTCGGCTGCGGCCTTGTCCCAATCGAGTAACCACGCCGAGAAACCGAGTGTCGCATGAGGCTCCGCAAGCGTCGGGTCGAGGTCGATCGCCTTTGCAGCATAAGTTTTAGCCATCGGCATCATTTCCCGCGGGCGTTCACCGATGTAGTAGTAAGAAACGGCATAGCAATCGGCGAGGCCGGCGTAGGCAAGCGCAAAGTTCGGGTCTTTTTCGGTAGCCGATCTTAGGAGTTCGGTGGCTTTCTTAATATTTTCCGACGTCCGTTTGTTCCAAAAATACCGGCCTTGCAGATACAGCTGGTAAGCTTCGTTGTTGCTGGTGTACTGCTTGGTTATTGTCTTTGAGTCAGTTCCCGAAAGCTTTAATTGAAGTTTCTCGACGATGGCCGTAGCAATCTCGCGCTGAGTCGCAAGGAGATCGGACATCTTTCGCTCATACTGCTCGCCCCAAAGTGTTTTGTTGTTTCGCGTATCGACAAGATCGACGCTGATCGTCAAATTATCGCCGCGCTGCACCATGCGTCCGGACATGACCGCATCGACGCCCAGTTCACTTCCGATCTTCGCGGGATCTATTTCCTTGCCCTTGTATCGAAACGCCACAGTCCTGGGACTGACCTTCAGATCAGGAATTTGCGATAATCGATAAATGAGCGATTCCGCGAGGCCATCAGATAAATATTCTGAATCTGCGTTTCCGCCAGCGTTTTCAAATGGAAGGACCGCTATTGAGGTGATCTTTCCATTCGCCGCCGGCTTGAAATATCGATAGCCAAAGAATCCGCCGACAAGTAACAGAACCGTCACGCCCAACGCCGCCATCGGTTTCGCTCGCCGAGCGGAAAAGCTGTGCTTTTCCGTCGCTCCTCCTAACGGATTTTGAGGCTCCGCCTCCGCACCGCGATGCAAAACAGCAGTCTGTTCCGTTGTATGAATCTGTGCGCGAGTCGGAGCCTCGCCCGGTGCAGCCGTCGAGTGCAGGATCGCGGTTTGCGGCTCGTCGGACGGGAACCCGGTAGATACCGCTCCCGGTTCCGACTTGGGCGTCGCCGGGCCTTCGAGCAGCGCATTTCCATCGTCGAGACAATACAGCAGCGTGTCGTCGTAATAATCCCGTCTGCATTCAGGGCATCGTTTCATAAAATTCTATTCCGGGATCCCGACTCGTCTTACCAATTCCTTAAATCGCCGGTCGTCTCGCAGAAAATTAAGTGGTACTCGAATTTTGAGTTCTGCGATCTGCGGTTCGCGTTGATCATACGCTTTGTTGAGGTATTCAAACGCTTTATCTTTGTCATCGAGACGGGCATAGCCGGTCGCAATTCGGAAGGCCGGCAGATAAGCATTTTTATCCTTCTCCTGAAGCGATCTCTGACTGTCCAATTGAATGTCTATTTGCTTTTGCACAAAACCCTTATAACCGCCTTTTTCATAAGCTAGTTGGAGGTCTCTAATGTTTTCAGGACTGAAGCCAAATTGTAGTTTTAGTTGGACAAGGCGTTGCTCAAAGGCTTCCGGATACATATCCTTGGCTTCATAAACATCAGCGAGGTTATTACGAACACCCGTGGCGTCGGGAAACAACTCCATGGTTTTCTTAAACTGAGCAATTGCTTCGTCCCGCTTACCTCCAGATTCAAGTATTCTGCCCTTGTTGTTATTTATGATCATCGATAATGGGTCAAGTTCCAGAGCTTTGTTTATATCCAATAGGGCTTGATCGCTATTTCCCATATACGAATGCACTTCTGACAGCCATTGATAAGCAGACGGATACTTCGGGTCGAGTTCGATCGCTCTCTTTAGTTCTCTCTCGGCTCCTTTGAAATCATAATCGTAGGTCAAAATCTGACCGAGCGAGGCATGTGCTTCCGCCAGATTTGGATCAAGTTCGAGGGCTTTTTGTACCGACTGTTTTGCCAGCGGCATATATTCACTTGGTTTGAATGCACCGTAATACGGCATCTGAGCCAATGTGTCGGCGAGTCCCGTGTGGGCGAGGGCGTAGTTCGGGTCAGCGGCGATCGCTTGCTGGAAATACTCTCTGGCTTTTTGAAAGTCCGCGGTTATTCGTTTGTTCCAATGAAAACGTCCTTTTAGGTAAAGTTGCTGTGCCTCGGAACTGGTCGTGTTGGTCTTGCTCACCCGCTCCTGTTCGGTCACCGTTAATTTCAAACGAAGTTTATCCGAAACAGTCTTAGCGATCTCGCTCTGCAATGAAACGAGGCCGGATTGTTTGCGATTATATTGCTCGCTCCAGATCACATCCTGAGTCTCGGTGTTGACGAGTTCCAGACTCAATTTCAGATCATCACCGCGTTGGGAAACCCTGCCAAACAAAACGGCTTGTACCTTTAATTCTTCACCGATCTTCTTCGCCGTAGTCTCTTTGCCTTTGTAATAAAAAACTGTGCTTCGAGCCTTTACTGACAAATTAGGAATATTCGACAAACTGCTGATCAGCGTCTCAGTCATCCCGTCCGAGAGATATTCGACATCGGCATTCCCACTCTCATTAACAAACGGCATCACGGCGATCGAATTGATCTGTTTGGTCGGAGCGAAGTATTTGTAGGCGAAGAATCCGCCGATCAGAACAACAGCCGCGAGGGCAACGGCGACCAGCGGCTTTGCCGCTCGATGTGCGGAAAAGCTCTGCTTTTCCGAAAGGCCACCTATATTCTCTTGAGGCTCTGCCTCCGCTCCGGTGCGGAGAATAGCTGTTTGGTCGGTCGTATTGATCTGCGCCCGAGTCGGAGCCTCGCCTGGAGCCGCCGTCGAGTGCAAGATAGCGGTCGCCGGTTCATCCGCAGACACGAACCCACCCGCTGACGCAGGCGGTTCTGCCGTTGCCGGGCCGAAGAGCAATTCGGATCCGTCATCGAGACAGAAGCTCATCGAATCGTCGTTATAATTTCTACCGCATTCAGGGCATCGTTTCATAAAATTCTATTCCGGCAGATTCATCCGTTTCAGCAATTCTTTGAATCGCGGGTCATCGCGCAGACTATCCATCTGAGAATCAACTTTCAGCCAGGTGAGATAGTATGAACGCTCATCAAAAGCGCGGTTGAGATACGCGAATGCTTCATCTTTATCTCCAAGCCCTGCATAGATCATGGCGAAATTGTAGGGTGGAACATACGTGCGCTCTGAAAGCTCTTTTAATTCGTTTATGGTTTTCTGAGCCTCGGCTTTTTTACCCAACAGGCCGTAACTCCGTCCGACAAGCGCTAATAATTCCCCGACGTTTTCTTCCAACTGCCTTGCCCGCTGATACTCGATTACCGCCTGAGCAACGTCGCCTTTTTGCTCATAGGCACGTCCTAGAAACGCGTGAGCAAGCCAGTAATTAGTATCCAGTTCAACAGCCTTTCGCATCTGTTCAATAGCTTGTTCATTTCTACGAGCAAAGACCAGAACCTGCCCCAAGAATGTATTAACTTCCGCCGAGAGCGGGTCGAGCTGCTGCGCCTTTTTTCCTTCCGCAATTGCTTCGTCAACCCGGCCGACTTCAGCCAGGAACCAAGCATAATATTGGCGCGTTCTCGGATCGTTTGGATTCAGCTCGATGGCTCTTCGATATTCTTTTTCAGCCGTCGCCCAATCCCAATCGTACCAGTGTGTGACAGCGGCCAGGGAAGTGTGAGCTTCGCCGAGCGTCTCATCTATTGCCAAAGCGCGTTTTGCCGCTTCTCTGGCTTTCGGCATTGAATCGTTGGGCGATAAATACCACTCGTTTGCGACAAGGTAATAATAAGCCAAACCGTTGTGCGCCAAAGCATAGTTCGGGTCTAGGGCAATCGCCTGGTTGTAGTATTCGAGTCCTTTGGCTAAACCTTCTTTTGTATACTGGGCCGCATAAAAATTGCCTTTGAGATAAAGCTGATAGGCTTCCGGATTCGCGGTGTAAGTTTTGCTAATTTTGGCTTGATCCTCACCCGAAAGTTTCGATTTCAGTTTGCTCGAAACATCGCGTGCAATTTCACTTTGCAATGAAACGAGGTCCGATTGTTTGCGGTCGTATCGCTGGCTCCAGATCGCATTTTCGGTGGCGACATCAACCAGTTCCAAACTCAGCGTCAACTGGTCACCGCGTTGCGAAACCCGGCCATTTAAGATCGCCTGAACATTCAATTCTTTGCCGATAGTTTTCGTGTCCGTCTCTTTGCCTTTGTAACGAAAGACCGATGAACGTGCCTTTACATTCAAATTCGGCAACTGGGTCAAATTGCCGATCAGCGTCTCTGTCATCCCGTCTGATAGATATTCGACATCCGCATTACCGCTCTCATTAACAAACGGCATCACGGCAATCGATTCGATCTGTTTGGCGGGCGATAGATATCTGTAACCAAAAAAACCGCCGACAAGAATCAGAACAGCCACGACCACCGCCGCCAGCGGCTTTGCCGCTCTATTTGCGGAGAAGCTCTGCTTCTCCGCAAGCCCGCCCAAAGATCCCTGAGGCTCCGCCTCCGCTCCGGTGCGAAGAATTGCGGTCTGATCTGTTGTATTGATCTGCGCACGAGTCGGAGCCTCGCCTGGAGCCGCCGTCGAGTGCAAGATAGCGGTCGCGGGCTCGTCACTTGGCAAGAACCCAGTCGCTACCGCTCCCGGTTCTGACTTTGCCGGGCCGTAGAGCAATTCGGCTCCGTCGTCGAGACAGAACATCATCGTATTGTCGTATTCGCGGCCGCATTCAGGGCATCGTTTCATAACGGTTTATTTACTAAGTCCGGCGGACCAATTCAAGATCACGTTAATTGGCGGCAGCGAGCCGTCGGTGCCGCGGCTGACGAACATTAGCCGTTGGCCGTCGTTTGCCACTACATAATCGTCACCGCGTGGCGATCTAGCCATGGTGACATCAAACAAAGGCTGCGGCACGCCGGCCTCGAATGTGCTGTCGGCCTTTACGGGTACCGACATCATCTTGCCGTCAATTTGAACATAGATTATCTCGCGGCTTATTTGATTCCAACGCGGACTAAAGCCGCCATTGGTCGATACCGGCCACTTATTGGCTGATGCCGGAAATGTCTGGACATAGATATCGTTATTCCCGGATTCCTCTGAGGTGTAAACGACGTACTTGCCGTTTGGGGAAAAAAATGCGTCCCGATCCTCAAGCGGCGATCTAAAGAACACAGTCGGCTTTCGGTCACCATCGAGCGGAAGCACCCAAATGTCTCGCTTGCTCGCGTTATCTACTGCAGTGTATAGAATCACGCGGCCATCGGGCGACCAGCTTGTCGGATAGACGCGAACGGGCGACTCGAGCAGCACATCGGCCTCGCCGGCGCCACTCGCGAGTTTTTTGAGAAGGCGAAACTTGCCATCGCTAAAGTCATTCCAAATCACAAATTTGCTGTCCGGCGACCAGATCGCTTGCGGGGTGTCACCGGGAGTTGTTGCCAGCCGCGACATTGCTCCGCGAAGGGTGTCAAAGATCATTACATCATTTGGTACTGCCCCTATCGGACGACGCGTGATCGCAAGGAATCTCTCGTCGGGCGAAAGTTCAATGTTTTGTATCGGACCGGGCTGCCCAACGGCCCCGAGCGATTTGCCCGCTCTGTCATACCAGTTGATCTGCCGCGACTCCTCGCTGTCGGAACTGGGGTCGTAAATCAGATTTCCATTCTCGGAAACCGAAAAGAATGCCCGGCTGTTAAAATTTATCCGGATCCGCTCGGCTACGCGAAATGGTTCGCCGATAAGCTTTTGCGCCGTAGCATCGAACCCCTGAGCAAGTAGTGCACCGCCACGGGCAAAAAGGATGTGGCCTGAATTTCCTTCCGGCGAAGCCGAGTAGATAGCATTCGAGTCAGACTCAAATAACAATTTGCGGCTCGCACCGTCGGTCGAGCCAACATAAACCTCCGACTTTGCCTGATCAGAACCTGTGCTGAGAAACAGGAAACTCTTGCCGTCCGGCAGGAAACGCGGCCAACGGTCGATGCCATCCGGGCGCTGCTCGTAACCCGGAACGAACGTCGGCTTGCCGCCGGAAGCAGCGATCTGGAATAAACCGCTGCCTCCCATGAAGTAAATAAGCGTCCCGTCGCGGTTCCACGTGCCGTCAAATCCACGAACATCCGATGGCAGATCGGTAAGCTCCCGAACCGTTCCGTCCGCCAGATCCAGACGCTTTAGCTTACCCGACGCCTGAAAGCCCATAGACCGGCCGTCCGGTGACCAAAACGGAAAGCCCGCCGCTCCCTCTGTGCCGGGCACGACGCGTCCGTCGATCGAATCGATCGGACGCAGCCAGATCATGCTCGTCACGTCGGCCGTGGCAATCGCGGCAATATTACGCCCGTCGGGTGAGATGGATATCTGGCCCTGGCCGGATGATCGCCCGGGCGGCTGGATCGTGAACGCCGCCTTTGCGGACTCGCCCGAGGCGGAAGATCTATACGATCTGAACGAACGCACGGTTACCACTACGAGAGCAACCAACAGCAATGCAGCCAATAACCAAGGCAGCCGCTCCCATGACAAGAATGCTGGCAGCCGAAGAGTTATCGGCCCACTGTGTGCGGTCGTTCCATCACCTTTTAGCAAGGCGGTAACACCCTCGTTGACGCCACGGTCGCCCGACAATATCGCCGTCTGTGGCTCATCACTTACGGTACCCTGAACAAGGGCGGTGCCGTCATCAAGACAGTAAAGCAAACTGTCGTCAAGATAATCTTTCCTGCATTCAGGGCATCGTTTCATAACATTCTACTCCGGCAGATTGAGGCGTTTCAGCATTTCTTTGTATCGCGGATCGCTACGCAGCGGCTCAGCGAAAGGGTCGGTCTTCAAGCGCATAAGGAACCAATCGTGATTCTTATAAGCTTTCTCGAGTTCGGCAAAGGCGCCATCGCGATCACCTAAAGCGCCAAGAGTTACGGCGACCCAGTAATTCATAATGTATCGACGGGACTCAGCCTCCTGCCAAATTTTTACGATCTCCATCGCTTTGTCCCGTTGACCGGAAAAGGCGAATGAAACGCCTTTGGTGGCATAAGGCTTGAAACCCGTCCTCTCGGCCTGAGCTGAATATTCGAGCGACTCGGCGTAGCGGCCCTTTGCATTTAGCGAATGCGCTATCCAATTCAGCGAACCGATATGCGTTGGATCAAGGTCGTAAGTCTTTTTCGCTTGCTCGACTGCCTCATCGATACGTCCGGCATACATCAAAACTGCCGCAAAATTGGCATTTTGTATGGTGGAAAGCGGTTCGAGTTCCGTTGCCTTTCTCATCTCGGCAACCGCTTCATCGTGTCGGCCAAGCGGGCTCAAATAGACCCACGCATAGCGGTAATGAGTGATCGCAAGATTCGGATTTAGTTCGAGTGAGCGCTTAAAATCAGCTTCGGCTTTTGCCCAGTCCCACTCGTATGCCGAAGCTATCATCCCGGCAACAGTGTGAGCCTCCGGCAGGTCCGGGTCGATCTCAAGAGCCTTTGCTATTGCAACTTTTGCAGGCGGTATGCACTCAGCAGGTGAAGCGTAAGGATAGGAAGGAATTACCGAGTACGACTCTGCAATGCCCACATAGCCGAGAGCAAAGTTAGGATCGAGCTTTACCGCTTGTTGAAAAATCTCAATGCTCTTTTTTAGGTCGTCCTCAGTCCGCCGGGCAAAATGAAAACGGCCTTTAAGCCATAGCTGGTACGCTTCGCTGCTGTTCGTATACTTTTTGGTCAGGCCTTTTTCATCGCCCGAAAGCTTTAACTGCAGTTTCTGTGTGATCGTGGCCGCGATCTCACGCTGCGTCGCAAGCAGATCGGACAGTTTGCGGTCGTATTGCTCGCCCCAGAGGATCTTGTTGTTGGCGACGTCGATCAGTTCGACGCTGATCGTCAGATTGTCGCCACGCTGTGTCATGCGGCCCGACATCACGGATCCTACACCAAGTTCGCCTGCGATCTTCTTCGCATCAAACTCCTTGCCCTTGTAACGAATGACCGAGCTAACCGGACTCACCTTAAGATCAGGTAATTGCGAGAGCCGAAAGATTAGCGATTCCGCGATACCGTCCGAGAGATAGTCGGTATCTGCGCTTCCACTGCGATTCTCGAACGGTAATACGGCTATCGAGTTTATCTGCCCGGAACCAGCGGGTTTGAAATATCGATAACCAAAGAACCCACCGACAAAGATCAGAAAGGTCACAACCACTACTACCAGCGGCTTTGCCACTCGATTTGCGGAGAAGCTCTGCTTCTCCGCTACGCCACCAATCTTGCTTTGAGGCTCTGCCTCTGCTCCACGCGGTAAGATCGCCGTCTGGTCGGTCATGTGAATCTGCGCGCGGGTCGGAGCCTCGCCCGGAGCAGCCGTCGAGTGCAGGATCGCGGTCTGCGGTTCGTCAGATGGGAACCCAGCCGCTGCCGCTCCCGGTTCTGACTTTGCCGGGCCGTAGAGCAACTCGGCTCCGTCATCGAGACAGAACATCATCGAATTGTCGTAATCGCGTCCGCATTCAGGGCATCGTTTCATAATTCTATTCCGGCAGATTCATGCGTTTCAGCAAATCCTTGAACCGCGGGTCGGATCGCAGCGTGTCTAACCTGGGATCGACTTTAAGATAGACCAGGAAGTCCGAGCGCTCCTGATAAGCACTTTCCAGCGAATCAAGCGCTCGAACCTTATCGTCCATAGCCGCATAGATGAGTGCCATATGAAATGATGAGACGTATTGTTCCCTTGACCACTGCTTCAGCTCGTCTATCACCTTCTGCGCGTCGTCTCCCTTTCCTGAAGCCGCGTAGGCGCGCCCAAGTTCAGCTGCCGGCCCCACATTCTCTTTGAGAAGGTCTTTCGCCTTTCCCAACTCTTCAACCGCTTCCGGGTACTTTGCGTATTGTTCGTAGGCTTGTCCGAGGTACCAGTGTGCCATCCCATAGTTTGGGTCTAGCTCAAGCGTCCTGCGAAATTGTTCTATCGCCAGATCGTACTGCCGTGCGTTCATGTAATGCCAGCCAAGGTGTAGGTTTATTAAGAGTCCGAGTTGATCTATCTCCAGGGCGCGCTTGCTTTCACTTAAGGATTCTTCGGTCCGACCCATCGCCATCAAATAATGCGAGTACCAGTGGTGAGCGTTGTCATTGTTCGGGTTCAACTCGATTGCTCGCTTGAATTCTCTCTCGGCGCCTAACCAGTCCCAATTGTAATTGAAGCTGATGATGGCCAATGAAGTATGTGCCTCAGCGAGAGTGTCATCCATCTCCAGTGCTTTGACCGCCGCTGCCTTTGCTTTTGGAATAGCCTCACTCGGCGACAGAGAGCCGGCAGTCAAGGAGACTCCAAGCAAGGAGTAGCAATCTGCTATTCCGGTATAAGCGAGCGCGTAGTTCGGATCTTTGTCAATTGCCTGCTGAAAATATTCGATCCCCTTCTTGAGGCTTTCTGCCGTAGTTTTGTTCAAGTAGAAGCGGCCCTTCAGATAAAGCTTGTAGGCTTCGGGGTTTGCAGTGTAATTCTTTCCGACTTTTGCCTCGTCCGAACCTGACAATTTCGATTTGAGTTTGCTCGAAACATCGCGTGCAATTTCGGTTTGAAGCGTTACGAGGTCAGCTTGTTTGCGGTCGTATTTATCACTCCAAATTACATTCTCAGTCTGCGCATCGATGAGTTCAAGGCTAAGCGTCAGCTGATCGCCACGTTGGGTGACGCGCCCGTTCAAGATCGCCTGGACGTTTAACTCTTTACCGATGGTCTTTGGATCCGTCTCTCTTCCTTTGTAACGAAACACCGATGAACGCGCCTTTACACTCAAATTCGGCAGCTGCGACAAACTGCTGATCAAAGTCTCCGTCATTCCATCGCTCAAGTATTCAACATCAGCATTCCCGCTTTCATTTACAAACGGCATCACGGCGATCGATTCGATCTGTTTGGCGAGAGTGATGTATCTGTAACCGAAAAATCCGCCGAGAACAATCACCGCAAGTGCGAGCGGAGCGAACAACAGACGTTTATCGAAACCGCGAGTCTTGAGAACCACGTCGCCCGTCCCGCTCGGCAAGATCGCCGTTTGGTCGGTTATCTGTATCTGAGCACGCGTCGGAGCCTCGCCGGGAGCCGCCGTCGAGTGCAGGATCGCCGTCGGCGGCTCGTCCATCGACGCCGGGCCTTCGAGCAGCGCATTTCCATCGTCGAGACAATACAGCAGCGTATCGTCGTAATAATCCCGTCTGCATTCAGGGCATCGTTTCATAAGATTCTATTCCGGTAGATTCATCCGTTTCAGCAGTGCCTTGAATCGGGGGTCGTCACGGAGCGGGTCGAACAGCGGTTCGACCTTGGCCCATCTAAACCATGAATCATGCAGCTCTATCGATTTGTCCAACTCTGCAAAGGCCTTGTCTTTTTCGCCCATTCCGCCGAAGACAACGGCTACAAAGCTTGGAATGACGTATTGCGTTTTTGCTATCTCTCGAAATCTCTCAATGACGCGCTCGGCATCAGAGCGCCGCCCGGATCGGCCGTAAGCATAACCGGCGACCATGAGCATCTGCTGACTGTTCGGATCGTCCAAAAGGAGTTTTTCGCTCAAAAGTATTGCATCTGCGTATTTGCTGGTCGCATTTAGGGTCATTCCGTAGAGTAGCCGCGCGATCACGAAACTCGGGTCGGCCTCGTACGCCCTGCGAGTCTGCTCCAAGCCTCGTTCGCGCTGGCCGTCGTAAAGGTAAAGGCGACCCAGATTCGCCACCATATTCGAGTCAAGGGGCTCGATCTCAAGCGCCTTTTCCGCCTCAGCGAGTGCCTCTTTCGTTCTACCGACCGAAATAAGATATTCCGACGCATATCTGTAATGGGCGGTGGCACTCTTCGGATCGAGTTCAAGTGCACGTTTG
>JANPDK010000165.1:0-5678 GCA_031431415.1 Acidobacteriota bacterium | reverse complement strand
CTCGAAAACCGGTCACCCCATCGGTGCCCGAAAGATTGAAATTCGGAAGAAGAAGCTCGCTTCTCCTTCCGAATTTCAAAAACAACAAACCGGACATCTAACGTGCTAACTAATCCGGACATCTGTACTTGCTATTAACATGATGCTAGATCTTAAAGCTCGCGGCATGAACATCGCCGCGTTTCGGAAAATGCAGCAGGATTCCGATGATGCCCAGGATCGAAAACAGGAAGAAATACTGATATTCGAAGACAAACGCGAGTAGCAGTCCAAACAATGAGATCGCCTCGGCCAGAGCACAGCAGACGATCATGCCCGTCTGAACGAGGCCGATGTTTTGCTCGGTGACCGAGCGTTCGACGAACTTCTTGCGAAGGACGATCGATATGACCAGATTGGCCAGTGAAACAGCAGCGAGGGCGACAACAATGACCGCATTCTCACCGAGCAATGGTTTAGATAGGTCGAATTTGAAAAGCTCGGGCTTTGTAAAAAAGACGATCACGAGAAACATGAACTGCGACATTAGAAGCGCGGCCCAGACCGTGAGCAATGTGCCGTAGGCTCCTTCGGGGTTTATCTTTTCGTTCTGCATATTAGGATTTTAACCGCGAAAGACGCGAAAGGCACGAAAAGAGCGAGCTATTCTGTCGCGTCTAGTTCTTCCTCGAGTAACTGCCGTTCGTAGAGATCTGCGTAGTCACCATCTAGGTGCAGGAGTTCTTGATGCGTGCCGCGCTCGATGATGCGGCCTTCGTGGAGGACGCAGATGAGGTCGGCGTCGCGGATGGTTGAGACGCGGTGCGAGACGATGAGCGTCGTGCGACCCGCGCGAACGTCGCGTAGATTGTGGAGGATCGTCTCCTCGGTGTAAGTGTCGACCGCTGAGAGCGAGTCATCTAGGATCAAAATTCGTGGATCACGCATCACGGCACGGGCGATGGCGGTTCGCTGTTTCTGGCCGCCCGAGAGCGTAATGCCGCGTTCGCCGACGAGCTGTTCGTATTTGCCAGGCATTTCTTCGATGTCGGAGGTTAGGCCGGCGATGTTGGCGGCCTTCTCAACGGTCATCTCACCGCGGAGACGCGGTGGCGCGGAGGAAGAAGTGGCCACTGATGAACTCAGATCAACGCCGTTACCCTTCTCGTTTCCATTCGTATTCTCTGCGTCTCTGTGTCTCTGCGGTTCAAAACCTTCGACCCCGAAAGCAATATTCGCCGCGAGCGTGTCGCTGAAGAGAAACGTTTCCTGCGGAACAAAGCCGATCGAGCGGCGCAGTTGGGCGAGCGGAAATTCGCGGACCGGTTTGCCGTCGATGAGCACACTCCCGGTTGGAGCGTCGAGAAGACGCGGGATCAGGCTCATCAACGTTGACTTGCCGCTGCCAGTTTTACCGACGAAGGCGATGGTCTGGCCAGGCTCGATAGTAAGGCTGATATCCTTTAGGACGTTTGTCGTATTCCCGCTCGCGGAGAGAACCACCCCGTCAGCCGAAGCGGCTGCCACCCCTCCTTCGTAAGGAGGGGAGCTGTATGAATAATTCAGGTCGCGAAATTCGATACGGCCCTCGATGGGTGGTTGTTCGACTGTACCTTTGTCATCTCGGATCACGGGCTCGGCTTCGAGGATGGCGTTGAATCGCTTCAAACTAGCGGTGCCGCGTTGGTAGAGATTGACGACGTAGCCGAGAGCGATGAGGTACCAGATCATTCGCTGGAGATAGAGAATGAAGGCAGTAAAATCGCCCGCCGTGATCTCGCTGCGAACCGCCATAGGGACGCCGACCGCGACGATGATCACAAATCCGAGGCCGATGAAAAAGAACAGCAGCGGCCGCATTGCGGCACCGTATTTTACGAGACGAAGATTCTGCGCGGCGTATTCGCGGTTGAGGACTTGGAACTGCTCGATCTCAGCGTCCTCTTGAGCGTATGCTCGTACAACTCTGACGCCGGTCAGGTTTTCCTGCGCGCGGGCCGTGATATCGGAGAAATACTCCTGAATCTTCTCAAACCGCTTGTGAATCTGCTCGCCGAGAAACTTTACGGTCAGCGAAACGAGCGGCATCGGGATGAGCAACAGCAGAGTGAGCTTGACCGAGATATTGAGCATAATCGGCAGGCTAATGCACAGCGCGAAAATCGCCTGAAAGCTGTAAAGGATCATTGGCCCGACGATCTGACGGATGGCGGCGAGATCGTTGGTCGCACGGGCCATCAGGTCGCCGACGCGGTTCGACTGGAAATACTCGAGCGGCTGATCGACCAGGGACGCGTAAAAATCCTGCCGCATATCGAATTCGATATGGCGCGATGTATTTATCAGGAGTCTTCGCTGCAGGAACAGAAACACGCCGCTCATCAGATTGATGCCGAGAATTACGAGCGGATAATAAATTATCTTGTCCCACGTGATCGCCTGATTCAGATCGTCCACCGCCTGGCCGACCATGTAAGGGATCAGCAATCCGAACGACATCGACACCAAAATGCACAAAATACCGACCAGGATCGTGCCTTTGTACGGTGCGAAATAGCGGGCGAATTTCTTTAGCTGTTCCATGAGAAACAATTCGTAATTGTTAATTCGTAATTTGAAATTGATTTGCGCGGAGCCGATTCGAATCAATTACGAATTTATCAATTACGAATTACGAATTAAACCCTAGTGTAAGTCGATAGGCCCGTCGCGATCAGTTTGCCTTCGCTGCCGTGGACGTCGGCCGAGACGGTGAAGATACGTTTGCCGGCACGAACCACCTTTGCCGTGCAGATGAATTTGCCGGTCATGTGCGGCCGCAGGTAGTGGACGGTGAGGTCGATGGTTGCGGTCGCCTCAGTCATCTCCAGACGTGTGCGAACCGCAAAGGCCATTGCTGTATCGATCAGTGTCGCCGTCACACCTCCGTGCAGCACGCCGCTCGGCTGGCGAAGGTCATCACGCATGTCGATGCTGATAACGGCGACATCGGGCCGGAGTTCTTCGAGCCTCATGCCGATAAGTTTTGAAAACGGTAAATTGTGCAGAGCATTTTCGGCAAAGGCGCGTTGCTCCGGCGTTATTTCATGTCTTTTTTCCGTCATTATTTGGTTTGCGCTCCGCGAGTGGTTGCGCGATATCCGGCTGGAATGTCGAAAGGCGTGTCGTCCACCTGAAGCTTTAGATCACGCACCTCGTAAACGTATCTGATCGGAGCACCTTTAGCATCGAGGTCTTTGTCGCTCGTGATCTCTTGCCGTATCATAATGCCCGTCGTCGCATCGACCGTGATCAGCACGTCGTTGTTTCTATCTTTGAGCGTGCGAGCCTTGTAGCTAATAAGATTGCCGTTGCGAGCGGTCTCTTCGTACTCTATGTAATTGGCACCGCGAAAAAATCCCCATGTCAGCGAATTGAAATAGCTCGTGTCAAAATCTTCGAGATCGGCAAAAGATTCGATCGCGTATGTGTGGTTAATGTGATCGATCAGATAGACTTTGTCGCTGCGCACCTGCGTCGTTCGGGGCGAGCCATTATTGTTGATGTCAAAGCGCCATTTTTCGCCCTTGCGTGCGACGAAATATAGCTGCTCGGTCACGCCGTCACTAACGACAAAATTGCCTTGGTATTCCTGCGGCTCTTTTGTCGGGAAAGGAAAACGTTCAGACGTCGGATCAATTGGTGACATGCCGTCAGTCGTAGTTGTAGGCTTCGATCCGCAGGCAGGCATCAGGGCCGCGGCGATGGCCAGGACGAGTATTAATTTTCCCGGATTTGACAAAAACATTCGACGCATTAAATTTTATCATAATGAACGGCATGGACAATGGATCGGATAATTTGGCGAGGTGGCAGCGGCGGTTTATCGCGGGAGCGGCGATGATCGCACCGATCGCTCCGTTTTTGCTGATTCAGGGGCAGATCGTACGTTGGAAGGTTGGTACATTGCCCGATGCGGCGGGTGAGAAACAGGGTCGGTACGGCGAGGACGATAATGCGTCAAGGCTATTTGTAATCGGCGAATCCACCGTTGCGGGACTCGGTGCAAGGACGCACGAACTGGCTTTCGCGGGCCAGTTCGCCAAGCAATTAAGCGAGCGTATCGGCGGGGCGGTCGAGTGGAGGGTGATCGGCAAAAATGGTGTGACGGCACGACGGACGATCGATGAATTGCTACCGCATATGCCGGACGAGCAGTTCGACTACATTCTAGTCGGCCTCGGCGGTAATGACGTGATGAAGCTGTCCAGTCCGCGCAAATGGCGGAATGACATGATCGAGCTGCTTGGCATTCTTCGGGAGAAAAATCCTGATGCCGTCATCTTCATCTCGAACTGCCCGATGATCATTCATTCTCCGATCATGCCGCCACCGATCAAGACTATCCTGTGGTCACTCTCGCAGATGCACAACGACAATATCAAGGAATTTACGCTCGACATGGATCGGGTTTTCTATTATCCGCAGCCTGTGAATGTGACTCTCGATGGCTTTTTTGCGGATGGGCTTCATCCGTCGGAGCAGGGTTACGCGGATTGGGCTGAGGACATGATGCGGTACTTTAACGCGAACTATAAATGGTGAACGAAAGTGATTTACGCGATTTGATTTCAGCCCATCATGAGTGGCTGTTGATCCGCGAACTCGGGCGAACTTTTCCACTCCAAAAAACAGAGATCGAGGTCCTTAATGACGGTGAGAAGCTGCATTTCGGGTTTCTCGACGACAAAGGATTTCACTCTTGGCGGCTGAATAGTTTTGAGCATCTAGGCGGTGAGATCGCGATCGACGTTGCCGGTGCTTTTGCCAAGAAACGCGAAACAATGCGGCTCGTCCCGCGTGAATCCGCCGCCGATCTGATCGCGGAACTTGAACGTGCACGTCTCAAGATCGCGAATGAGGTCGCCGACCTTGTCGCCGCGTTCGATCCAAACATAAAACTCGGTCGTGTCGCTCTCAATGAGGAAAACGGGCGTTTTGCTCAGATCGAGTTCGAGTCGGCTGACAAAACGCCGATTGCTGCGTTCGCCGATGTCACGGGCAAGGTTACGGTCGAGGCGACATTTACGGCGGCGATGCTCTGGATTGAAAAGCTCGGTTTGCGCAAGAAAAAACCTGTTAACGATCTCTGGATAATCTGCGAAAAACGGCAGGCGAGAAACGCGCAAAAGCTGCTGGCCCTGCTCACCGAACGCTGGCGCAGCAAACTGACCATATTTGAGATGAACCGCAAAGACGAACCGGCAAGGCTCGTTGAATTACCAAAGCGAAAACTCCACGACCTCTGGCGTGAAAAAGCTCCAAAGCTCACACTGCCCGCTTCGCCACAGCATACGGAAACCGCGAGTCGCATCATAAACGCGGCAACGGATGCGGTAGATCTGATCTTTTCTAAGCAGGGCGAGACCTTGCGATTCAACGGGCTCCCGTTTGCGCGTGTGCGGTCGATGATGGGGCAGGAAAAGGCATGGTTCGGCGTTGGGCGTGACCGACAGCCACTATTTGCGGAGAACTCTGACGATCTCGACGAACTGATGAGTTCGTTAGCCCTAAACCGCTCCGCCACTGCTCCAAATAAACGCCACGAATACTATCGCACCGCTCCCGAGGCTTGGCTTGAGTCCATCTTGAAACGCGACATACGCCAGCTCGATGCAAACCTCATTCTGTCGCCGATCTACAACCAGTTTCGCTCGTCC
>JANPDK010000164.1:0-7386 GCA_031431415.1 Acidobacteriota bacterium | reverse complement strand
CATCTTTGCAAAGACATTAAGCAGATACAACAGCGTTCCGTCCTTAAACCCAAAGCCCGGATAATGCGCGCCGCCGCTTGCGATAGCGATCAAAAACATCAGCCACACGACCGAAGCGATTATCACCCCGCGCACGATCTTTCCCTGAACAAGATGCCCACCGCCGGGAAAGAACCACGAAACTATTGCTATTAAAATTGGATTATCCATTTACAAATCAAAGGTCGAACTAAGTTTAAACCGGAATCACGCATTAGCGGCAATCCGGGGGCGAATCACTCTAACAGTTAATAGTTACATAGTTTAGAGTTGCAAGTTGCTTTCACTACCAACTTAAAACTATCCCACTGTTAACTGTTAGACACGAATAAAACCGCTAAGTCACGCATCGCGCGATAAACAACTCAAATATCTCCACTGACAAACGATCATCCGGAGCAGTTAGTTCCGGATGCCATTGCACGCCCAGAGCGAATCTCCCTTTTCGAGTATCATGCACACATTCGATCACGCCGTCGCTTGCCCAGGCAATTGCTTTCAGATTCTTTCCGACCTTAGCAACTGCCTGGTGGTGCGAAGAATTCACTCGAACCGCTGTTTTCGCAACCTTTACCGATGGCAAAGTCGTTAACAAACTGCCCTTCTCTATCTTCAAGCTATGCGAAGTACGCGTCGCCGGTGCTCCCTGCTCATGTTTGATGCAATTTTTCACCTGCGAGCCGATGTCCTGTATCAACGTGCCCCCGCGATGCACGTTCAGAGCCTGCATTCCGAAGCAAATGCCGAGAAGCGGCAAATTGGATCTTTCAACTTCGTCCAAAACCAGCCTATCCGTCAGATCCTTCGCCGGAATGACCGTCCCGAGCCTCGGATGCGGCTCTTCGCCGTAGTATATCGGATCGATGTCGGTATTACTGCCCGGCAGTAGCACTCCGTCACAGCCATCGAGAGCCTCGGCAATATATTCCGCCTTCGGTATCAGCCCCAAATGCACCG
Source organism: Acidobacteriota bacterium (assembly GCA_031431415.1). GTDB lineage: Bacteria > Acidobacteriota > Blastocatellia > Pyrinomonadales > Pyrinomonadaceae > OLB17. Next base: position 6,390 of record JANPDK010000164.1, on the reverse strand, counting down.
GCACGCCGCCGCACGCCTCAACCATCTCGCTATAGTCACGCCCGAGATAAAATCGGCTCGTTTCCATCTCAAGCCGCATCGTAATACCGATCCGCGGACGTCTCGCCATAAAACCCTTTTATGTTCAATCAAATGGGCCATTCTGTCAAATAGTTGCGAAGTTGCGAATAGTTACAGAGTTGCGAAGTACCAGAGTACCAAGGTTTGAAAGACACCGACTCAGGCACTTCGTAACTTCGCAACTTCGCAACTTCTTCGTAAACTCTGATATTCTATAACTTCGCAACTCTGGCACTCTGCAACTTAGGTACTATGAAAAGGATTCGCTCAACCACTGTTCTGCTCGTCAAACGCGATGGTAAGACCGCGATGGCTGGGGACGGGCAGGTTACGCTTGGCGAGACTGTCATCAAAAGCACCGCGCGAAAAGTACGCCGCGTCTCGAACGGTAAGATCCTCGCCGGTTTCGCCGGCTCGACGGCCGACGCCTTCTCGCTGCTGACCAGATTTGAAACAAAGCTCGAGCAGTTTCAGGGCCAGCTTGAACGTGCCGCGATCGAGCTCAGCAAAGATTGGCGAACCGACAAATACCTCCGAAATCTCGAGGCCCTGCTCATAGTCGCCGACGAAAAAGACGCCTTCCTCATCTCCGGCAAAGGCGACGTCATCTCATCCGACGATGGCCTCCTCGCCGTCGGCTCCGGCAGCATGTACGCCCTGGCCGCCGCCCGTGCGTTGATGAAACATACGACCCTATCCGCAAAAGAGATCGCCGAAGAATCCCTGCGGATCGCGGGCGAGATCTGCATTTATACGAATGGTGATATTGTTGTGGAAGAGATATAGTATGGTCAACCTGCGTGGGCACAGTTCTGTTGTCGGTCGAGTGATGATATTCTTGTTGAATCCAATATGCTCGAATCTGCCGGCCACGCTCCAAAGCAATATGAATCGCCCGAAATAAAAAATCGGGATCGTAACAAGCTGCTGCACTCGGATCGGCAATTTCACGACTGGTATCGGTTCATTCTTTCATTTCCGCCACAACTGGTTCGCGACTATATACGAAAATTTGATCTGCAACCGGGTAAAGACGTTATTCTCGACCCGTTTTGTGGCACCGCGACAACTCTCGTCGAATCAAAATTTGAAAAGATTACTTCAATCGGATTCGAAGCCAACAAATTTGCTCAGTTTGCGGGTTCGATAAAGGTCAATTGGTCTGTCGATGGAGCCCTCCTTTTGGAAACCGCCCAAAAAATTTACGGTCGAGTTCAGAAAAGGCTTGCGAGAATTGGAATTTCTGACCTGACGGACTGTTCGGAAATTGAGAATTCTCTCTTGAAAGACCTAACGCCTGACAAGAGGGCTCTGATTCTCACGGATTCCATTAGCCCTGTTCCGCTCCACAAGGTTCTTGTGCTTCTGGAAGAGATTGAGCAATTTGCCCGAACTGAGATCTATGGCTCTCTTTGCCTAGCACTCGCGAACACCGTTGTCTTTAAGTCGAGTAATCTGCGCTTTGGCCCTGAAGTTGGCATCGGTAAGCTAAAAAAGGATGCCGCCGTAATAGAGCCTTGGTTCGAACAGGTCAGCCAAATGTCTCGCGATTTAATCGCAGTTGATGGGCATCTCTTAGCGGACGCAAATGTAATCGCTACGGACGCACGTAACTTCGCGGGACACCTCAGACCTTCCAGTATCAGTGCTGTGATTACTTCGCCTCCCTACCCGAATGAGAAGGACTACACCCGCACGACTCGGCTTGAGTCTGTGCTTCTCGGTTTTGTCAGTTCTAAGGAAGAGCTTCGAGCAATGAAGAAGACGTTGCTTCGATCGAATACGAGAGGAATTTACAAAGAAGACGATGATGATCAATTCGTAAAGCATATTCCGCAAGTTGAAGAGATTGCCGAACAGATCGAAGCAGAAAGGATCCGAAGAGGAAAGACTTCTGGATTCGAGCGCGCCTATGCTCGTGTAACAAAGCTCTACTTCGGGGGCATGGCAAAACATCTCAAGGAACTTCAGCCATTTTTGAAGAAAGGATCTCAACTCGGCTATGTTGTAGGTGATCAGGCGTCTTATTTACAGGTAATGATCCCTACCGGGCACATACTTGCCGACATCGCAGTCTCGCTTGGTTACGAACTGGAAACAATAGACGTTTTCCGCACACGCTTTTCGACAGCAACGAAATCCGATTTGAACGAGGAAGTCGTAGTCCTACGTTGGCCCGGACCTAAGAAAGGGTAAAAAGATTCATGGCAAAAAACAGCAAGCAAAAAGATGAGAAGCAGGTGAAGCTCAATCGGTACGCTAGTCTGGTCGAAGATATATTTTTCCGAAAATTCGTAAAAGGCTGTACGCAGGTCGACTTTACGAAAGACGAGCTAATAGATACGGCAGATAAAATTGGCATAAAGTTACCCAAAAACGTGCCAGATGTGATTTACGCTTTTCGCTCCAGGGGCGGAAAAACAAAACGAGTTACAGATACCGAACCGACTGGCTATCAATGGGTAATTAGAGGAAAAGGTAGAGGGAAATATAGTTTCGCTCTTGCCAAGGAAATCTCCTTAGCACCGAATCCAGACTTCGCGGAAACCAAAATTCCTGACGCCACGCCGGGAATCATTAATCGCTATGCACTCGGCGATGAGCAGGCGTTACTCGCTAAGATACGGTTTAATCGGCTAATCGATATTTTCACCGGTCTCACATGCTACTCGATGCAAAGTCACCTCCGAACCTCCCTACCAGATATCGGACAAACGGAAACTGATGAATTCTACTTAGGAATTGATAAGCACGGCGCTCATTATTGCATGCCGGTTGAGGCTAAAGGTGAAAAAGACGAGTTGGGAATTGTCCAGATTGAGAATAATTTTGCGTTAGGGAATAAGGAAGAGTTCGCGAACCTGATTTGCCGTCCGATTGCCGCCCAATTCAGAAAAGACGGCGCCATTGTTCTTACTGAGTTTGAGAATACAGAAGACGGAATAAAGATCGTTGCGGAACGACATTATCGTCTGGTAGATTCCAAAGACCTCTCTGACGAAGAGATTTCTCAATATCGCCTCCGTTATAACTAGCTTGCGTCGGCCCGAGCGTCAATCAGGGTTACATCCGCAGACGTGAATGCGACCCGACCATGGGAGATGGGGAAGCCACGTCGGCTTCGTTTGAATTCAACAGGCCGGGAATGCTCGACGGACTCAGAACGCAACCGTCCGGCAATAAAGCGAAGCAGCTCTTCCTTTTCTTCAGCGGGCAACGTTTCCACCGCAGCCTCAATTTCCGTAAGAGTGTCCATGTCAAAAAGATAACACGCATCCCGCTTTTTCCCAAAGCTTTTAACCGTGTCAGATGGCCGCGCTTTTGCCTAATCTCAACTCACTCATTATCATCTAAATACAATGGCGATATATCTTGGCGGCGAGCAGGCTGCTGCACGGCCTAATTTGGATGATCTGACTCCGCGGCAAATTGTTGAGGAGTTGGACAAGTATGTCGTTGGGCAGAATGCGGCTAAGAAGGCGGTGGCGGTTGCTTTGCGTAATCGTATTCGTCGGCAAAAGCTGCCGGCGGAGATCGCTGAGGATGTTTTGCCGAAGAATATCCTGATGATCGGCTCGACGGGCATTGGCAAGACCGAGATCGCACGCCGTTTGGCACGGCTCGCAAATTCGCCTTTCATAAAGATCGAGGCGTCAAAATTTACCGAGGTCGGATACGTCGGCCGCGATGTCGAATCGATGATCCGCGAACTCGCAGATGTCGGGGTCGATATGGCGAAGCAAGGCGCTTTCGAGGAAGTTCTGCCGCGAGCCGAGCAGAACGTTGAGGAAAAGCTGCTCGACATTCTGCTGCCGCCGTCGCATTCGAATTATCAGGCGACGACCGACGAAGGCTCAGAAAGTTTGGAAGAGACCGCAATTTCTCATTCGAGAACCCGCGAGAAGCTACGCGAACAATTAAAACGCGGAGATCTCGACGACCGGCTCGTAGATATCGAGACTCAGGACCGCTCCAACGCGACGATAGATTTTATCGGCGGCCAGGGAATGGAGGAAATGGGCGTGAATTTCAAGGACATGTTCGGCAACATGTTTCCGGCGAAGACTGTCCAGAAAAAGCTCACCATCGGCGAGGCCCGCAAGATCATGCTCCGAGACGAACAGGAAAGCCTTGTCGATATGGAGCAGATAACTCGTAAGGCGATAGAAAAAGCTCAGTCGTCCGGCATTATTTTTCTCGACGAGATCGACAAAGTTGCGGGCCGCGAAACCGGCGGCAATCCCGATGTTTCACGCGAAGGAGTCCAACGCGACCTGCTTCCGATCGTCGAGGGCACCAACGTAAATACAAAATACGGAATGGTCTCGACCGACCACATTCTCTTCATCGCCGCGGGAGCCTTTCACGTAAGCAAGCCGACCGACCTCATTCCCGAGCTACAGGGCCGTTTTCCGATCCGCGTCGAGCTCGAGGCGTTGACCATCGACGACCTTAAGCGCATTCTGGTACAGCCGAAAAATTCGCTGATCAAACAATACCAGGCCCTCTTAAGCACCGAGGGAATTGAGCTTACTTTCACCGATGACGCTATAGATCGACTGGCCGAGATGACCGCCGAGATCAATAAAACTACGGAAAATATCGGTGCCCGGCGGCTGCACACTCTGGTCGAGAAACTTCTCGAAGAGATCAGCTTCCTCGGCAGCGAACTCGAACAAAAGCAGCAGAACATAGACGCAGCCTACGTTGATGAGCGTTTAAGCGCTCTAATTGAGGATCAGGATCTCAGGCAGTACATTCTTTAGTTAAGCACATGCTAAACCCCGTTGCGCATTTGCGCGCCACAATGATCATGTTTAAGCGCCTGCAAATTAAAGCGCCAATAGCGCTTTTAGCGTTTGTGGTGTTTATCGGCTTCGGATGCGGGAAACGCGGTGTCCCGACTCCGCCACGCGAACGCGTGCAGCAGCGTGCCGAGCTTGCCGGTTTTCAACGCGGTAATCAGGTAATCTTGTCGTGGACGATGCCCGCTCGCAATGCTCCGGCCGGCAACGTGCAGAATATCAGCCGCATCGACATCTACCGGCTCGCCGAGACCGCGACTTCCCCTCTGCAGCTTTCCGAGGAAGAATTTGCCAGCCGCAGCAATGTGATCACGACCATGCCCGTCACAGATGCCGATTTTGGGCTCAAAACGTTGCAATACAAGGACACGCTGCAGTTTGCCGGTCAGGCCGCTCGGCTGCGATATGCTATCAGATTCGTAAATTCGACCGGGCAAAAAGCCGCGTTCTCCAATTCCCTGCTTATCGAACCGGCGGCAAAAGTTGCCGCCGGCCCGACGAGGCTGTCTGCCGAACCGTCACAGGATGCCGTGACGTTGAAATGGCAATCGCCAACCGCCAATATCGACGGAACGACACCGTTAAGTATCCTTGGCTATAACATTTACCGTTCGACATCGGAAAAGGTGCCCGGAACGCGGCTCAACAAAACGCCGGTCACGTCGACAACCTACGCGGACGAGTTTTTTGAATTCGGAAAGGATTACTACTACTTCGTCCGTGCCGTCTCATCGGGCGTGCAGGCCGAGCCGATCGAGAGTGCTGAGTCTAACGTACTAAAATTCAAGCCCGTCGACACCTTCGCCCCAACCGCCGCGGCCGCCATCACGCTCGCCGCCGCACCGGGCACGATCTCGATCTTCTTTGCCATAAATCCCGAAAAAGACATCGCCGGATACAAGATCTACCGCTCGGCCGACCCTGACCTCGATAAAGCAAAATGGCAGCTTTTAACCCCTGATCTATTGAAAACAAACACCTTTCAAGACACCAAGGTCGAGTCGGGCAAGAAATACTATTACTATCTGACCGCGACGGACACGTTCGGGAATGTGAGTCAGATGTCGGAGGTTGTTTCTGAGATTGCTCCGTAAGATATACGACTATGCGTACCGATCTGGCCCTTTTTGAGAGATTTAAGATTCGTCGAGTTTTTGATGAGACGAATGAGACTTGGTATTTCTCTGTTGTTGATATTGTGCAGGTATTGACTCAGCAAACCGACTATAAAACCGGGCGGAAATACTGGAATAAGCTCAAGGAAAGGCTAAGGAAGGAAGGAAGCCAGTCGGTGACAAATTGTCACCAACTGAAACTGGAGGCAGCAGACGGCAAACGGTACAACACCGATGTTGCCGATCCAGAAACACTTTTGCGTCTGATCCAGTCTATACCGAGTCCGAAGGCCGAGCCGATAAAACTCTGGCTCGCAAAGGTTGGCTACGAACGGATGCAGGAAATGGCCGATCCTGAGCGTTCTGTTGATCGTGCCCGAGAGAATTGGAAAAAGCACGGACGCAGCGAG
>JANPDK010000163.1:0-12172 GCA_031431415.1 Acidobacteriota bacterium | reverse complement strand
CGAGAAGTTCCTTGATGTCAGCCTGACCGAGCGACTCGATACCACGCTTGGTGGTCTTAAGCATTGCGGCCTGACGGGTGTGCATTTGACGTTGCTGGGCAATGTCTTGTGCTCTCTCAACATCGGCAACGACCTGGAACGTGTCCCCGGCTCCCGGGACGCCCTGCAAACCAAGTATCTCGACTGGCGTCGCGGGCAATGCTTCGGTCACGGCCTCACCGCGATCCGAGAACATCGCTCTGATCTTGCCTGAAAACTGTCCAACGATAAACGGATCGCCAACACGCAACGTTCCCTGTTGCACCAACGCGGTCGCAACCGCACCGCGGCCTTTATCCAATCTTGCTTCGAGAACAACGCCTGACGCACGACGCGTCGGGCTGGCCTTTAGTTCGAGAATGTCAGCTTGGAGCAGAACGGTTTCGAGCAAGGTATCGAGGTTTGTCCGCTGTTTGGCCGAAACTTCGACCATCTCCGTCTCGCCGCCCCATTCTGTCGGCTGCAGGCCAAGTCCGGCCAAACCATTTTTGACGTTATCGACATTCGCCCCCGGTTTATCGATCTTATTGATAGCAACGATTATCGGAACTCCTGCCGCTTTCGAATGCTCGACTGCCTCGATCGTCTGTGGCATAACGCCGTCGTCTGCGGCCACAACGAGAACAACGATATCGGTCGCCTTGGCACCACGGGCACGCATCATGGTAAATGCTTCGTGGCCCGGAGTATCGAGGAACACAACGCGGCGAGGTTCGTCCGGGTTATCCGAATTCGGCACCATGACGCTATACGCACCGATGTGCTGCGTGATGCCGCCGGCCTCGCCCTCAGCAACATTATCAGATCGAATGGCGTCGAGAAGAGAGGTTTTTCCGTGGTCAACGTGGCCCATGACGGTCACTACCGGAGCCCGCGGCATCTCGACATCGTCGGCGTCGGCCGCGATCAGCTCCTCGAACTCCTGCTCGATGACCATTTCCTCGAACGGCACAAAGCTCAGATCAATTCCATAGTCCGAGGCCATTTCCTTTGCCATCTTCTCGCCGATCGGCTGATTGAGCGTGGCAAAAACGCCGCGCTTGATAAGCAGCTGCACGATGTCACGCGGCGTGATGCTGAGAGCCTCGGCAAATTCGCGGACCGTCGCCCCTTCTGTAAGGCGGATGGCTTTTAGATTCTCACTATCGACAGTTCCCACTTGATCGAGAATTCTCTCCTCGATCGAACGCTTCTGGGGTGCATCGGCATCGCGATCGGCGTATCGGCCCGTCTTGTCATCGATCGCACGGCCCTTACGGCCTCCACCGCGGCCTGGACGGCGACGGCTATCCGCCGGAGGGGTGTAGGTCATCTGCGGAGCCGCATTTTCGCCAGGCGTTCCGCGGAATTGTCCTGGAGCACCGGGCCGTCCACGATCCTGCATTAGGCTGCCAGTTCGCGTCGGAGCCTCTGCCACCACTCGATCGCCGGCTTTGATGCCTTGCTTGAGAGCCTCGGCCGAGAGCGTCATCCGCTTAATGCGGGTTCCGGTAGGCGATTCTAGTTCAGGGGCCGGTGTCGCTTCGACATCTGTTTCGGCGACGACGGTTTCTTCAACGGGAGCCTCGACCGGAGCTTCCTCTGTGATCTCAGTTTCCACCTCGACGGCAGCCGTCTCAGCCGCCTTGCGCTTGAGCACCTTTTTGACCGTTGTTCCTGTTTCGGTCGCAGGCGGCGGTGCCTTTACCACGGGTACGGGGGTAACGACCTCTTTCAGAGATAATTTCTTGACCTTTGGAGCGACCTCGTCAGATGTAGCAGGTTTTGCCCTCGTTTCGACCCTAGGCGCAGGCTCGGCCGGTGTCGCGACGATTTCCTCGACGGTCTCCGCAACCTCTTCGACTGGTCTCGCGGCGGCCTTGATGACCTTGATCGCGCGTTTTGGTGCGATCTCGGTTTTCGGGAAATATTTACTGCGAACCTTTTCGGCGATCTCAAACGGAACGCTGTTGGACGCGACGCTAACGTCGGCCCCCTCACGCCGCAGATCTTCCATCACACGCTTTGTATCCTGTTTCACTTCGCGTGCAAGATCGTAGATTCTTATGCTCTTACCCATCGCCATACTTAAACTTGATCCAACCAAAACTGAAAACCAAACTTCCGAACAAAAAGAGATGCGACAACGACCGTTATGCCGCTATTTTTCCTCTTCGGCATCAACCGTCTCGGTCGATTCCGCCTCTGGCGTCTCTTCTGTCGGCTCGGCTACTGCCTCAGGCTCAACATCTTCTGCAGGCTCTGCTTCTGTCTCACCTTCTACCGCTTTTTCCTCCGATGCTTCTGCCACTGCAACTGCTTCCGCTTCCAACGATGGAGTTTTAGTCGCAACTTCTTCCTGAGCATCGCCGCCCACCTCTGCATTCTTAGCCTCGACGATGGCCGTTGCCGATGCCTTGACCGACTCGGCTTCATCCATGCTGATATCGAGAAAATCTACCAGATCGTCAATGGACATCGCTGCCAAAGCTTCGACATCCTCGACACCTTTTTCAGCGAGCGTCTCGGCCTGACCGGCTGATACGACCTCAAGTGCAGCGATCGGAACAGGTGCTCCGGAGGCCATCATCTTGCCCATCTGCTTGGCAATTTCCTGCTTGAGCAGTTCTTCGCTGACGATCTTGATCTCCCAGCCGACGAGCCGCGTCGCGAGGCGGACGTTCTGTCCTTTCTTACCGATCGCAAGGCTCAATTGGTCTTCGCCAACGATCACTTCCATCAAACGATTGTTGATATCCGTAATGCGAACCTGCGAGACTTTAGCCGGTGAGAGTGCATTTGCTGCAAACACGGACGGTTCGTCCGACCACTCGATAATATCGATCTTCTCGCCGCGAAGTTCCTTGATGATCGCCTGAACACGCGAACCCTTCATACCAACGCAGGCTCCGACCGGATCGACATCCTTTTCATTGGATGTGACCGCGATCTTGGCACGGTCGCCGGGTTCACGAACGGCCGATTTGATCACAACGGTTTCGTCGTAGATCTCAGGAACCTCCATCTCAAAGAGACGCTTGAGCAACTCGGACGATGCTCTGGAACAGCGTATCTGCTGGCCTTTCTGTTCCCTGGAAACGTCGACGATAGCGACGCGAATACGCTCGCCCTGATTCCACATCTCACCGCGTGACTGCTCAAACTTAGGGACGATGGCCTCGAGATTGTTACCAAGATCGATGATCATGTCGCCACGTTCGAAACGCTTGACGGTGCCGTTGATCAGCTCGCCCTTGCGATCGATGTATTCCTCATAAACTTTCTCGCGAATTGCTTTGCGGACCTTCTGCACGAGAATTTGCTTGGCCGTCTGGGCCGCGATCCGGCCAAGTTCCTCGGTCGGCAGCGGCAGCAAAAGCATATCGCCGATCTCGATCTCGTCACCGGCTAGCTCGATCGCATCTACCAGCGAAAGCTCAGCGAGCGGATCTTCAACTACCTCAACAACCGTTTTCTGGGCCGAGATCTCAACGATCCCTTCTTCGTTGTTCCAGTCGACCTGAACAAAATCACCGGTCTTATCCTTAAATTGCTTACGAGCGGCGGCTCGCACTGCGTCCTTCATTGCCTCGATGATCATATCGCGGTCAAGACCCTGCTCGGCACACAACGCCTCTATACTCTGTCCGATGGATGATGTCATAACTTTTCCACTGATCTAGCGACCAAACTCTTTCGCCAGATCGATCTTCAAATTCGCCTTGTCAACGCCTGAGTATTCAAAACTCACAATTCCCTTCGTCCGGTCGTCAACCGTGATCGTCTCACCCTCGACCGATGTGATCGGGCCGACAAATGTTTTTTGCCCGTCGATCTCTTCCTTCGTCTTCACCTTGACCAGATGGCCCGTGAATTTCACGAAATCAACCAGCGAGTAAAGCTGCCGTTCGATACCGGGCGACGATACCTCAAGTACATATCGCGACGGAATAAAATCCTCAGCATCTAAAACGTCCTCGATCTTTCGCGAAACATTGCCGCAGTCATCGAGCGTCACACCGCCTTCCTTGTCAATATATATACGAAGCACCGCGTCCCGCTTCGTCCCCGCGATCTCGACATGAACCAGCTCGATACCGCTTTCTTCAGCAACTGCCGTCGATATCTGCCTGACTCTGTCTTCTATCAATGAGCCGCTCATTATTCCCTGTAACCAAATAAAAAAGCGGGTGCGAAACCCACTCGTCACGATTCCACTCGCTTCAGCAAACAAACAGTATAACTAAAAGGTGTTACAGGTGCAACTCAGATCGAGCCGCGTATTTAGGCTTCGACAAACGTTAAACTTAAAACTATATTATTTCAACAACGCAATATCGAGATCATTGGCGAGCAGCGAAAACAATTGAGGGTTTTGTTTAAAATTTGTCTCGAGTCTAACGCGATCACTGATATAGTCATAAAGTTCCGCAGCGGTTACTCGCATGTCGCCATTCTTATCCGCCTTGCCGTTTAGCCCTTCGAGCAAGGCCCACGTGAATACACCATGTCCGCCTCCCCATTTTGACGCTTCGCGTGATGTCTCCCCGGCCCCAGACGACGTAATGACCGCACGGCCGGGCGAACCAAATAACTGTCCAGCACGTTGGCTTACATCGTTCTTAACTTCGACCTGTGTCAATTGACGTTCGTCATAGTTCCCGGTGGCGATACTGCGACTACCACCCACGGAATTGCCAGATCGAGCACCTTCCCTGCCGTTAAGTCCCGCGCTGTGACAGGTGTCCAGCAAAAAGACGACACGTTTAGATTTAAGATCCCTGTCTATGATTCTCTTGAGTTCGGTCATAGGCAAGCCGGTATTCTTAAGATCGGTCACTTTCGAATCGGCGACCAGGTAATACAACTCGTTCGGATTAAACGGGTCTGGCGTTCCATGGCCGGCCAAAAAGAAAAGTACCAGATCGTTCTCTGTCGCCTTAGTCAAAAACCGGCCGAGCGAATCACGTACGCTATTTAGCGTCGCTTTCTCGTTCGTCATAAACAAAATATTGTCCGGTGTAAAACCACCTTTTCCCTTAAGCCACTCATTCATAGCTTCGGCATCATCGTCGGCATATTCCAGATTGCCGAGCCCTGCATCGTTATAAATGTATCTGGAAACTCCGATCACGACCGCGAATCTTCGACCTGAGAAACCGGTGGTCACCGCCCCCTTTTTAGCGAGTTTAGGCTCCGTTGCCACGATAAAACTAGCGAAGAACCGTTTTCCATCAGTTCCCGCAGCCTCTATCTCAAAAAAATTTTCCTGGCCCTGAAGGCGAAAACCTGCGTACATATTTAGATCACATCGCATCACCTTACCCTGCGAGGCAGGAACTTGGGCACACAATTTGTTGGCTGATTGTCGATTTATTCGAACCTTGATCCTTCCCCAGTCGATCGTCGCGGCCACGGGGTTCAGCATCCAGAACTTGACAACATTGACGTTCGCACTAGCGATGGACTCTTTGGGCTTTGTCAAAAAGCCACTCTCTAATTCTGGAAACTCGATAGCAAAAGGTGTGCGGTCAGTTTCCTGCGATTTTACAGGCGCTGTAATTCCAATTAGAAGCGCAAGAAACATGAAACTTCTGGCTAAAAACCTGATCATAATGTCTCCATAAACCTAGCAATCAAGTATCACAAAATTACGGCTTTTTCACGGGCTTTGCGGCGGGCTTCGCCGGAGCCGACGCCGGTGTAACGACCACCGTATTGGCCGTCACAGGTTGCGGGGCGGGTTGGGCGGTGGACGACTGACTCCCGAAAACCGCTTTTTGCGCGTCGGCCGTATTCACTGCCGGGGAGGCTCGATAATCCAAAACCTCAAAATCCCGCATAACGTCGTAAATAAAATCGATATTGGTCGGCAATGCACCGGCGTTTTCCCGTTGATAGATCGTTACATAGGTACGCAGATCATTTACAACCATCGCAGCCTCATTTGGGTTTCGTTCGACAAGCCTTAGCAGAGCTCGAAACAAATATGGCTCTGCAATAGTTTGTCTCTGCTGGTCCAACTGAATCGACTGTCTGAGATTTGCCAGGGCTGCGGACATTTCAGACGCGTTTCGCGCCGTTTGTTTTAGCACCTTACCGTAATAGTAATAAGCTGACGGATCGTTGTCACGAATGGCGATGGAGTCACTTAGATTGTTGCGGGCCATCTCGAAGATGTCGAACTGAAAAGCCCGTATCCCGTTGTCGCGTTTGACCATCGCCATCACAGACTGAAACTCTCCGCTGGACGCAAGCAGTTCGCCAGCCTCCAGCTTCTTTTTGATTTCCGGAGCGAGTGTTTCGTTTAACATCTTTGCGATTCCGCGCGCGCCGGTTAGCGAATTATTTTTTTCGCGCATCGCGGACAGGTCTGCCGCCCCTGCCGTGGAACCCGATTTAGTGTATTGAGTGGAGCTCGACGTGAAGGCCGAAAGCCGTTGAAGAATACGTTCCGGATCGGCAATAAACCCGGTTTGTGAACGAGGATCTGATGTCAGTTGCTTCATCCTCGTGTAAAGTTTGGGGATTTCAGTGACATCGTAATTTCTGCCAAACATATACTTCATGGCCTCGATATCGGCTTCGTCTTCTTGGATGGATTCCCAAACGAAAGTTTCATTGATGCTGTAGGTTTTCAAAACATTTGCCACAGCATAATTGCCTGACTGAGCCATGCTGCTTGCGATTATACTCACAACCCGCTTGGCAAACAGCTTAAACGCCTCGTTTTTTTCGCTGTACGGCTGTGTACCATAATCGACAAGGATATCCTGAAACCAGTGGTCGAACTCTATATGAGCAATCTCGTGGGCCAGAATGTATGCGAGCTGAGCTTCGTTATCGATCACGGACAAATACCCTGTCGAGATATACACCGTCCCGGTGGACAGCGCCCGTGCCTCGGGGACAGGGTTTTGGAGCACCCTGAAGGCAAATAGTTTATTTGAGTTTGCTGGTACCAACGACTGGCCCACTCTATTAACGTAGTCCTGAGCAAGCGGATTGTCGTAGAGCGTGTGGTCAAAGCGCACCTTTTCACCATCACGCGAAACCAGCTTTATGTTTGACGGTCGCATATTTATCTCGTATGCGTTGCGCGTGTGGGTCTCGCGAATGGCCCGATAGGCGTCGTCAACTGTATCCTTAAAGTCAGGATCCTTACCGTATTTATCCTGTGCAAAGACCCTTATTTTTTGATAACGACGCTCTGCTTTCACCTGCTTCTTATCTTGGTCTGCTTGAGCCTTGGCGGCTTTTTCCTGTTGTTTTTTCACCTCGTCCGCCTTCTTTTTATCGTCCTGGGCAAAATTGTTTGAGGAAACAAGAGAAACGAATACAATTGCAACAATCGCAAAGCGTCCGAGCACCTCTCCGAAACCGGATTTTGAATATTTTTTGTTCAACACACTCTCTCCTTGTCTGAATGCCGATTTGCCGGTAATCGAATTCAAAAGAGGGCTATAAAGGATTCTGCGTTCCAGCCAGAAGCATCGTCGGCAAGCCCAAAATAACGGGTTCAACAATGAGCGATTCCAGGCTGATGGAATTGCTACACCTCGACAGTTAGTAAAATTATTCAATAGATGTGAATGCTTATGATACGAGGGTTCTTAGGGATTGTAAAGACCGTCGATCTCACGTGTTGGGTCACAGTCCGCGAGTTCAACTTAGATCGAGACCCGCAGAAAGGCGGATCGCGCGGCACCGATAATGCCGGCGTTGTCGCCGAGTTGGCAGCGTGTGATGCTTGCGCGTCTTGCAGCGGCTGGGTAAGCTCGTTTTTCGATCTCGGCGGTGGTGTGGTGCGAAAACGCATCCCAACCGGCGGCGACGCCGCCGCAGATGACGAACATTTCGGGGTTTAATGTGTTGGCGAGGCCAGCAAGCGTGATGCCGAGGTATCGGCCCATTGCAGCGAAAACCTTTTCCGCCCGCTCGTCGCCGGTTTGCCAGGCTTCGTAGACTTCTCGTGCATTGGCGGCATTCAAGCCTTGTTCAACTGCCATACGCGTGATCGCCGTTGCCGAGGCGTATTCCTCGATGCAGCCGATGCTCCCGCATTTGCAGGGACGACCGTCTGGTTCAACTGTCATGTGGCCGATCTCTCCGCCAATGCCGTCGGGACCGCGAAGCGGTTCATTATTAATAATGATGCCGCCGCCGATGCCTGTGCCGAGGGTTACGCAGACCGAGTTCTGCACACTTCGCGAAGCTCCGATCCAGTTCTCACCGATCGCGGCCGCAGTCGCGTCGTTTTCCATGAAGACAGGGAGTTTGAACAGATCTTCGAGGTCTCGTTTGAAATTCATGCCCGTGACGGAACCGAGATTTGGGAGTTTAGTGAGGATGCCGTCAAAATCTAACGGAACCGGTGACGGTGCCGTAAAGCCGACCGCACGCACCTCGCCCAATAATCCGTTACGGCACACAGCCGACATCTCCCGAATCAGATCCATCAGACCTTCGGGCGAAACACCTTTGGGAACGGGCCGCTTTGTAAGATTGTGCGGATGACCGACGCCATCGACGGCGGCCATTCGCAGGTTTGTGCCACCCAGATCGGCGGCCAGGACAAGGTCGGTCATCGGGTTAAGGTTTTTTCGGACGGTCTGACTCGGGGACGTTCTTATATATATCGTCAAATTTGGCAAAGCCATCTTTGACCACCGTATCGACGAGATTCGCCTTATCGACCGTAGTAACTTCAAGAAGAATAGACGGCACTTCTTTCTTTGTTACGTCATTCATGAAAGGCTTGGTGTCGAGCTTTTCCTTTTTGGCCAGCTTGATCGCCGCTTCGACGGCGCTGTTTGCGAGCGGAATGATCGGCTTATATACGGTCATCGACTGCGATCCCTCGGCGATACGCTGCAACGCATCGAGCGACGCGTCCTGACCTGTAACAATCACCTTGCCCGTCAGATTACGATTCTTGATCGCCGAAGCAACGCCGCCCGCCATACCGTCATTCGATACGACAAACGCTTTTACGTCATCATTATTCTTTGTCAAGGCATTTTCCGCCATCTTCATCGCTTCTTCAGGTTTCCAATCGGTGATGAAGTTATCCGCGACAATCGTGATGTCCTTCTTATCGATCGCCGATTGCAGAACATCAAGCTGCGCTTTCTTCATAATGACGGCGTTATTATCGGTCGAGGCTCCGTAGACCATCACGTAGTTGCCCTTAGGCACCGCCTTGAGTGCGTATTCGGCGATCTTGCGGCCAATGATCGGCACCTGATGCGAGATGTAAAGGTCGATCTTATCCGAATTGATCAGACGGTCGTAGCTGATGACAGGCACATTTTGCTTTTTAGCCTTTTCGACCATCGAGGCCGCCTGTGTCGCGTCGTGCGGAGCGATCACCAGCACATCGATTCCCTGCGTAAGCAGGTTGTCAACATCATTCGCCTGCTTATCGGCCTTGTTATCGGCAACGGTGATGACACATTGGACGTTCATCTTTTCGCAATGGGCCTTGAATGCGTCGTGGTCACGCTGCCAACGCTCTTCTTTTAACGTGTCCATCGCGAACCCGATCTTGATACGTTTTTCCTTGGGTTCGCCCGAACAGGCGCCAAGCATGATGGCGGCGAGCAGAACATACAATATTTTGAACTTCATTACAGTTTCTCCCATGCAAACAAATTGATCTGAACTGTCGAAATTAGAACAAAAATAGGAGCTTTGGGCAATACGTGGAAAAATGTCCGGCAAAAAATATGAAACAGGTCTAATGGATGGCGTTTTTCAGACCATGCGACCACGTCTTTCGTCTTACTATAAGCCTGAATTTATCGGTATCGGACAGGATTTCGCGTATCTGCTGTATTTCCTGATATTTGGCTTTTAATTCCGGCCCGAATGTGTTATAAAATGTATAAACCAAGGCTTAGTACACCTGTTAAGCTATGGAATAGGGATATCCGACTTCTCTGTCATCCCATGTCGTTTTGTTGACATCGGTTTCTTATTCGTGTAAAAGATTGATAGGTTTAATCTTTAAACCTTATCTCAGGGGCATTTACAGCATGAAAAATATGGACTTTATCCGCTTTGGTAAAAGGGCAGTTTCCCTTTCCCTGTTGCTTACATTGATCTCGGTGACGTCGATGTTTACATTGGCCTCGTCGACTAAGTCGATTGGCGAATTGATCGTCACCGGCGGCAATTCCGAAGGAACGTCGGTAACTGTTAACGGCGAGCCTGCAAAGAGCGGCCGTACAGTCTTTGCTTCAAGCACGATCACCACCCCTGAGGGAACGAGCGTCGTGCTGAACATGGGTAAAGCCGGCAAGATCGAGCTTGGCCCGAACACAACATTTTCTATCGATGGCGACGGCAACGTTGTCCAGGGCAGCCTCACGGCAGGTAATGTCACTGTTCTTAACGCGGCACAGGGCGTCGGCGTCAAGACACTTTCGGGCGACACGATTATGCTCAACGCAGGCGAGACCGCAGGTGCTAATTCGTCCAGTTCTACCAAATCAGCCAAGCCCGGTCCGGGCGGCCTCGACTGGTGGTATTGGGCGGTAATCATCGGCGGAGCAACAGCTGTCGTGATCATCATTGCCACTCGTGACAATAATAATCCGACCAGCCCCGTTCGCTAGTTGTAATTTGACCTATTCACAGGTATTATATTTTAACTTTGAAAGGATTGATTCAGGAGGAGATTAACTCAATGTTCGGCAAAAATACTTTACGCAAATCTTTTGCGGCCATGACCCTCGCAGCGGTCTGGACCGTTTCATCGATGGTCGCTTTTGCACTGCCCAAGGACGTCACCGGTGAGATCACGGTCACGGGCTCGGTTACGGTCAATGGAAGCAATGCCGTCTCAGGCGCCACGATTTTTTCTGATGCGACGATCACGACAGCAAGTGGTTCGAGCGCAGTCGTCAGCCTCGGCAAACTTGGCCGCGTTGAGGTTCAAGCCGATACGACGGTTAAACTAACGTTCTCCGAAGGTAGCATCGTCGCTGTTTTGGATGCCGGACGTGTTCGCGTGTCGAATGCATCGGGCGTCGCAGCAACAGTCGCTACCAAGAATGGAACATTCGTCGGTGACAACAGCCAGGCAAACAATTTCCTCGTCGAGGCTGAGTGTTCGCACTCGCATGTCGATGCCACATCGGGCGTTGTCACGCTTCGCGAATCAACGGGTAGCAAACAGGTAGTTGCTGGCACATCGGCAACTGCGGGCAATATGGCCCAGACAGGTTGTAAGCCTTGCCTGCGTCCTGATTCGGCTCCTGGCCCGTCGGTCGGCAACTGGCCGTGGCTCATCCTTCTGGCTGCCGGTGCAGCTGGTGCGGGTATCTACTTTGGCACCAAGGGAAGGGATAACGACTTTGGCGGTGGCGGCGTTGTCGTCAGCCCGGTTCGTTAATTTTTTAATCAATTCCAAAGTTGTGCGGGTCATGTAGATTACGTGACCCGCATACTTTTGTCCGTTGTTCGTTAGTATTTCGACTCTTTAATAATCGTTTTTCTTATTTTGTTATGCATATAGCTGTCATCGGCACCGGATATGTCGGATTGGTAACAGGTGCTTGCTTCGCGGAGTTTGGAGTCGACGTGACCTGCGTCGATGTCGATGTCGACAAAGTCAATAAGCTCAACCAGGGCATTATCCCTATCTATGAGCCGGGCCTCGACAAGATCGTTGAGAAAAATTCGGCAGCGGGCCGATTGCATTTCACTACGAGCGTCACCGAGGCCGTCGAGCGTTCCGAGGTTGTCTTTCTTGCAGTCGGCACCCCGCCGCAAGATGACGGGTCGCCGGACATGAGCTACTACCGGCAGGCTGCTCTCGATGTTGCCAGAGCGATGAACGGCTACAAAGTGCTGGTCACGAAATCGACAGTTCCAGTCGGCACGGGTCAATGGCTACGCGAATTTGTCACCGCGAACCTAAAGGCTCCCACGGAATTTGGCGTCGCATCCAATCCTGAATTCCTCCGTGAAGGTGCAGCTATTCAAGATTTCATGCGGCCCGACCGCGTCGTCGTCGGCAGTAACGAAGAACGAGCGATCGAGGTGATGAAAGAGCTTTATCGCCCACTTTATCTGATCGAAACACCGGTGGTGATCACGTCACTTGAGGCCGCAGAGCTGATCAAATACGCCGCAAACGCCTTTCTCG
>JANPDK010000162.1:0-9612 GCA_031431415.1 Acidobacteriota bacterium | reverse complement strand
TCGATGGTTTGTTGTAGGGTGGGTCGTTCGGTTTCGTGCATATTTTTTGTGTTGTGTGTTGGAGATCCCCGGTCGCTACTGCTCCCGGTACTGACAAGTCGTGTCGCTTACTGCGTTGCATGATAGCAGATATGTTGCATTCGTGCAACTAGATTTCTTTGCGGCTTTGCGTGAGAAAAGGCAGTTTCACGCAAAGCTCGCTAAGGCCGCAAAGAAAGACGCAAAAAACGATGCGCGAGCGGATCGCGTGTGCAAATCCCCGGTCGCTACGGCTCCCGGTACTGACAGAATCTCATTGGTAAAGCCAATTTGTCGCTGTTTCGCTTGTGCGCTTTTTCGCGCTCGGATATTATTGAACGTTGGACATTAGGACATATTATTAGGGTATAAATTACGAAATGAGCACAGGAACAGAATCTTCAGCAGCAGCCGCCGGTTTGAGAGGCGTTGTGGCCGCACAGAGTGCGATCGGCGACGTTAATGGCGAGCAGGGCATTTTAATTTATCAGGGGTACGATATTCACGATCTGGCTGAGAACTCGACGTTCGAAGAGGTCGTGTTTTTGCTTTGGAACGGGCGTTTGCCAAAGGCCGATGAGCTTGCGGCTCTGACCGCCGATCTGCGTGCCAATTATGGTGCTCCGGCCGAGGTTATCGAGATGATGCGGCAGTTTCCGAAGGACGCGAATCCAATGGATGTGCTTCGCACGGCGGTCTCGTCGCTTGATTTTTACGATGCCGAGTCACACGGGACCGATCGCGAATCGGCGATGCGTTCGGCTGTGAACATCACAGGGCAGATCGGCACGATCGCGGCGGCTTGGGATCGTATTCGCAATGGCAACGAGCCCATCGAGCCGGACACGAGCCTTTCGATCGCGGAGAATTTTCTGTACATGCTTCGCGGCGAGAAGGCAGATGCGGACGAGGCGAGGATGTTCGACATCGCGTTGATCCTGCATGCAGATCATGAATTGAATGCATCGACGTTTACGACGCGTGTCGTCTCGGGCACGCTTGCCGGAATGTACGGAGCTGTAACTGCTGGTATCGCAGCACTTGCGGGCCCGTTGCACGGTGGAGCCAACACTAACGTGATGAAAATGCTCATCGCCATCGACGATCCGGCTAAGATCGACGCCTGGGTCGACGACGCTCTTGAGAACAAGAAGAAGATCATGGGCATCGGCCACGCCGTGTACAAAACGGAAGATCCGCGTGCCACCTGGCTGCGCAAATTCTCGAAGCAGATGGCCGACAAGACGGGCGTGACGAAATGGTTCGAGATGTCGCAGCGGATCGAGCAGCTTATGTTCGAAAAGAAGGAGATGTATCCGAACGTCGATTTTTACTCGGCCTCGACGTACTATCTGATGGGCATCGCCCTCGATATGTTCACGCCGATCTTTGCGGTATCGCGCATCTCGGGCTGGACCGGCCACATCCTCGAGCAGTACGCCAATAACAAACTCATCCGCCCACGCGCCGAGTATATCGGTGCTCGCGATCTGAAATACGTCGCGGTCGGCGAGAGATAGATAGCCTTTTGGCGAAAATATACGTTAAGGCTCAGGAATTTTCCTGAGCCTTTTCCTGTTTTTTATGGTATTTTGGTGGAAAATCTATGAAATATCTATCTTATTTCGCAGTCGCATTTTCGATATTGGCGTTTTCGGTCGACGCAGCTTCCGCTCAGCCTGCGAATACGGCGCGGATCAAATTGAAGGGAATCGGTCTTGATTCGACCTATGCGCAGATAGTCAAAGCACTTGGCAAACCTGCGAACGAGGATATTGCAAAAGAAGAAGGCTGCATCGGCGGGCGTGAGAAGTCGATTAAGTACGCTGGCATTTCGTTCTACATGATGGATGGCGACAGCAAGGGCGGCAAGACGTTTGAGGTCAAAGCCTTTGAGCTGACCGCACCCGGCTACCTCGTTTCGGGCATAAAGATCGGCGACACGCCGGCTACTGTCCTTAAGAAATACGGCCGCAAATACAAAGTCGACACCGAACGCGAACCCGGCGAGATCACGTGGTTCTACGAGATGAACGACCGCTATGGCCCGGGCACTACAGCCGTCGTCTTTAAGAACGGAAAGGTGATGAAGATCTCGTCGGCCTATCAGGTTTGCTGATCGTCTCAACGACGAGCTTTGAAGAACTCCTGCATAAGACGGCGGCAATTCTCGGCGAGGATGCCGCTGGTTATTTGCATGCGGTGGTTTAGTTGGGGGTTGTCGCAGACTCGAAGAACCGATTCTACTGCGCCGAAGCGTTCGTCGGGGGCTCCGTAGACCAGGCGTTCGACTCGGGCGTTTACTAAGGCTCCGGCGCACATGGCGCAGGGTTCGATGGTGGTGTAAACCGTTGCGCCGGTGAGGCGGTAATTGCCGAGGCGGGTTGCGGCGATGCGTAGAGCGAGTATCTCGGCGTGGGCGGTCGGATCGACGTTTTTGATAGTGCGATTTGAGGCGGCGGCGAGGATTTTGCCACTCGAATCGATGATAACGGCACCGACGGGCACTTCGCCGATCTTCTCAGCCTCGCGGGCGAGACCGATCGCCCGCCACATCCATTTTTCATCGAGTTCCGACATTGAGTGTGAGTTTAACGAAATGCCTAACGTGTGTGAAATTCCCCTTAGTGTTCTTTGTGTCCTCACTTCGTGCCTTTGTGATTAGGTCTTAAAGATTTTTTATCACAAAGAACACAAAGTGAGGACACGGAGAGCACAGAGAAGAGCATTTCTTGCATCCGCATACCTAAAATGTTAAACCATAGAGGTTACCTTCTCTTTCTTCCTTTCGAGAAGTACACAACCAATCGCTATGAACGACGACGTCCGGCCAGGTGCACAGACTGTCGGGGATTCCGACATTCACATTACAAATGTGCCGCAGTCGTTCCGCGCCTTTGCAGAGGAAGTTCACAAACGTCACGAAAAGCCGCGCACGACGCCGCTCACAATCCCGCAAAAGCTGCAGCCGGCCGAGTTTAACACCGCGATGGTGCATTTCTATCGCGGTGAGATACAGCGTTCGAATATTTGGCGAAACCGCCTTGACGCGACGACCAACTGGGCCGTGATCACGGCCGGTGCGACGCTATCGTTTGTTTTTAGCTCGCCGGATAACCCGCATTTTGCAATTCCGATCAATACGATCCTGGTCTCGATCTTTCTCTTTATGGAGGCCCGACGGTACCGTTATTACGAGGTCTGGGCGAATCGTGTGCGTGTGCTCGAGACCGGCTATTTCGCGCCGATGCTCTCGCACCGCACGATCCCACCCGACAAAGAATGGGCCGAGCACATCTCTGCCGATCTGCTGTCGCCACATTTTACGATCAGCACGTGGGAAGCGGTCGGACGGCGTTTGCGCGCCAACTATCTGTGGATCTTTATCCTGCTTGCTCTGTCGTGGACGCTGAAAATTTACATCCATCCGTCGCCGATACCGGCGGTGAGCGAAGCCGACTGGAAAGTATTCTGGAGCATATTCTTCCAGCGTGCGACCGTCGGTCTCGCTCCGGGTTGGCTGGTCGTCGCGGGCGGTGCATTCTTTAATCTGTTGATATTATTCGTCGCATTTAGCACACTGCGGCTCAAAAATGCTTCGAGCGAGGTACTGCCATCCGAAGACCTCGAATGGCATCCACTCAAACAAATGTCGAGCTGGGCCGAAAGCAGCCTGAAACGCCGCAACACCGTCCGCCGCTCCAAGAAAGCGCGTCAGAGAGTGAGGTCGATACATAAGACGGAGTAGGAAGACGGGAGGCAGGAGACAAGGAGAAGAAGTCGGATATGGCAAATGATTTGGACGCACGCGGGGATGCGTTGGAGAACGAGTATTTTCATCGAAGGGAACAAGAGCTGATCGCCAAGATGAAGGCGAAGCTTGAGGAAGAGAACTCGAAGAGTCTCGACATCAGTTGCCCGAAATGTGACGGTACGCTGGTCGAGACCGATTTTCAGACGATCAAGATCGATGTCTGCAACAAATGCTCCGGGGTCTGGCTCGATCCGGGCGAACTCGCACAGGTCGTCGACCATGAGAAAGAAGGCGGCTGGTTTGGGAAAATGTCTGGATAGGAGATCTGGCCACAGATGAATATATGTAGACACGGATTTGTTTTGCGATCTGCGGTGCTGATCGGGGTTTTATTGGCAATGACCGGGGCGGTGTTTGGACAAGCTCCGGCCGCTAAGCCGCTCGCTTCAAATGTCGTCGAGCATAAGCTCGCCAGCAAAATGATGAGCCGCGACGTCCCTTATCGAGTAGTCCTACCGGCGGGCTATTCGGATGCAAAAGCGACATCGCGCCATCCAGTCATTTATCTGCTCCATGGCCTGACCGGGCATTTTAACAACTGGACCGACGCCACTAAGGTCGAGGAGTACGCTCTCGCTCACAAGTTCATCATCGTTACGCCCGAGGGCGATAACGGCTGGTACACAGACAGCGTCACGAAGGCGACCGACAAGTACGAAAGCTACATCGTCAAAGAGTTGATCTCGGAGATCGACGCGAAGTTTCGCACGCTCGCAACCCGCGACAACCGCATGATCGCGGGGCTCTCGATGGGCGGTTATGGGGGCCTTAAATTTGGGTTGAAATATCCGGAGATGTTTTCGCTTGTCGGTAGCTTAAGTGGTGCTCTCGGTGCGGCCGGTTGGACGGAGAAGAACGCCGGTTTGATCGCGAAATCGATGGATTCGGTCTTTGGTGCAGATGAGACAGGTGAAGCCAGGAAGGCAAACGACATTTTCAAACTAGTCCGCGAACTCACGCCCGACAAAATAAAGGCGTTGCCGTTCATCTATCAATCATGCGGGACCGAAGATTTTCTCATCCAGAACAACCGCGATTTTATGGCGTTGTTGATGGAGAAAAAGGTGCCGCATGAGTACCGCCAACATCCCGGTGCGCACAACTGGATTTTCTGGGACGATCAGGTAAGGGAATTTTTGGACGTCGCGGATCGGCGGTTGAAGAAATAATATGCTGAAACGAACCTTTTCGATCGCAATCGTCGTTGCCGCGGTCGCCGCCTGCGTATTCTCGCAACGAACCGACATCAAAGATGCCAAAGCCGCAAAAATGCTGCTCGGCAAGCACAAGATCTCGCTTCAATGGATCAGCTGGGATCATTTCGGCGTCGCGAACGTGACGAACAAGGGCGGTGTGTACACGCTTAAAGGCGAGCAGAAAGGGAAGGAGATCGACTTTGTTAAGGTCGACGGGCGTATCACGCGGATCGATGCGAAGGAGTTCAAGTTTAAGGGCAAGGTCATCACGCAAGTCAGTCACATCAACGGCGGCAAGCCATGCGAGCGAACCGGCGAGATGACATTTCGCATAACCGGAACGCGTAAATACTGGCGAATGCAGCAGATCGACAACCCATGCGACGGCGTGGCGGATTACGTGGACATTTATTTCCGGTAGGGCACTCACCGCAGAGGCGCAGAGACGCAGAGAATTTAGCCACAGATAAACACAGATGGACACAGATCAGAGATAGTTTTTGATCTACCTGTGGTTATCCGTGTCCATCTGTAGATAATTCTTATTTCTTACCTCTGCGTCTCCGCGTCTCTGCGGTAAAATCCCAGCATGCTCAATTTTGCTATCGAGACCGCCCGCGATGCTGGTCAATTACTGCTCGAAAAATTTGACCGCGGGATTGCGGTTCACAAAAAAGGCGATATCAATCTCGTCACGGAGGCCGACCTTGCGAGTGAAGCTCTTATCATCGAGCGGATCAAATCGTATTATCCCAAACATTCGATACTTGCCGAGGAATCTGGAAACGCTGTTGTGATCGGCGGCGAGAATACGTGGAAATGGATCATCGATCCGCTCGACGGGACGACGAATTTCGCGCACGGATATCCGTGCTTCTGCGTGACACTTGCTCTCGAACATGACGGTGAAATTGTGATCGGTGTGACGTTTGATCCAACGCGAAATGAGCTATTTGCCGCCGAACGCGGCCATGGTGCGAGTCTGAATAACAAGCCGATTCGCGTATCAGCGACCGAGCAGCTTGGCGACGCGTTGATCGTTACCGGCTTCCCATACGATTTTAAAAAGCGTGAGGATTTTGCACGTCATTTGACGCAATTTCTTATCCATTCACGCGGCGTCAGACGCGACGGATCGGCGGCGATAGATATGGCGTATGTCGCGTGCGGGCGTTTTGACGGTATGTGGGAAGAGGGCCTCAATCCATGGGACGTGGCCGCCGGTGTGTTACTCATCGAGGAAGCGGGCGGGCAGGTCAGCTATTACGACGGCTCGAAATTCAGTATTTATCAACCGCCGATCCTTGCTACAAATGGGCTTATTCATTCACAAATGGCAGGGGTCTTGACAAACTGAAACGCGATGAAGCAGTCCATCGAGATCGAGATTCCTAATAATTTTAGCTTTCGTGCGACCGTCTATAGTCATGGCTGGTCGGAGCTTGCACCGTTCGCTCTCGACGAGGAGAACTGGCGGCTGAGCTACGTGTTTTCGGACGGGAAGCGGTCGGTGCCGGGAGTGATATTTGAGGAAGGCGGGCGTCTGCGGGTCGAGATGGAGAGCGCGGCGATTGACGATGCGAAGATCCTCGCGGATGTGCGGCATTTGCTGCGGCTGGACGACGATCTGGATGAATTTTACGCGTCGATCTCAAGCGATGAACGGATGGCTTGGATGACTCATCATCGCGCCGGGCGTTTGGTGCGTTCGCCGACCGTCTGGGAAGACCTCGTGAAGACGATGTGTACGACGAATTGTTCGTGGGGGCTGACGAAGAGCATGGTGCGAAATCTGGTCGACAAAGTTGGCACGAGACAAGCTTTTCCGACCGCCGCAGCGATGGCCGCGATGGACGAGGCGTTTTATCGTGAGGAGATCAGGGCCGGTTATCGCTCGCCGTATTTTGTTGAATTAGCACAGAAAGTTGTGGCGGGCGAACTTGATCCGCAGTCGTGGCTCGCGACCGATCTGCCGACGCCGGAGCTGAAAAAAGAGATGAAAAAGGTCAAGGGTGTCGGTGATTATGCGGCGGAGAATTTGCTCAAGCTGGTCGGTCGATACGACGGTTTGGCGCTGGATTCGTTTCTGCGAGGGCAGTTTTATAAGACTCACAACAAGGAGAAAGTTTGCCCGGACAAAAAGATCGAGCGGCATTACAAAAAATACGGCCAGTGGCGTGGCCTCGTTATCTGGTGCGACATGACGGAGCGTTGGATAGGGAAGACGACGACTTAAACGCCCGATTGTTACAACTAAGAACATTCGGCGCGCGTCAAACGTAAACATAGGCAGACTTCGAGCGGCGGGTCTGCCTTTACTTTATTAAGATTTTGCCCGTTTTGTAGTATATTGAAAGCTTAAAATGATCCAGCCCGGCACCACATTACAGCAGCGATATAAGATCGACAAGCAGATCGGCCAGGGCGGCATGGGCGCGGTCTATGTCGCGACGGACGTGCGTTTTGGCAGCACGGTGGCGATCAAAGAGACGCTTTGCATGGATGATAATTTCCGCAAAGCGATCGAACGCGAGGCTCGTCTTCTCAACAGCCTGAAGCACACCGCTTTGCCGCGTGTCAGCGATCATTTTGAGGAAAATGACGGGATGTTTCTCGTCATGGAGTACATTCCCGGCGACGATGTAGCGGCGATGCTCGAGGGACGGAGCGAGCCGTTTGCTGTCGATCAGGTGCTCAAATGGGCCGATCAATTGCTCGATGCGCTCGATTATCTCCACACACAGGAAATGCCGGTAATTCACCGCGATATCAAGCCGCAAAATTTGAAGTTGAATTTCCGCGGCGAGATGATACTGCTCGATTTCGGCCTTGCGAAAGGCAATCCGAGCGACGTGAGCCATCAGACGGCGGCGAAGAGCATCTTTGGATACTCGCGAAATTACGCCTCGCTTGAACAGATTCAGGGAACCGGCACCGATCCGCGCAGTGACCTGTATTCACTCGCGGCCACGCTCTATCACCTTTTGACCAATGCTGCCCCTGAGGATGCTCTGACTCGTGCGATGAGCGTGCTCAGCCAGAAGGGTGATCTGCTGGTTCCGGCAAGCCGGGTCAATCCGTTGGTGCCGATCGGTGTCGCGGGTGTGCTGCAAAAGGCGCTCGACCTCAACGCCAGTGAGCGTCCGGGTTCGGCGGCTGAGATGCGGCAGATGTTTCGTGAGAGTGAAGAGTATGGGTATCTGGTCGATTCCGTCGCGGCCGCCCATTTGCCGACGGAGGCACAGGTTTTTGCCCAACCAACACGGCTAATGTCGGATGCGACGAACGCCGATGCGACCAGACAGATCGATGTCAAGACGGAAGTAATGCCAGGTTATGCGTCGCAGGCGACGGCGGTGCGTTCGCCCGATACGATACCTCCGGCCAGGACGCGGGGCAGCGGTTTTGCGGTTGCCGCCGGAGTGCTTGCGGTTTTGCTTGTCGGTGCGGCAGTTGCGGGTGGCGTTTATCTGGTCAAACCGTCGATGTTCCGCTCAGCGGGCGAGACTGCCGAGCCGGTCACAACGGTGCCCGTCGTTGCGAATGCGAATTCGACCGTGGAACCTTCCAGGGCCGATGCCTCGGGCGAGCAGATCGCAAATTCCGGCGTTACGACTATCGATCTTGCTCCGCCCGCCAACTCCGACGATCGCACCAAAGATACCGCCAAGACCGCAAAGCCGACGACTGAAAAACAGGCCACTAAAATGGATCTCGGCGACGATATGACTATCGAGATGGACGATTCGGTAGACCCAAAGAACGTCACGATCACGACCCGCGATCCAGACGGTACCACGAAAACTATGCGGGTCACGCCGCAAAAGCCACCGCCGAACCGCCAGGGGCCACCGCCAGACGGCTTTGACCCGTTTCCGCGTGATTTCGAAAAGTCAATGACGCCCGAGCAGCGGCGTAAATTCCAGCAAATGATGCGTAATCGTCAGCGCCAGATGACACCGGTGCGGCCGATGCCGATTCAAACCCCGCCCGAATGATTACGACCTGTAGGCCGACGCTATCGTCTGTCGCAGCGTTTCCGTCCAGTTTGCAAGGTTGGCATCTTTGCCGAGCGATTCGTCCTCAATGATATCGATCAGCGGATGATAGACGATCTCGATCCGTCGAAAAAGGCTTGGATATTTTTGCTTCTGCGGCCAGATGCGGTTACCGCCGTTGATAGTGACTGGCAGAATTGGCACGCCAGCCTGCATCGCAATGCGGACCGCACCGGTTTTGAAAGGAAAGAACTCGCCGTCCGCAAATTCACGGGCACCCTCGGGAAAGACGGTCAACACAGCTCCTTCGCTCAACGCACGAAGGGCCCATTTCATCGCTTTTAGTGTGCCGCCCGTTTCGAGCGACACGGGAAACGCTCCCAGATACCGTATCAGCGGCCCGATGAATCTCCACTCGAATGCCTTATCCACTGCCATAAACCGTAGCTTTCGTCGCATCGGAAGACAGACCCAAACCGGATCGATGTACGTCTGGTGGTTGGCGCAGATTAGGAAGCTTTTTACCGACGGAACCGGAGTATTCTCTTGACCCGTCGGACCGCAGGCTGCCAGCCTGCGTGTATCA
>JANPDK010000161.1:0-23056 GCA_031431415.1 Acidobacteriota bacterium | reverse complement strand
TCCTCATAACTCGGCGGCAGCAACATCGGCTGATCCTGCACGTACCTCTTAAACACGACCTTTTTCTCCTTCATCCTTACATTTTAAACCCATCAACCCCATTTTGCGCCAAAAAAAGGGGCCGCCTTTTCAGACAGCCTCGTAGCGATGATCAAAATTGCCTGGGAAACAAGGCCTAATGATCCGCGGAAAAAGGAGGAGTTTGGTATCGATAATGTCTAGACTCTCCTTCTCAGACTCAACGCAGGTTCTTTGCTAGCACTACATCAGTAGTTTTTAGACCACGAGCGACCGCTAACTTTTTGCCGTCAGCCGAGTACGCGAAGGAATAGATAGATTGGCCGTCGTCAAAATTGGTCAGATTGGATGCTGCGCTGCCGTCGATCGGCTGCGTCGGCAGCGTATTCAAAGCAGGCGAACTCCTGACCGCCCCAATGACTGAGATCATCACCCGAGTCGCCCCAAATGCATACCTAACCGACCCCCAAATGCCCCCTGCGCATGCGGCGGCATTGATGGCAATGAAGAACGGCAATAATGGGAAATGATGTTGGGGGATCGAGAAGGTTTGAAACAACTTTCAGCATCAATTTCCACTGTTTCGGATAAGAACCGGATTCATTGTGAATGTGCTCCTGCTCACGAGGAGTTGCTTGCCATCAGCGGTCCACCGTGGTTCGCTTGTCCCAGGGGTTCTGAAGTCAGTTAACTGTCGCGGCTTGCCTTTGCCGTCGACCGGCATGCTCCATATATTGGAGCGTCCCATAACTAGTCCATGCGATTCGATTCGATAATTGTTATGACGCCGCGTAAATTATCTGATCGAACTGATCAAAACTGCATCAGTCGTCGTTGTCCCACGGCTTAGGACCAATTGCTTGCCGTCCTGCGTCCAGTCGAAGTGACGCGTAACCGGTGTCTTGAAGTTGGTTAGACGCTTCGGCGTGGGTTTGCCGGCGACAGGGATGGTCCATATATCTCCGGACTTGTCGCGGTTATCGTTGAAGGCAATTGCGCGTCCGTCGGGCGTCCACCGGATAGATCCTTGCTGACCCATCCATGGCAGCGGCAAGGTCTTGATCGGGCGACCGTTTGACGCGATGATACTAATGGTGTTTTCAGGACCGCGGTTTACCTTTACCCGACGCCAGGCTAGATAAGCGATGCGGCCATCGACGGGTGACAGATCCAGAGAGGTCAGCGTCGATCCTTCAGGAAGCGTCGTCACTTCGATTGGTTCTCCGCCCTCGATCGGTATCCTGAGGATACGAAAGTTGGGCGACTGTTTTTCGTTACGCTGACCGTAGAAGATCCATTTCCCGTCGAGTGATATCCGCGGACGGGCTTCATCTCCTTCGCCGGCGGTCAGCTGTTTCAGGTTGCTGCCGTCAGCATCCATTCGAAAAATATGTGATCTGTTGTCTGTCCGGGTCGACTGAAAAACGATCGTTTTTCCATCGGGCGATAAAGTCGGAAAGACATTATACAGTCCCTGATCACGAGTTAACTGCCTGCGACCCAATCCGTCTGCATTCATCGTCCATATATTAATGGCGCCCGACAGATTAGAAGCGAATATAAGCTTCCCATCCGGCATCCATTCAAACCCGCCCGAGATCTCCCCCGAGGAGGTCACCTGTCTTGCCCGCCCGACATCATTGTTTGGGAGAATCCATAGATCATTTCGCGAACTGTGTTGCTTCGCTGCCACAACGTCGCCGTTTCGCGTGGCACTCATCGTGGAATAGCTATTCAGCTTGGTCGTAATGCGTCTTGGGTCCGAATTTGGGGCGATCAACCACAGTTGTAAAGTCTCAAGGGTTTCAGCCGACGCTTCCCGTGCGGCGATGAGCAGATTGCCATCCGGCATATATACCACGGAGTCGACAAGGGACCAACGCTTATCACTTAATGGCCGACGCGAGCCGTCAGCGATATTAAGGGCGAATAGCTTCTTAAACTTATCGTTCTTCTCTTCATGGTCGGACCTGCATGCGATCTCTTTCCCGTCCGGGGACCAGGTGAGATCTTCGCCGCACCAAAACTGATCGGCGGGGTTCCCGGACGATTTGGCGACGATCCTTTCATTTGAGCCGTCCGAGTTCGCTATGACGAGGGTCCTCGATTTGTCAGACCCCTCGCGGTGGAAGGCGAGAGTCTTTCCGTCGGGTGAGACCCCCACGCCACAAGCGGTGTTGTCTACTATCTTGGCCGGTTGACCACCGAGCGCCGGAACCCGGTGGATCTGGTCGATTCCATCATTATTATACACGTAGTAAAGGTAGTTACCGTCGGGCGAAAAGCTTAAGTGCTCCAAGTGGCCCGACGATGGGGCCGGGACGATCTCAACCTCGCTCGACGTGGCAAGCTGCAGCAGGTGTATACTCGTCTTTTCGCCGGGGCTTACGTACGCAACGTATCTTCCGTCAGGCGAGATGACCATCTCGCGGTCCATTCGGCCCGAGGTTGGCACCCGCGATATTTTCAGATCTTCTTCCGTAGTTGAAGGACCTATTACAGAACCCATCGGCGGCTCAGGCGCGGCCGGCGATGCCCCGTTAAATTTGTAAACGGAAAAGCCTATTCCAATAAAAGTGGCCAGCAAGGCTACCGCGAACGTGGCCAGTTTGTGTCTCCTTACGCCCTCGAAAATATATTCGGCGCTCAAGGTTGGACGGCGGCGAATCATTTGTGTCTTCAATTCCTCACCGCTTGAAAGACTGCTATATTGTGTTGGTTGTATTGTGTATTCCATACGTTTTTTTTCTCCTTGTAGGTCTTGCAGAAGGTCCTGCGCGGTTTGATAGCGGGCTGTTTTGTCCTTGGCTAAAGCCTTTGCGCATATCGGCTTTAGTTCCTGGGATATTGACTTCAGATCAAGTGAATCGGGGTCGTGCTTAATGATTGAGGTGACGAGATCGGTGACGCTTTCGCCTTTGAAGGGCGACTCGCCGGTAAGCATTTCGTGGAAAACCACGCCAAGACTCCACAGATCCGTCCGCGAATCAACGGCCTGGCCGCGGGCCTGTTCGGGCGACATGTAGGCGACGGTGCCCATAATGAGGCCGGGAGCGGTCAAGTGCGGATCCTTCAAGTGCGGAGTGCGGAGTGGGGAATGCGGAATCAAATCCACTTCTTCATTCCGCATTCCGCGTTCCGCATTCCGCACTTCTTCACGGTTGTCCGCCTCTGTGAGTTTGGCGAGGCCGAAGTCAAGCACCTTTACCAGTCCGTCCTGCCGCAGCATGATGTTCTCAGGCTTGATGTCCCGGTGGACGATGCCCGCCGAATGTGCAGCCTGCAATGCCGCGGCGATCTGACACGTGATCTCAAGGCTTTCGGTTGCAGTTATGCCGCTTCGCATCCGCTCGCGAAGCGTCTCGCCGTCAACGTACTCCGACACGATAAAGCGCGAACCCTCGAACGAGCCGACCTCGTGGATCGTAAGGATGTTCGGGTGATTTAAGGCGGAGGCCGCGCGGGCTTCCTGTATAAAGCGGCGGACCCGTTCAGTGTCTTCAGCAACGTCGTCATGCAGCACTTTGAAGGCTACGGGCCGATTAAGCTCGGTATCGTCTGCCAGGAAAACCTGGCCCATCCCGCCGGTACCGATCAATTCGCCTATTCTGTAGCGGCCAATGACTTGTCCTTTCTGGAAACTATTCTGCGAACCAACAATTTCGATGACTTCATGCAGTATCGTGTCTTCGAGGAAGCCGCTCTCATACGATCCAAGAAGGTCATCGACCTTTTCTCGAAGAATAAGATCGCCTGCACAAACTCTGTCAAGAAATTCAACGCGTTCCTCAACCGGCAGAGCCTGTGCCTGATGAAATATCTCCTTAACCTGTTCCCATTTCTCTTCGTTCATGCTTTCTCTCCACGAGTCAGTTCGTGTCTAAGCCAAGCTTTTGCCACCGCCCAATCTCGCTTAACGGTGGCCGTTGAGACATTCAATACATCGGCGGTTTCAGGAACACTCAACCCGCTAAAATAGCGCAGTTCGACGATCTGAACTTGTTGTTTATCAATTTCGGCAAGACGATCCAGAGCTTCATCCAGAGCGAGCACGTTGACACCGCCTTGATCGGGTGCGGCGACCGAAACCGTTGTCAACACATCGTCAAGAGCCAGATTCTCATCGACGCCGCCACGTTTTTTTCGATGTCGTGTCTTTGCATGATCGACGAGTATCCGCCGCATCAATTCGGCCGCAAGAGCGAAGAATTGCCCGCGACTCTTCCATTTGACCGAGCGCTGCTCGACAAGTTTCATGTAGGCTTCGTTGATCAGAGCGGTGGTATTAAGCGTGTGATTGGCCCGTTCGCGACGGAGCTGGTAACGTGCCTGTCGCTGAAGTTCTTTGTAAACTGCGCGGACGAGGTCATCCGACGCCTCGTGCTCGCCTGCACCCCAGGCACGAAGCATCGATGTAATCTTTTTCTCTGAGTGAGTCGATTCGTTCATCGCGACACCCGTCACAGTCTGAATTCTTGACGATTTTGGCGCAATACTAAGCATAGGGGTAAGAGAAGTCAATGATTCGGCCCAACGTATGATCTTGTGCTTGTTCAGTTTGAACTGCTTCACGGGCGTAGTTAGCTTCTCCTTGTTTCGTTGAGACAAAATACTTAGTTTTTCCCCTTGATTAAATACGCGACAATTCGTTTAGATTGGGATCAAGCATCTCGAGAATTTTTTCGTTTTCGGTTTGAGGAGGTTGACCAAAACACATGATTCTTGACGACTGAACAGTTAAATTGCATCCTTAAGCACTAATGGAACTTCCCGTAACCGAACAGGAGAATCCGAAGACCACTGCAATCGACAAGGCATCGACGCTCGATGCCGCTCGCTTGATCAATGATGAAGACAAAACCATCGCATTGGCAGTCGAAAAGGTTTTGCCCGAGATCGCGGCCGTTATAGATAAGGTTGTCGAGCGGCTGCAGAATGGCGGGCGGCTTTTTTATGTTGGGACGGGGACGAGCGGGCGGCTTGGGGTGCTGGATGCGAGCGAGATACCGCCGACGTTTGGGGTTTCGTACGATCTGATTCAGGGCGTGATAGCCGGTGGTTACGATGCTCTGTACAAAGCGACCGAGTCGAGCGAAGACAACCGCGAAGCCGGTGCCGAAGATCTCAAATCACGAGGCGTGACGGAAAAGGACGCCGTCATCGGAATTGCCGCCTCGGGCCGAACGCCTTACACCATCGGTGCGGTCGAATACGCGAAAAGACTAGGCTGTTTCACCGCCTGTATCACATGCGTCCCCGATTCCGCGATCACACGCGCGGTCGACATCTCTATCGTCCCCGTTGTCGGCCCCGAAGCCATCACCGGCTCGACCCGAATGAAAGCCGGAACCGCCCAAAAACTCGTTCTCAACACCATCTCCACCGTCACCATGATCCGCCTCGGGTACGTCAAAGGCAATCGAATGACGAACGTGAAATCGTCGAATATCAAACTCAAAGAACGGTCGCTGCGAATTCTGATGGCGGAAACGGGGCTGGACGAAGCGGCTGCGTCACTGATAATGAATGACGCCGGAAATGATCTCCGCGTCGCATTGGTAATGACCGCCTCTGGCGTTGATCAGGCGACCGCAAACAGAGTTTTGTCGGAGAACGAATTCGTCGTCGAAAAGGCGATCGCCAGCCTAAACTAAACCATCGATGGATGAACCACCGAAATACAGCCTTTTCTTTCTAAAAGATAGCTCGCATTTTGACGAAGGCACGCTCGTTGAGCTTGAAGACAATATCGTGTCCGCCGCGAGTCTCGATGCGACTTTTGGGCAGAAGTTCAACACGATCCCAGACTCCGATCACGAAATATTCGGCTATCTTTTGCCCGATCGTGGCGACGGCGTTCCCGGATTTGTCGGTAAGGAAGATGTAACTCCCTGCCCCCCGTTCGCGGAGAACGTCCCGCCCGGACGTTGTTCTGTAAAGATCACGTACCAGCGCGTTCTTAGCGCGGCTGATCCGTCGTTTGAAGACAATCCGAATAACATCGGCATCTTCGGCATCAATATTGACGAGAATCTGCATTGGCAAAAGATCGTCTTCCCGCTTCCCGACAATTTTCCTGAGATCGTTTCCGTAACGCTGAAAAACTCGCTCAAGTATTTTGAAGTCGATTCCTATGAAACGCCTTCGCTGGAGCAGTTTGAAAACGTCAAAGCATATTGTCTGCACGTCGGCCATGTCGGGCCGGGTTTTTACGAGATGGACATGCAGTTCGGACGCGGACGTTTTTTGCGAATCAGATTCATCAAGTTGTTTCCACCTGAATTCTCAGACCGATATGAACAGTTGAAAGACGGAAACTACAACGCTCAGGTGCCCGAACGCCTCGCCGGATCGTTACCTGTCAACCGGCATCATTCGCACGCCGACGATCTTGATCTCGAATTCCCCATCGAAATGATGAACCACGCTCTTGTACTGGCGACCGAATGGGGCGAGAATTTTCGCAAGCCGATCGACGAGCGAATGCGTTTGAAATATCCCGAACTTACCACGGACGAGATCACCCGGCTCAAGAAACTTGCCGATGAAGCGGAATCGTACATCTGCCATCTCGCCGAACGTGAACTCGCGGGCGAGATCGGCGAGTATGACATCGTTCCGATAGCTAAAGAGAAATTCCCCTGGGTCGCCGACGATCAGCTTCGTCGGATCACGAATATCGGCATGTATTGGGCTCGAAAATGAGTTGCGATTTGACCCGACACGCTTTTCACGATAAAAACTTCTTATCGCTTTGCAGAAATCGTTTTCGCTGGCTTATTGATACATGCAAACACTCGACCTCATTATCATCTTCGGCTACCTGATCGGCATCACGGTCTTTGGGATCTTGTTTTCGGGTAAGCAAGAGACGACGGCGGACTATTTCGTCGGCGGACGCAATGTGCCTTGGTGGGCGATCGCGATGTCTATTGTCGCGACGGAGACAAGCACGATCACGTTCATCTCTGTGCCGGGAATTGCGTTTGCGAGGAATGGTAATTTTCAGTTCCTACAACTAGTTTTCGGCTATATGCTCGGCCGCGTCGTGATCTCGCTTATCTTTATTCCGCTGTACTTTAAGGGCGATCTGCAGACGGTTTACCAGCTTCTCGGAGAGCGGTTTGGCAACAAGGTCAAGATGCTCGCATCGGGCTTGTTTGTCGTGATGCGCAATATTGCGGACGGCATTCGCCTGCTCTTGACAGCGATCGTTTTGGCGGCGGTTTACACTGCATTTGTGCCGGGTGCGGATTCGACCTGGGTGATCATTGGCTCGATCGTTTTGCTCGGCGTGGTAATGATCATCTTCACCTTCTACGGCGGAATGGAAGCGGTCATTTGGATAGAGGTCGTCCAGCTTGTCATTTATGTCGGCGGCGCGATCGCGGCGGCGGTCGTGATCGCGAATCAAATCGAAGGCGGTTTTGCCGGAGCGATCGAAATTGGGCGGCAGTTCGACAAATTCGACGTTTTTGATTTCACGTGGGACTTCACCAAGACCTACACCTTCTGGGCCGGCCTGATCGGCGGATGCTTCCTGACGATGTCAACGCACGGCACCGATCAATATCTCGTTCAGCGATATTTATGCACAAATAAACCAAGCCGCGCATCATTCGCTCTGCTATCTAGCGGTGCCGTCGTGCTCGGACAGTTCATCGGTTTTCTCTTTATCGGCGTGCTGCTGTTCGCGTTTTACGCTCCGTACAATCTGCCGGAATATGTTCAGGCGGGAGTTGCGGGTTCGGGTGTTCCGGCAGTATTGCCATTTGCTGGAGGCGATAAAGTTTTTCCTGATTTTATTACGAAATCGATGCCGAGTGGGATTTCCGGTCTCGTGGTCGCGGCGATCTTTGCGGCGGCGTTGTCGAGTTCATTAAATTCCATCGCAGCGACTTTCGTAAATGATCTCTACAAACCTTTCAAATCGGGAAAGGACGACAAGCATTTCCTGAAAGTCTCGCACATCCTGACGCTCGTTTTCGGCGTCGTACAGATCGCGGTCGCGTTGATTGTGATGCGACAGGAACGCTCGGCCCTCGATCAGGCCCTGTCGGTCGCATCGCTATTTAACGGCCCTGTACTCGGCGTATTTTTGATCGGCACGTTCCTCAAACGCGTCACCGAGATGCCAGCGTTGATCGGAATGTTGGTGAGCATTGCGTTGATGTTCTATATTCGTTTCTACACGCCGATCGCCTTTCCGTGGTACGTGTTGATAGGAAGCGTAACTACTTTTGTGGTCGCTTATGCTGCCAGTTTTGTATTTTCGGGTAATAAAAATGAAGTTTCTGATTAGCCTGTTTTCGATCTTTATTCTGCTCTTGACGACATTGTCTCCGGCGTTGGCTCAGCCGACTGCTGGTTTTTGGCCGAGCAAGAAATCGGAGGATTTTGCCGCCAAACTGGTCAAGAAAATGACCGTCGAAGAAAAGGTCGGCCAGCTTGTTCACGTCGGGATCAACGCGAAGTTCGCTAATCAAAACAGCCCATTTTTCAAAGACATACAGCGTCACGTCGTCGAGAACAAAGTCGGCGGCATCATCTTTTTCGGAGCACCGTTATACGAAACAACCGTCCTCGCGAACCGCATGCAGCAAAATGCGAAGCTGCCTTTGCTGATGTCGCTCGACGCTGAGACGGGCATTGGAATGCGGTTTGAGGACGCGACCAATTTTCCATGGGCAATGGCCGTAACGGCGACGGGCAATCCCGATTTCGCCCGCCGAATGGGCGTCATCACGGGCCGCGAGGCAAAAGCGATCGGTATTCGTCACGTTTACGCTCCGGTGCTCGACGTCAATAACAACGCCGCAAATCCAGTGATCAACGTCCGCAGCTTTGGCGAATCACCCGAGGATGTTGCCAATTTCGGAGTTGCATTTGCTCAAGGCGTTCAAAGCCAACAAGTCATCGCTACCGCAAAGCATTTCCCCGGCCACGGCGATACCAACGTTGATTCGCACCGCGGGCTACCGATCATTGAGCTACCAAAATCACGACTCGATTCGCTCGAACTGTTTCCATTCAAAAAAGCCATCGAAGGTGGTATCGGCTCGATCATGATCGCCCACATTGCCCTGCCGCAGATCGACGATGAAGAGATCAAGCCGCTCAAAAATTTCACGGTCACTGAGGCCGACGCCGGTGCCGAATTGGTCAATCAAAAGGCGACTATTCCGGCAACGCTTTCGGCAAAAGTGCAGACCGGCATCTTACGCGGCGAAATGGGTTTTAAAGGGCTGATAGTCTCTGACGCGATGGGAATGAGCGGCCTGACGATCTATTTCAACCAGGAAGA
The DNA here is from genome assembly GCA_031431415.1 of Acidobacteriota bacterium. Classification (GTDB taxonomy): domain Bacteria; phylum Acidobacteriota; class Blastocatellia; order Pyrinomonadales; family Pyrinomonadaceae; genus OLB17. The sequence continues at coordinate 13,734 of JANPDK010000161.1, read as the reverse complement.
AGCAGGCGTTCGAGCCTTTCTCGCGGGTACCGACATTCTCGAAAAACCAGCCGATGTCGACGCCATGATCCGCGGCCTGACAAACGCCGTCAAGAGCGGTCGAATTCCAACGGAACGCCTCGATGATTCTGTCCGCCGCCAGATCGCCTGGAAACATGAACTCGGTTTGTTCAAAGAACGGATGACGCCGATCGATCAGATAGATCGGATCGTTTCGGGCTCAGAATCGATGACGCTGACTGACGAGATCGCCAACAAAGCCATCACGCTAGTTCGGAACGACGGAGGAGTGATTCCGATAAATTCCAATCAAAAGATCGCCGTTCTCGGCATCTCAAATGGCTTTGACGGCTCCCCGACGATGAGTAGTTTTGTCTCGACACTACGCTCGAACGGCTTGCGCTTTACGCCCGCTTACTTGCAGGAAAACTCGACCGTCGAGCAAGCTCTGGTCGCGAGGCAGGCTGTCAACGCGGCTGACACCGTCGTCGTTGGTCTTTACGGACGTGTGCGTTCCGGTGCGAAGAACAGCGTCGGCATTCCCGAGAACGGTGCGGTGATCATTCGCGACTTGCTCGCCGCAAATAAGAAGGTCATCGCTGTCAGCTTTGGCAATCCGTATATTTTGTTGGGCTTTCCCGAGCTAAAAACGTACGTCGTCGCATACGGCGATATGCCCAGCCTCCAACGCGCCGCCGCCCGCTCGGTACTCGGGACACAAGACGTCACTGGGAAATTGCCGATCTCCCTGCCGGGTCTACATCCACGCGGGACAGGCATTCAATTGGCAAAACGAAATTGAACCGCAGAGACGCAGAGACCCAGAGAAAACGCAATTTAATATTTTCTTCTCTGCTCCTCAGCGTCTCTGCGGTTAGCATTTTTATGATTCAACCTTGGCAGATCGAGAATTTCCTCGAAATAAAAAATGGCCGCCTGCACATCGACGGCGTCGATGCGGTCGAACTCGCACGTGAACACGGCACACCGCTATTTGTTTATAGCGAGCCGCGTATTCGCCACAACATCGACCGTCTCAAAAAGGTTCAAGGCGTCATCGGCTGTCCGTTAAAGCTCTGCTACGCGGCCAAGGCCATGTCCACGATGGGCATTCTGCGGGCCGTCAAAGATTCGGGCTGCGATATCGAGGTCAACTCGGGCGGTGAACTGTGGAAGGCTCTGAAGGCGGGATTTACAGGCGATCAGATCAATTTCAATGGCAATAGTAAAGAGGTTTGGGAACTTGAACTCGCTATCGAGAATGGCATATATGCGATCCAGGTCGATTCACTTTACGAGCTTTCATTGATCGAAGAAACCGCCAAACGCCTCGGCAAAAAGGCCAACGTCAGCCTTCGCCTCGTCCCCGAGATCGAATCCGACACGCACTCGGGCCTGCAAACCGCATTGCTCACATCAAAGTTCGGCATGATGCCCGACGAGGCGTTCTCAGCTTTTCGCGAATACAAAGACTCGCCGCACCTCGACCTCTGCGGCATTCACCTGCACGTCGGCTCGCAGAATCCTGATCCGACGGTGTATACCGAGGCTCTCGTAAAACTCTTTGAAGCGATGGAGCGAATCTACAATGAGACTGCCATCAAACTCAAACACATCAACCTCGGCGGCGGCTTTCCGGTCAATTACTCGCGAGGTAAGTGGCAACCCCTTGAAACGAGCAGAGAAGATATGAAGACTATGCTCGAACTCGGCTCCGAACAAATTGAACATGAAGGAAAATTCATGCTGGCGCCTCTACCACCCGCAAAAAAGAAGATCTACGAGCGAGAACTGATGTTCGAGGCGGGCTATGAACCAGCCGATGCGGTTAGTCTTGCTTGGTACGAACTTCAAATGGTACTGGCAGCGACCAAGTCTGCGCATTTGCTCTCGGAATTAACAGTCTTGATCGAACCCGGCCGCAGCATCATCGCCGACGCCGGAATTTGCTTAACGACGGTAAGAAGCGCAAAACAGCGTCCGGTTAGTGAAAAGACTGACAACCGACAACTGACAACTGACAACTGGCTTCTTACCGACGCCGGCTTCAACATCCTGCTCTCAATGGAAACCTACAAATGGTACTACCATTTGATATCAGCCGAGCGCTCGTTCGACGAACACACCTTTCCCTACAAAGTCGCCGGCCCGCTCTGCGATGGCGGGGACGTCTATTTCGATATCGAAGGCGAAGGCCGCCTGCCCGAACATCGCCTGCTTCCGTCTGACGTTCAGCCCGATGAAATTCTAGCGCTGTTAAATTGTGGTGCTTATTCTCTCGCTCAGGCTTCGCAGTACAATGGACGGTTTTTACCTCCCGTAGTCCTTGTCCGGGAAAACGGTCAGGCAGAAGTTATTAGACGTCGCGAAACGTTTGAAGATCTGATCACCAGTGACCTTTAACTTACCATTCCACTTTTCGAACAAGCTTTCTTAACTGCTCTTGTTCGTCTGCACCGAGTTCCACGCCAGCCATCGAATAAACATCCGCGATCGCGGCAATCGACGCCGCCTGGCTGCTTTCGTCGCGGATCTGGGCGATGACGTTTAGGTTTTCGAGGGTGGTGGCGTGGCCCTTTTCGGGTTGGCCGGCCATGAAGTATTTTACGGCGATATCGTTCAAGATCGCGGAGCGGGATGCGAACTGCGGGACGGTTTCGGCTAGTTCGGCGGCCTCGTCGAGCAAGGCGATCGCGGCTTCCGGTTCGTCGCGGTTTGCTCTTGCGTCAGATATCGCGATCAGGGCAAAGAGTCGAACTGAATCTTCGTCGATCGTGTTGACCGTCTGGCGGGCCAGTTCGTTCTCGCCAAGCGAGGCCTGGATCTTGGCGATCTGCGTTAGCGCTCCGTATTGTTCGGCAGGATCGGAATTTTCCTGAGCTATCTCGACAGCCCTGTCAAATTTGCCAAACCCTGCATATTGAACGGCCACGGACGAGATCGCTCCGTTCTTTGCCCGGCTGTCGCGGGTTTCGATATCGCGTTGCGAGCGAAGAATCTCATACGCCTCGTCGAGCGAATCGAGAGCATCTTCGTGTTTGTCTTTTCGCCACTGATCGCGGGCAATACCGAGCAGAGCAGACGCCATCTGAGTTTTGTCACGCACCAGATCGAGTGTTCGATCGGAGAGTTCTTCGCTCCCGGCGAATAGGAATCCGAGGGCGCAATTGACAAGAAAATAATCGCGATGCACGTTGTCGAGCAACTCCGCATCGGCCTTTGCACGGTCAAATGTCTCTATCGCCTTGTCCTTGCGGCCTGCGTCGTTATAGAGATTTCCAATGTCGCAAAGGGCACGCAAACGCTCTTCGTCATGCTCGATCTCGCCCGCCGCGACGAATGCCGCATCGAGCGATACGATTGCCTTTTCGGTCTTGCCATCACGCAGGTGCGCGGCCGCGATCTGCTGCAACGCATTGGCTCTCGCCGTCGGAAAGTCGATCTCGGCAAGCACTTTCTCCGCCGCCTCATCATTCCCCGTAAGAGCATGATTGACCGCAATCCCGGCGAACACAAAATCCGGGTGCTCCATCGTCTCAGCGATTTCCGCGGCCTTTTCCGGCTGGCTTTTAGCGGCTTTGACGAGGGCGAGGCGTTCGAGACCCTGCGAGCGAAGCCCGTGGTCCTCTACCGAATCGGCAAGCTGCATTGCATACTCGTCATCATCCATCTCGGCACATTTCTGTGCAACCTGTATCAGTAAACGATCGCGCGAAAACGGATCGTTGATCGCATTAGCGAGTTCAGCCGCCAGATCGACGTCACCATTGGCCAAATACCGCGGCACGATCTCACTCATCGCCTCAGCATGGCCATCGGCACTCTTAACGCGTTCGGCAAGAAATGCCGCACAATCGAGAAGGTCATTCTCGGCTCGTTCTCGTGAAATAAAATAATCAGGCATAAAAAAAGTGAAAAAGGTGAATAGTGGAAATGTGAAAAGCACTAGCCGGGAAAATTCGCAACTCTTTCCCTTTTTCACCTTTTCACTTTTCCACCGGATTCTAAAAGACTCTTCTGATCGAATCCGGCATCCAATCGCGTAAATCTTTGGCGATCGCTCCGGCCCCAGCCGCCCTTAGAACTTCAGCCGAAACAGTGTTTGTCACACCGAGCGCCGGAAGATCAGCGTTTCTTGCTGCTTTTATTCCCGGCACGGTGTCCTCGATCACGAGGCATTCTCTGTGTGTCATCGGCAAGTGGCTCTTGCCTATTCGGAAAAGATCGATCTTGTTAAATCCTGCTCGATAGCATTCCGGATCGGGCTTACATGAGGAGACATCCGAAGCACTCACGATCACTGAAAAATGCTTCCGCAGCCCGGCCTTGTCGAGTACGTACTCGATCTGCTCGCCGCTTTCCATGCTGACGACACCAAGCGCAAATTCGTGCGCCATTTTTTCGACAAAATCGCCGATACCCGGAAAAAGGGGCAGATCGTCGCCGACTATCTCACGCCATTTGGCAAATTTTGCTTCGATGATCTCGTGGGACTTCACCGCGTCGGCCTTTTTGCCACGCCGCTCATAAGCCGCCGCAACAAAGATCCTGTCATTCATACCGTGCGACGCTGCGTAATCGTCTTCAGTCAATTCAATGCCCTCAACCGAGAGCAACTCCTGATAAACGCGCATCTGTATCGGCTCGTCATCAATAATGACTCCATTAAAATCAAAAAGTATTGCTTTGATCATATTCTTCGAACTGCAAACTACTAACTATCAACTAAGAACTATTCCCTGAGAAATGGTTGTTAGTTGAGTGTTTTTAGTTTAGATAGTCCTCATCAAACATATTCCCGCGACCGAGAATGCCTTTCGGGTCAAACGCACGTTTGATCTCGGCCATTTCGTTCAAATACCGCTCGCCCATCATCGCGGACAAATATTTGCGTTTTAATTTGCCGATGCCATGCTCCGCCGAAACCGTTCCGCCGAGCATTATCGCCTGAGCGACGCAGCGGCCATAAATGTGGCGTGCGGTTTCTGCCTCGTCATTAGTTTTGGGTAGCGTATTGGCGTGCAAATGGCAGTCGCCGATGTGGCCGAAAATGACGTATTCGAGCCCGCTCGCGTCGAGCGTTTCTTTGTAGTATCTCAGGAACCCCGGAAAATTCTCATCCGGCACCGCCATATCGGTTCCGATCTTTTTCTGCTTATTCTTGACGACCCGCTCATTCACTGAAACCGGCAATGAATGGCGAAATGCACGCATCTTCTCACGGTCCTGATCATTGGTCGCAAACCACGATCGATCAATATCGGCGTTATGCTTTTCCAAAAGCTCGTTCCACGCCACCAGCAAGTCTTCATTCTCGCCGCCCATTTCCTGCTCAAAAAAGATCGCTCCGGCGGCCCTCGGCGTTTCCGGAAACTTCTCAGAGATAAATTTCAAAGCCTGATCGTCAAAATACTCAAGCAATGTAGCGTCGATCATGTCAGAACCGGGAGCGGTAGCGACTGGGTTCTTCGGCGCCGCAAAAGAATGCGACTTGACCTCGTCCACAAAAGCCAACAGATCCTTCTCCGCCGAGAAGAACACGATCCCGCTAAAAAACTCCTTCGGCTTGTCGATCAGTCGAAGTTCGATCTCAGTAATAACACCGAGCGTGCCTTCGCTACCGATAAACAGATCAATCGCATCGAGCGGCTCGGCGTTAAAGTACCCGCTGACGTTCTTGCGAACATCTGGCCGCTCGTAGGTCGGCGTTTTGAATTCGATCGGGCCGACAGAGACCGCACCCGTTTCATCCGCGACAAACTGCCCACGCCTGATCACGATCTCTTCGCCCGACGCCAAAACAACATTCAGCCGCTCAACAAATTCCCGTGTCGCTCCGTATTTAAAACTCCTCGCTCCCGAAGCATTCGTCGCAACTGTTCCGCCGACCTGACAGCTCCATTCAGTCGGATCCGGCGGATAAAACAATCCTTCCGCCTCGACCGCCTTTTGAAGATCACCAAGTATCACGCCGGGTTGAACGACCGCGATCTTCCGTTCTTTGTCGATCTCAACGATCTTATTCAAACGCTCCAACGAAACAACATAACCGCCAAATGGTATCGCCCCGCCGACCGTTCCCGTTCGAGCACCCGAAACCGTCACCGCAATTCCTTGCTCATTCGCCTCGCGCAGAATATCTGCGACCTCGCCCGCCGTCTCAGGAATAAACAAGCGCTCCGCATTGCCGCCCTGCATATTACTGGCGTCAGTGAGATAGTTTTGTAGATCTTCGAGTTGGGTCTTTACCTGCATCGTCTCAATTACGGAAAGTGTAATTTTATCTTATCCGTCTTGATCCGCCCAATCCGCTGGATCCGCGATCTAAATATATTGGAGTTCACGCTCGCGAAGGTATTTCAACCGGTCCCGAATCTCCGCCGCCTGTTCGAATTTCATTTCCTTGGCAGCGTGTCGCATATCAGCCTCTAGTTGGGCGAGGGTTTCTTTGAGTTGTTTTGGTGAATATTCCTCAAATTTGTCGAGATCGAGGGGCACCTTGAAGTAATCGGCCTCGTATGCGGTTACTAGGAGAGCGTCGATCGATTTGATGATGGTCGTTGGGGTAATGCCGTGTTCGGTGTTGTATTCTTCCTGGATCACCCGGCGTCGCTGAGTCTCGCTGATCGCGTTTTCCATCGATCTAGTGATCTTGTCGGCGTAAAGGATCGCCTTACCGTCGGAATTACGTGCCGCGCGGCCCATGGTCTGAATAAGCGACCGCTCGCTGCGCAGGAAACCTTCCTTATCGGCATCGAGAATCGCAACCAACGAAACCTCCGGCAGATCAAGGCCTTCTCTCAGAAGGTTAATTCCGACCAACACATCAAATTCACCACGCCGCAGATCGCGTAAAATCTTGATGCGTTCGAGCGTGTGAATATCGCTGTGCAGGTAGCTGACCTTTACGCCGACCTCGGCAAAATACTCGCTTAAGTTTTCGGCCATGCGTTTTGTAAGCGTGGTCACGAGAACGCGTTCGTTACGCTCGGCGCGCTGACGGCATTCTTCGAGCAGGTCGTCGATCTGGCCTTTCACCGGCCGCACTTCGACAACCGGATCGAGCAAACCCGTCGGCCTGATGATCTGTTCGATCACCTCGCCCCCGGTCTTTTCGAGTTCGTAATTACCAGGCGTCGCCGAAACGTAGATAGTCTGGTCAACTCGGGCTTCAAACTCCTGAAAGTTGAGCGGCCTATTGTCTTTCGCGCTCGGCAGACGAAAACCGTACTCGACCAGCGTTCCCTTTCGCGACTGGTCGCCCTTAAACATCGCACCCAACTGCGGCACGGTCTGGTGCGATTCGTCGATGACCATGAGGCAGTTCGATGGCAGATAATCGAGCAGCGTCGGCGGCGGTTCGCCAGGTAATTTGCCGGTCAGGTGGCGAGAATAATTCTCGATCCCGCGACAAAAACCCATCTCCTTGATCATCTCGAGATCGTACATAGTCCGCTGATGTAATCGCTGTGCCTCGACGACCTTGCCTTCCTCGACCAGGAATTTCTCGTGGATATCGAGCTCAGCACGGATCGTCTGAACGGCGCGTTTTATCACCGGCCTCGACATCACATAGTGCGTCTTTGGATAGATCGGAATGCGGGTCTCGTGCTTTGCCAGAACCTCGCCCAGCAACGGGTCGATCGTCGATATCGAATCGATCTCGTCGCCCCAGAATTCGATTCTGTACGCCTGTTCCTGATAGCTCGGAAAAAGCTCGACCACATCACCCCGAACACGAAAGCTACCGCGTTCAAAATCGACATTCACCCGCTCGTATTGAAGCTCGACAAGACGCTTAAGAAAATCCTCGCGCTTGATTTTCATCCCCGGCTCGATAAAAACAAGCATCCCAAAATACGCGTCCGGATCGCCGAGTCCATAAATACAAGAAACCGATGCGACCACGATCACATCCGGCCGCTCAAACAGAGCACGCGTCGCAGACAACCGCAGACGATCGATCTCTTCATTGACCGTCGCTTCTTTTTCTATATACAGATCGGCCGCAGGAACGTACGCCTCAGGCTGGTAATAATCGTAGTAGGAAACAAAATACTCGACCGCGTTCTCGGGGAAAAAAGTCTTAAACTCCTGATAAAGCTGCGCGGCAAGCGTTTTATTGTGAGCGAGCACTAGCGCCGGCCGCTGCGTCTGCGCGATCACATTTGCGATCGTAAACGTCTTACCACTGCCGGTAATGCCAAGCAAAACCTGATCTTTTACGCCATCGTTGAGGCCATCAACGATCTGTTTTATGGCCGCTGGCTGGTCACCCTTTGGCGTATTTTCACTAATGAGACGGAATTGCATTCTTTAATCTTAATCTAAAGATACAATTTTCTCAAAATACGCGGAGATCTCAATGCGAGTCTGCGAGCGTTGAAAGAGAGCCGTTTTGTAGCCCTAATCACTACCGAAGTTTATCGACACCGTCATTATAAAGCTGGTCTGCGTGCGGCAATAATTGGTGATCCGGACATAATTGTCTCCCGGTTCCGTGATAAAGCTAGAGCTTGTCGCCCCCTCGGTGAATTTGACGCATCCGTTTTTCGAACTAATATTACCTGAAAAAACCTGACCTCTACGGGCTCCGAGCACGTACGAACGGCTCGCCCCGCCGCCCAGCGTTCCGGAAACCGACGCCGAGGTTCGCCCTCTCGCAAATCGTATCCGCGTTTGGCTGATGACGTCGAAAAAACCGCCCGAGATCAACACTATCACCACTGTTAATAATAGTTTTTTGCTATTCATCGTCCCTCCAAAAAAGAGATCGTCGGCCTGAACTATTTCAGGCGCTCGATCGCTGTCAAGATTAATTACTGAGCGACGGAATATTAATGTCTTTGTGGCGGAAAAGCAACAGGAAAAGACGAACATTCAAGCCTTGGACGGGATCTTGCGTTGTCTTAGCTGAGAGTATTTTTCACTAAACGCGTCACCGCGGGCGGCATAGATGTCGGTGATGAGCTGGTCGTTGGACGGGCGAAGCGCCCGCAACATAATGTCGCGATTGCGGATCAAGCCCTTGGCGTCGATGACAACGACTGCGCGTGTAAAACTGATCGGGAATAACCAGTGACGTCCATAGACGCTAGTGATCTCGCGATCGGGATCGGCGAGGAGTGGTATCGGCAACCGCCGCTGCTGCGAAAATTCGCGATGTTCATCGGGCGTCCCGGGCGAGATGCCAACGATCGTGGCTTTTGTCGCCAAATAGCTTTGCCAATTATCACGAAGGCTGCACATCTGCTTTGTACAGACAAGAGTTTCGTTTTGCGGATAAAACAGCAGAACCGTTACACCGTCACGATGGTCGGAGAGCCGCCATTCTTCGTCGCGATCAGATCGCAGCGTAAAGTCAGGAGCCTCGGAGCCAACGGCGACCTGCGAAACAATATTACTGTCTCCGAAACTCATCGCTAAAATACCCACTTGACCAAAATTAGATCTCGCCACCCGACCAGACGGCTACCTGTTCAACACTTTTCACAGTGTCGCGAATTCGATCCGACACATCCGTCGGCCACGACCTGCCTACGCGTAGCTCGTTGAGTTTATTGAGCGTACGCTCGTCTTTATGAACTTTCAGTACGTGCAGCAAGGCGTACTTGATCCGTTCGTCCTTGTGATCAAGCAAAGCTTCAAAAACAGCATCGGTTTCACCCGCTTTGATCAGTAGCGACACGAGTGCAAATGCCTCGTACGCGATCTTGAGATCCTCGTGAACCAATCGGTCGAAAGATTTAGCCACAATGCCGGACTCGACCGCAGCACGCGCCGCGTGGCTCATTCTAAAGTCGTCGTTTGCCTCAATGATGCGTTTCCACGCGTGAGCACGATCAAAACCCAGCCTGAAAAGGCCTCGCGCCGCGGCCGCGCGAACTTCGCGGGTCGGGTCGGCACATGCCAGCAAGATCGTTTCAAAAACTGATTCGTGATCAAAATCGGCAAGGGTCGTTACCGCTCTTGAGCGAAGATTCGACGAGAGATCGTACAAGGCCATTTGGGCTATCGCCTCGACCGAGTTGCGAAACCTGAAAGCAGTCAATATACGCAGGGCCAGATCGCGTACCGACTCGTCCTCTTCGTACTCTTCGTTTACCTGCTCGATGGCCGTCAAAAGCGAAGGATCGTCGGAAACGGCCAACGGATTATATCGTTTCGCTTGCGCAAGTTGGCTGAATGAATTTATCGGCAGCTGCGCGTATTGCAACTTACGCATTTTTTCCTGAAACGCTCGGGCATCGAGGTTAATTTCATCGGGCTCTGCGCTACCGACATACGTTTCGGGAGGTTTTCGACGGCGGGGGACCTCGTGTTTCTTAGAAACTTGTTTTGCCTTTCGCAACCATTCAATATCTTTTTCGGCATCGGTGCCGTCCATATCGTAGCTGTCGTTGGTGTTGTAGGACATCTGGTAGTTGTACTCCGATTGCGGCACTTCTACCTTCTGCCCCTGATTCTTGCGAAAAACGTATAGTCCCGCACCGAGACTGGCGATCACTGTCAGGCAAACAAAATAAAAGCCAAGACTGCTGCCTTCTTCGGGCGGAGTGCCGGCCGATTGAGCGGCGACAGCCACGCCTAACATACACAGCCAGAGGGCCAGGTATAAAAAGCGGCAAAATTGCGAATATATACTTCTCATGTAAGAGTAAAACTACCCGTGATTTACGGTGATCGAAGCAGGCGTGTAGGCAAGGCACGGGCGGCTCTGAAATGGATCAGATCACCACTCGCTCAATTATGCATCTTTTCTCTTCACTTGTCACCTACAATCTTCAACCGCGTTAATAAAAGTTTAACACGCTGCGTATTCCAGAAATCTTAGAAATTATCCGGCTTTTTGCCTGCGCCCGCCGGATAGTAATAAAATTATTAGTAGGAACAATCTATGATCGCGGCAACCACGGTTTTCGAATCCAATATTCCCGACCTTTCCCTTATCCATCGCGGCAAGGTGCGCGACGTTTACGAGGTGGACGAAAAGCGTCTGCTGCTGGTTGCGACCGACCGCATTTCGGCCTTTGATTGTGTTCTGCCGACCCTTATTCCGCATAAGGGCGAGGTGTTGACCCAGATCTCGAGTTTTTGGTTCGATATGCTCGGTGAGATCGTCGAGAATCACGTCATCACGACGGATATAGACAGGATGCCCGAGCCGATCCGCAGCGTCGAGTCGCTTCGCGGACGATCTACCCTCGCTCGTAGAACAGAAGTTTTCCCGGTTGAATGTGTCGTCCGAGGCTATCTCGAAGGTTCTGGATGGAAAGATTACAAGGACACCGGCAAAACCAGCGGCCACGATCTGCCAAAGGGACTACAGCAATGCGACCGCCTGCTCGATCCGATATTCACGCCAGCGACCAAGGCCGCGACCGGGCACGACGAGAACATCACAGGGCTTGAGTTCAAAAACATCGTCGGAGCCGAAACCGCAGCCTTGCTCAAATCTACATCGCTAAAGCTCTACAAAACCGCCGCTAAGTACGCCCTAACAAAAGGCATCATCATCGCGGACACCAAATTTGAATTCGGCCTTGATTCTGACGATAATATCCTTCTGATCGATGAAGTTCTGACGCCGGACTCATCGAGATTCTGGGATGCAAACACCTACGAACCCGGCCACGCCCAGCCGTCATTTGACAAACAATTTGTCCGCGAATATCTCGAAACTCTCGACTGGGATAAAACGCCGCCCGCACCGCCGCTGCCGGACGAGATCGCCGAGGCAACGTCAGCCCGTTATCTTGAGGCTTACCGCCTGCTGACCGGTAGCGAGCTTACTCCATAACCGAAACTTCGTCGCCAACATTGATCGTCGCTCCGACGCTCTCGCCGACCAGGTTCTGCCCAAACAGCACTGCGGTCGCAGTCATTCCGAGGCTTTCAAAGGTGTCTGGTATCGCGTGCTGTGCCATGCGATACGACGCGAGCGTCTTGAGCGGCTCTTTGCCATCAAATTCTCCGCGTGTCTGATCGACTGTGGTTGTCACACAGCGGGCACACGGCTTGGTCGCACGAAAGATCGCATCACCCACTCGTATCCGTTTCCAATGATCCTCAGCAAACGGTTCGCTCCCGTCGACAACAATATTCGGTCGAAACCGATTCATCGGCAGCGGCCGGAACTCAGCCAGTCTGCCTGCTGATCTCTCGCTTGTAAGAATGCGAGTGTTAAGGTCAGCCAGCGACGCCTCGCCGATAACGAGCAAAGGGTAACCGTCGGCAAAACTAACGATCTCATCGCCTTTATTAAACCGCTCGTTGATATCGCGACGAGCGTCGTCCGACATATAAACCAGTTCGCACGTCTCGCCAACCGCGTCGCTAAACCATTCATTTATAACAGCTTCGTAAGCCTCGCCCTCGCAAGCATTTCCCCAAACACTTAGTTGGCGCCGATCACCGGTCTCCGGTGTCAACGAAGTTTCGAGCCGCCCAAATCCATCCGCCGTCACGACCAACATTTCATCTTCCAACTCAACCAACATCGTCGCCATCTGCGGAAATTCCCGCTGCGTCATAAACGTCCCATCCCCATCGATCAACATCCAACGTCGGTCATTCCTCAAGCCGCGAGGCTCAACGGTCGCAGATTCGACGCTGATCCCTTTCAAAGACTTGATCGGATAAATATTGATCTCGGTGAGTTTCATAACATTTGGCTAACGGCTCGCAGCTATTTCATTCGCTGTTCCTCTACCAAATTCTAACGGCATTTCCGCCTCGAAAACAACTTTCTCACTCGTGGTAGGGTGCGGAAACCCAATTTTATGAGCATGTAAACATAGCCGCTCAAATACGCTGCCCTTACGTTGAACGTCGCCGACGATCGGATGCCCGATGAGTTCGCAATGGATTCGGAGCTGATTGGTGCGACCGGTTACGGGTTCGAGTTCGAGGAACGTAGAGTCCGCGTACCGCTCTCGCACCCAGAATCGCGATTCTGAGTGCTTTCCATCTTCCTTTACACTCCATAGTTTCAGATCAGCAAACCGCCCGATCGGCGCCTCGATCGTCCCTTCGTCACGCTCGACAATGCCATCGACGAGAGCGAGATAGCGTTTCTCCACACGCTTTTTCATGAAATGATTACACAAAATGCGGTGCGCCCGTGCGTTCTTTGCAACAACGACCAGGCCCGAAGTTTGTTTGTCGAGTCTGTGTATCAAGCCGGGGCGGATCAAGTCAGAACCGCCTACGGTAGCGGGCGGTTGAACGTTGCTATCAATACTACCTACGGCTAGCCTCGAACCACCCGCTACCGCAGGTGGTTCTGACTGGTTGAGGTAATACGAGAGTGCATTCAAAAGCGTACCGCTATTCTCCCGATGCGACGGATGGACGAGCATCCCTGCCGGTTTATTTACGACAATAATGTCGTCGTCCTCATGCACGATGTCGAGTTCGATATTCTCCGGCCGCATCGCGGTCTCGCGATCCGGGTCGAGGACGATCTCGATCAGATCATTCGGTTTGAGGCGGTGGCCGATGTTCTCGTGGCGTCCATTCACCTCACAACGCCCCGTCTTTACGGCGTCGCTCAGGTACATTTTGCTCAGATTCGGAAAATGATCGAGCAAATAGTCCTCGAGCCGGAATTTATAGGCTCGCTCAGGCACAACAATGATAACGCGTTCGTCCACGACTAAATTGTAACTGTTGTGGCCTCCTGTTGCAGAAGCCCGCACGAAGTAAGGGCATCCGCTCGCGCCAGGAATGCCC
>JANPDK010000160.1:0-4680 GCA_031431415.1 Acidobacteriota bacterium | reverse complement strand
ACGCCGAGGGCCAGTACGTGACGCCGCACGAATACGTTTGGTGCCAGGCGAATCCAGGCCAGTGCAATATGAACAACAATGTCTCGTATCGTCGGTACAACGTTACCGGCACGACGAGCTTTACCTTTGCCCCTGTTGGTTCGACTCAAAGGCAGAAAGCCGCTATTCAGGCATGGACCGGTTCAACTCAACTGACGATCCAACCGGATGCATTAGCTGATGGTGTCGGAACCCTCGGTTACAAGGTCACCAATCCTTCGCCCGGCGTCTGGCATTACGAATACGCCATTTACAATCAGAATCTGGAACGTGGTATCCAATCGTTCTCAGTTCCGGTTGGGAGTGCATCGATCAGCAACGTCGGATTTCATGCCCCGCCGCAGCATCCGGGGACGGCCAATGACGGAACTCTTGGCAGTGCGGGATTTAGCGGGGTTGACTGGAATCAGTCGCAGGCCGGCGGTGCAATGACGTGGAGCTCGGAAACGTTTGCACAGAATCAGAATGCAAATGCTATCCGATGGGGAACGCTTTATAATTTCCGTTTCGATTCGAACAGCCCACCACAGACGGTGCAGGCAACGGTAGGATTTTATAAGTCGGGTGCCCCGATCACGATGGCCGTTCAGGCCCCGAGCGGCGGAGCGACACCTACCCCGACAAACACACCAACGGCGACCCCGACCAATACGCCAACGGCGACGCCAACAAATACTCCGACGGCAACGCCAACGAATACCCCGACCGCAACGCCGACCAACACTCCGACGGCGACGCCAACCGCTACACCGGCTGGCCCAGGCTGGGAGGGTGATCTTGCTCCCAGGCCGTTCGGTGACGGTGTTGTGAATTCGACTGATGTGGTCCAGATAAGGCGTTTCTCTACCGGACTCGATACGCCTCAAGCGGCAACTAACGAGGGCCAGCGGGCCGATTGTGCTCCGCTTGCCACTAACGGTGACGGCCTAATCAACGCGGGTGATGTCATTCAGGGACGCCGTTTTGCTGCTGGCCTCGATCCGCTGGTGGTTACGGGCGGCATCGTAATACGGCCTTCCGGTGACCTCGCGGCAGCCATCGGCGGCAGCTTATTCGGCAAGACGTTTGGAGCGACTGACTTGATCCGCATAGGCAATGCGGAGCGTGGCACGGCAGGCTTGACCTTCCCGGTCGAGATCAACGCAAATGCTGCGGGAGTGAGTTTCACGGTCGTGTATGACGCGAGACTTGGCACACCGGCCGTTTCGCTCGGAGAGTCATTGCCTGAGGGCTCTGTCCTCACGGTCAATGACACCAGGCCGGGTGAGATAACGGTGCTCATCGACACTACTCAGTCGTTGATGGCTCGTGTTGGTCGTACCAGACTAGTCGAGATTACGTTTGCAAACGGAGACGGCTCGATCGCTTTCCGGGGTACGCCAAGCTTGGCAGATGGATTTGGAAACGATATCTCTACGACGCTTCCAAAGCTTAGGTAGAACTATTTATCAACACTCGGAGCCTCCATCCAAAGGGATGGAGGCTCTTTTTTATGTCGTTCGCTCTCGCCCGGCTAATTTGCCGTGCGATCAAAAAAAGCTTGCCGCCCAGTGCCTTGCCGTGTTAAATTAGTTTTTGCGGCCACTTGGGCACTTCGGCCGCGTTGCCAATAACAATCTACCAGCGTTAAACTTACCTCGTCGGGGTTCAAGCCCGAACACACACAATGCCAGATACGCCGTTTATATTGCAGGAACATCAGTTTCACGGCCTGAAGACCGTTTTGGAGCGGCTCCGGGTCGAGTGTGCAGCCCGGGTTGTATTTTTGATCGACCGTGACGGCCAGCCTATTGCTTTTCACGGCGAGATCGGCGATATGGATACGACGAGCTTTGCTTCGCTTGCCGCCGGTAATGTCGCTGCCACCAGCTCGATGGCCAAGCTGATCGGTGAGGATACATTCCCATCGGTATTTCACGAAGGGGAACGCGAAAGCATTTTCATTTCGATAATCGGCCGTTCGTTGCTGGTCGTCGTCTTTGACGAACGCTCAACGCTCAGCCTGGTCAAGATACGCACAAAACGCGGCAGCTTTGACGTCGCACGAATTCTCGACGAAGCAACCGAAGACTCGGCAAATTTCCGCGTCAATCAAAATTCGTTCTTCTCTGAGATAACGGATGATGATATAGATAGCCTATTCAGCTAGTGACAAGTTACAGGTGACGGGTGACAGGTATGAGGCCTCACGAAAATCTCGAAGTTTGGAAAAAGGCGGTTGAATTTGTTGTTTCGATTTATAAACGAACTAAAGACTTCCCATCCGACGAGAGATTTGGCCTTACTTCTCAAATTCGAAGAGCGTCTGTCTCGATTCCCGCAAATCTCGCGGAAGGTGCGGCACGGCAATCTGACAAGGAATTCTTGCAGTTCCTGGCAATCGCACAAGGGTCCTGCAGCGAAGTAGAAACTGAGTTGCTGATCAGCTCAAAGCTGGGCTTTTTACCGCAACAAGAATACGCCGAGCTGAAGGCCGAAACCGATTCGATCGGAAGAATGTTGATTGGCTTATCAAAACACTTGAAATCTAAGAAACCGGACCGGTAAGAAGTCTTTTCCTTGTTACTGTTTACCGTTTCCCGTTCACTCTTCATATGACTTTTATTAATTACGCATCACGAGAGATTAATTGCAAGATCGTATATTACGGCCCTGGCCTTTGTGGTAAGACGACGAATCTGCAGTACATCTACGATTCGACCGCTCCGCAGGCGAAGGGCAAGCTGATCTCGCTGGCAACGGAAACAGATCGAACGCTGTTTTTTGATTTCATGCCGCTTGAATTGGGTACGGTGCGCGGATTTAAGACGCGCTTTCACCTGTACACGGTTCCGGGACAGGTATATTACGATGCGTCCCGTAAATTGATCCTCAAGGGCGTCGATGGCGTCGTCTTCGTCGCCGACAGCCAGGACGAGCGTATGGACGCTAATATAGAATCGCTCTACAACCTCGAGGAAAACCTGGGGTCGCAGGGCTACGATCTCAAAAATCTCCCTTATGTTTTACAACTAAACAAACGCGATCTTCCCAATGTGACGCCGATCGAAGAGCTTTCGAACGAGCTCGCACGAAAAGGCGAGCCGGTCTTCGAGGCCGTCGCGACAAATGGCACGGGTGTTTTCGACACTCTAAAGGCCGTCGCAAAGCAGGTTCTTACCGAATTAAGAAAGGGTTAACGGTCAGAACCGGGAGCGGTCGCGACTGTTCCCTAAAAATACCAAAAGAGAGGGAGTGTAGTGCTTACCTCTCTTTTTTTGTTTTCCGACCGAAGAATCCGTCGCTATTGCGCCCGGTTCTGACAAGAAATGCCGGAGCCGACCGCGGCTCGAACCCGCGCCCGCAAGTAGTGATCAACCTGCGTGTTTCCGGTCCTTTTGCAAACAAGTGTTATAATTCCCGGAATCCCAAATTAATATGTTTGATGACGGCGAGCGACTTTCACACTACAAAATAATCTCCGCCATTGGAGCCGGCGGGATGGGCGAGGTGTATCTTGCGCAGGACACAAAACTGGAGCGTCAGGTTGCATTAAAGGTATTACTGGATGAGGTTGCTGGCGACGAGGATCGCGTCAAGCGGTTCGTGCAAGAAGCAAAGGCAGCGTCGGCGCTCAATCACCCAAATATCTTGACCGTTTATGAGATCGGCGAATTCGGACACAGGCGTTATATCGCGACCGAGCTGATCAAGGGCGAGACGCTTCGCGACCGTTTGCGTGGAGAGCCGATGACCTTGCGTGAGGTTCTCGATGTCGCAATGCAGGTGGCTGCCGCACTCAACGCCGCTCATAACGCGGGTATCGTCCACCGCGACATCAAGCCCGAAAACGTCATGCTCCGTGATGACGGGATCGTTAAGGTTCTCGATTTCGGACTGGCTAAACTGACCGCCACACAGACAGGTTCCATAGAATCTGAGGACGCAACGCGTGCCCAGGTCAACACGCGGCCGGGTGTTGTGATGGGAACCGTCCTCTATATGTCGCCCGAGCAGGCGAGAGGCAAGGAAACGGACGCCCGATGCGACCTCTGGAGTCTGGGCATTGTGATGTATGAAATGCTTGCTCGTGCGACGCCATTTGCCGGTGAAACGGCGAACGACTCGATAGCGGCGATCCTGACAAAAGAACCGCCGCCGCTCGATGACGCAACGCCGCCAGAACTGAGGCGAATAGTCAGGAAGTCGCTGCAAAAGCAAACGGATGAGAGATATCAGACGGTCAAGGACCTGCTGCTCGACGTAAAGAATCTAAAACGAGAGCTCGAATTTTCCGAGGAGCTCGAACGTTCTCACATGCCGTACTCTACCGGCTCATCAAATGTAAGCACCGGCCAAATGAGCGAAAACGCAACGGCGATGCTTCCTGGTGTGATCTCAACGGAAACTAGCCTCGCTCCTCAGCAGCGTTCGAGCGCGGAGTATCTCGTTTCGCAG
Organism: Acidobacteriota bacterium; assembly: GCA_031431415.1. GTDB lineage: Bacteria > Acidobacteriota > Blastocatellia > Pyrinomonadales > Pyrinomonadaceae > OLB17. The sequence continues at coordinate 204 of JANPDK010000160.1, read as the reverse complement.
GTCGAACAACACAAGTATTGGACTGCACTGATTCTGACGTTCGCGGTATTGCTCGTCGCCGGAGCCGGTTTTGGATACTACAAGTATGCTGGCAGCAAAAATGCGAATATTTCCTCTGAGTCGGCGAAGTTCACTCGCCTGACCAACTCGGGCAAGGTGGTCACAACTGCTATTTCGCCCGACGGTAAATGGCTCGTTTATGCG
>JANPDK010000159.1:0-31684 GCA_031431415.1 Acidobacteriota bacterium | reverse complement strand
TCCTCATAACTCGGCGGCAGCAACATCGGCTGATCCTGCACGTACCTCTTAAACACGACCTTTTTCTCCTTCATCCTTACATTTTAAACCCATCAACCCCATTTTGCGCCAAAAAAAGGGGCCGCCTTTTCAGACAGCCTCCTTTTTTCGTAACCCATTTTATTCATTAAAGATAAATGGAGCCGGTGATAAGACTCGAACTTACGACCTGATGATTACAAATCTTAGCTGGTATTTTAGCCGAGTTTGACTTAATACTATCCTCTTTTATTGACTTAGATTTGGAAATTGATTGAGTTTGGTTGAATTCGTAATAAGTAGATACGGTTAATGCATTTGGCACACCACTGGCACACAAAATGATGTGCCCTCAGTCGCCGTTATTCAACTATGCGTTTCGACCGAGTGATCCTTCGTTGTCGGTAGATTTCCGCCGTCTAGTATCATTCTTGGAATACCCGCCACCAGATCCACCAAACATAGAATCTTAGACGGAACAAAGAGCAGTGTGTGGTAAATATTTCGTTTTTTAACGAAAATCATCAACACCCCGGTTGAGATAACCACGGTCAGTAGAATCTGAGAATTGAAGCCTTCGGGCAGTAGTAGGCATGTCGACCCGAGCAACAGCCACGCGAGAAATAGAGCGGTCGTCTTCAGCCGTAACCAACAGAACTCAGGTCCGTTCCCGGCGCGAAAAGCGTAAACGACCGTCCTAGTGATCTCGCCTAAACGCCCGGAACGGATATCCCGGATAAAGGTGTTTGCAATGCTCCGCAAGGATTCGACATGATGACAGCGGGTGTGGACGGCCATCTTTTGCGGGATCAGCTTTAGTTTCCAGTCATGCCGCACGAGCCGCAGGCCGAGTTCGGCCTCTTCTTCGGTTGCGAGTTCGGGATCAAATGAACCGACCTCAATAAGGGCTTCTCGGCGGTAGAGACAGGCCGGTCCGCGCAGCCATTTTACATTTGCGACGTTTTCGAACCGGTCGTCCAGATCAAAGACCTGTTCGCCTGCCTCATTAAAGTCATCGATAAACCCGTTAACACCGCCGACCGTCGAATCGGCGTCGAAATACTCAATCGCATTAGGTAAAAAGTCGGGATGTATCAGCGTGTCGGCATCCAGAAATAGAACAAGATCGCCGTTCGCCTGTTGCGAACCCCAGAAGCGGGCGGCTGATGGCGATAACCGGAGAGCCTGACTAAGTGGGAGCACCGTGAACCCATAACGCTCAGCGATCGAAACGGTCTTATCCGTCGAGTGCGAGTCAACATAGATCATCTCTGCACCGCCGATCCGGCCTGCCGCAGCGATCGCCGCCTCAAAGCACGAGCCGATGCCCTTCTCCTCATTGCGTCCGATGACGACGATCGAAATCTTGTGATCCATGGCTATCTCGTTGACATCTGGTGATTCCGCCTAGCCGCACGGCGCCAGCTTCCCAAAGTTTCTGAGAGACCGGCCGGCAGTAGCGACTTTGCGGCACTCCGAAAGCCAGCGACTCCCTGATGGACTAACTCGTGTCCGAGTACCGGGAGAGATCCGTCGTGTAAACTGACGGCTACCAGTTGTTCGGTTCGAGTCGCCCAATCAAATTTATAATCTTCATTACCCCGTAGAAAATCGTACAGAGTATTGCCGCGTTCGATCGCACCTTTCACCGAAAGGCCAAGTAAGACAAGGCCGACGCTAAGGTGCGAATACGCAAGATCGTACCCCGAATTGTAATAGTAGAATGTCCTTCCGTTATCGAGCCCGTAGACTGAACTTGTGCACTTGCCATCGACCCAAAGCTCCTCAAACCGTACCAAACCGGCTTGAGACAAACTCTGGACGATGCTCCGCTGGAATTCGATCAGCCGCGGATGGCCCGTAAGCTCCGAACCACCGGCTGCGCTCCACCGTTGTTCGTGCAGGTCGAGAAATCTCGCAAATGCTGCATCAATGTTTGATGGTGAAGTTATCGAGCGAAACTCAAAATCATGCGACTTCTGTAATTTCTTGAGGCGACGCTTAAAATTATCCGAACGCCTACTCTGAAGGAGCACGGATTCCCAGCCTTCAGACAGGTCAATTTGTGGGCACACTGCGGTTGTGGACTCCGAAAAACCTGGAAATTTAACTTTCCCAGTAGTTCGAATGTCTTTTAGAAATGCAAGTGTGATCGAGCCTGCTGTTAAACTCTCGAGTTGGATCCGTTGACAGTCAAATTCGCGGTGAAGCAGTTCAAAGATAGCTCCTAGCGCAGCAGATTTGTCCGCCGGCTTCGCAATGATGTCCAGATGATCCGCCCCGCCCGCGCCGTCGCCGATAAATGAAAGCTGCCTTATCTTTATTCCCATAACCTTTCGCGTTGCAAGAAACAACGGCAAGATGGCAACCATCTCGCCACCTCGATAGGCTTTAAAAATGATCGGTTTCTTATTCGCTCCAAAGCTCTCGAACCAGAGAGACATCCATTCCCACGCCAAAAACGGGGAGCACGTAGTTTCGGCAAAAAGCTCCTGCCATTCTGTCTTTACGGCCATAAGAGCTTCTGTGCCTCGGCCTTCCTGGATGACAACGATCATGAAGTTATTTATGAGTAGGCGTCGGCGCCAATGTTTGCGGCATCTTAAGTCTGAAATTACGCAAGCCCGCGGCTAAAAAGAATTTCCATCTCGAAAGCAAGGAGCCGAAAAGACAGCGCTGAAAAATATAGAAGCCGACGTGTTCGCGTTCGCCGGAGGCCCACGCTCTTTTATTTGGTGTTGAAGGGCTCAAAAAATCGATCTCGGGCGAACCGTGGCGTATACAGTCATTGAGCAGCTCACGGAAAAGGAGATTGCCGGGCGAGTATCGTGCATATTCTTCGTCGTAGGACGTTTTCCAGTGGGTCGTTCGACCTTCGTCTCTGATGTTGAGGCTCATCGCGATAGTTCTTCCGTCGAGCTTCAACTCGTAAACAAATAACGTCCGACGGTCAGCCATCTTACTGGCAAATTCCTGGGTCACACGGGCGACGACCGGGTCATCCGTAACGGCGGTGCCCCGACGACCTTTCCAACCCTTCGATTCGAGTTCGAAGTAGGTTGTCATCTGTTCCGGCGTCGCGGTCGACGTGACTACGAATTCGACAGCACCGACCTCTTTTAGGCGACGTAGCCGTCTGTCAAGTTCCTGCCGTAGATGCTTTCTCGAACCCCTAAAAAACTGCTCGAGGGATCGCTGACCTGTCTCCGGGAGAGCGATGTAAGGGGCACTATCCATCTCCCAGATACCGGTCTTGTGATTCTCCTTCGCCGCATGCATGAGCACTTCGGCGAGCCAACTATCTCGTTTAACGAGCCTGGCCTCAAATACGTCCCACGGCGAACGGTCGCGCAAGCTTTCCCATATCACCTTTGTGATCGGTGCTTTTTCGGCTTTGTCAGCTCCATGTATCAGGCCAAAACGCTGTGTGTTGAGATTGTAAACCGCCTGTAGCTTGCGCACCGGGATGCCGTGGAGGTGGCCCCGCTTTTTGATTACCGGCAGGATCGCTCTCAGTTTTCCATCACGACGGACGGTAATGATGTCGATCTCGTTCTCGAAATTCTTAACGAATGTTGAAAACCATTCGGGACGGAGAAAAGGTTCGTTGCACGGCCCTTCTTCGCATAGCTCCGCCCACTCGGCCGAGAGGCCGTCGATCATCTCACTATTTCCTTTAAGGACATCTGTAGTAAACACGGTATTTCCGTCAAGTCCAATTTGTCGTAGCAATTCACCCAAATCGCATCTCGACCGCTGGTGGGACTGTATCGTCAATTGCCATCGTCCGAAGTTTCGCCCATTGCATTGCGATAAGGACAATGTATTGAATATTAAGTACCGTATAGCGTTTCCAGAGACGGCGAGGTTCCTGTACGAAGCGATAAAGCCATTCGAAACCGTGGCGCTGGGCCCACGAGGGCGCCTGCGAAACCGTCCCTGCGTGGAAATCAAAGGCGGCACCGACCGCCAGCAAGGGCATCGACAGCAGTTCGCGATACTCAAAAACCCACGTTTCTTGTCGGGGACATCCCAACCCGACAAAGACGATCGAAGCTCCGCTGGATTTGATTTCTGCGGCAATCTCGGCTTGTTCCTCGGCTGTAACTTGCCGGAAACGCGATGCTTGGCTCCCCGCTATCTTTAGCCCCGGAAATTTGGTGTGAAGATTAACTTTGAGCTTTTCAAGCACATCCGACTGACTGCCGTACAGGTAGACGCTGAGGCCTTCGCGCTCAGCCCGTTCGCAAACTCTGAGCGTTAACTCGGGTCCATAGACGCGATCGGAGAGAGCTACGTTATGAAGCCATTTCATCGCCCAGCGAATTGGCTGTCCATCGGGCACAACCAGGTCGAGTCGATTCAGACGGTGTCGGTGCACCGCATCCAGAGCACCGGTCATCACGCCGTGAACGGCTAATGCACTCACGGCGAACGGTCGTCCATCGATCGCGGCTCCGATGATCTTTTCAGTCACCGTCTCGTAATCGACAGCACTGACGCCGACGCCAAGTATGTTTTGTTTCCCTAAGTCTATCATCAGGCGGCCAGCAATTCGTATTTGAGTTCTGCCGGTTGTTTTTCTTTGGTTGCATCGACGATCTCGCCGATGATCGTTGGCAGGTCGTATTCGTGCTGCCACTCAGGATAGTCGTTCTGGAATCGGCGGGTGTCGCTAACCCACCAGATATGGTCGCCTTCTCGTGCGTCGTTCGAAAGACTGTACGCCAGTTCTTCTCCGGCGGCTTCCTGTGCGATCTTGATCGCTTCGAGGACCGAGCAATTGCTATAGCGGCCGCCGCCCATGTTATACACGGCGCCGGATCTTGGTTCCTGATAAAAACTCCAGAAAGCTCTTACTAGATCGTTCGAATGAATATTGTCTCGAACCTGTTTGCCCTTGTATCCGAAGATTGTGTACGGCGTGCCGGTAACTACACATTTAATAAGATAGGCAAGGAATCCGTGAAGCTTAGCCCCCGAATGTGCCGGCCCGGTTAGGCATCCGCCACGGAAAACACCGGTCTTGAGCCCGAAGTATCGTCCGTACTCCTGTGTCATCACATCTGCCGCCACTTTACTTGCTCCGAAAACACTGTGCTTCGAGTTATCGATCGTCATCGATTCATCGATTCCGTGCTCGAAAAATGGATGCGACTCGTCGATCTCCCAACGTGTTTTAGTTTCGACCAGCGGGAGTAAGTTGGGCGTGTCGCCGTAAACCTTGTTTGTCGACGTGAATATGAACGGTGCGTCCGGGCAATATTCTCTAACCGCTTCGAGCAATATCAACGTGCCCATCGCGTTTACTTCAAAATCGGTGATTGGCTCTTTGGCGGCCCAGTCATGGCTAGGCTGGGCCGCTGCGTGGATCACAACTGAGATGCTCTTGCCATATTTACGGAAAATATTCCGCATCACGCCGCGGTCTCGGATGTCTGATGAGTAATGTACAAATCGAGGAAGCGAGTCTTTCAATGCTCGTGTGTTCCATGTGACTGAACCGTCATGGCCAAAAAAGTACTCACGCATGTTGTTATCGATTCCGACAACATCAAAGCCCTGAGCATGGAAGAACCTTGACGCCTCGCTCCCGATCAAACCCGAGCACCCCGTAATGATTGCTACACTCATATTCCCACGCAAAGACGGAAAAAACCTAGACGAATCTTCGATAGGTTTCTAAAGTGCGAAAACGGGCTAATTTCCAGGATTATTAAGGTTAGATCATCTAGGGGCGATTTTTCGAAACCCCTCGGTTGCTATACTTTTTTTGAGAGATAATGGATCCAATGCGATGAAGTGTCTGCCTCGACAAGGTTCCCCGCTAAGTCATAAGTCTCTACGCCGGAGAATCCTATATCAGCAAGCTGTTCCAACTGCTTGTCTATACTGATGTAGTAGACTAGAAGTGAATACCGGTGATCGCCATCATTGACTATTGCGTAATCATCGGTATAAATTTCGTGCTTCTTCATTCTGTAATGATTCGGCAGATGGTATAAGCAGTGTAGAAGGAAAATGAGATACCTTGCGCTGTAATGAAATTTTTGCTGCCAAGGAAACTTATTGAAGTATCGATAATCTCTATTGTGGGACGAGAACATAAATATCCCTCCCTTTTTCAAAACCCGATGGGCCTCCTTCAACACTAGCGGTCGCTGTTCGCTTGATATTGAATCGATGCCGTTGAACGAAAACAGAACAAAATCATAGGTTTCGTCGGCGAAATCATAGAGATTCGTAACGTCCCGGCACAAGATCTTTGCGTCCGGGTACTTTTTGCCAGCTTCTTCGGCAAATTTCGCCACATAATCGACACCGGTGTAGTCATCGCTTATTTCTAAGAGATGTTTCGTTGTTCGGCCGCCGCCGATCCCGATATCCAGGATTTTCGAGTCCTTAATTACGGGGTAAAGCTTGTCGAAAAGAACCCTTTCCGCGTCAAGAAGATCGCCGGCCTCGCGATAATATTTGATTACGTCGTCCCGCTCGTAAGTAGTCTTATTCAGTAAATTTAGTGATAGCTGTTGTTCCATGTCTTTATCGAGATAATTAAAGAAAGCTGAGTCGTATTAAAGTTTCAGCTTTTCCGCACCTTCGCCAAGCCGAAACACCAATGTCTTGGTGTTCTCCGCAATATATCCAAGCAACCCATAGATGAAAACGATGATGCCCGCCACCTCTAGGCCCTCTTCAAAGGTCGAAAGCAGCTTGTAGGTTAGATTCGCCTTACCATTGGCCGCCGCATAGCTGCCGTCAATGAGCTCCATTCCAAGAGCTCCTCCCAGGTAAAGAGTCGCAGCGATGAAAAACCACGTGCGGGTTTTCGGCGGAAGCTTCCACCAAAATCTAAGAAAAAAGAATCCAATGATCGTTACCAACACAATGCCCGGTACAACCCACGCAAAATAAAAGGCGCCTAGATCATTTTCGCCGAGAATAGCCCGCATCGGTTCGACCAGCTTTTCATGCGCTGAGGCCATTTCGTCATAAGCCATGAAGAGAAAGCCGAATGATAGAACCGCCCAATGCCAGACGTATTGATCTCGCTGTTTTTGCTTAAAGTATGTTATGACCGCCAGAAGCACGGATGAAAAAAGCAGGATCAAAGTACTGAAAAAGGCCGGTGCGTTTAGTTCGTAGTCAACGCTGAATACCTTGGCGAGTCTTTGGACCATCTTCAAGCTATACCCGGTTAGGTAGTCCACGAACAGGACCGCTAGATTGGCTGCGAACAACATTGTGGCCAAAACAACCAAGCCGCCTACTACTCGTCTTCTTCCAAACGAGATTGAATTTGAACGTGTGTCCGTCGCGCTCTCAAGGACATCCGGTCCGGCCTTCAGTTTCGAATCAGTTGAACTTGTAAGCCCAAAGTGCGTTCTAAAAAAAATTATCGCTTGTTCCATATTATTAAGTCCCTAGCCTAAGCTCGGCAACGCCGTGAGAATACTGACCGCCGATGCCGCGTGTTGACTCTTCGCAAAGACTCGTTCTTCGCAATGCGAGCAGATCCGCACCTGATCTATTTATCCCGGTCTGTGTCGTAACGGCCAGACTAAAACCAGCGTTTGCCGCTAACTGTTTAATGAGGCCGTTATACTCGCCATTTGGATAGGCAAACGATGCAACTTTTCCCCCTAGCTCGCTCTCAAGAGTCTGTTTGCATCGATCAATTTCCGTTTTCATCACGGACTCGACTTCCAGAGGAAGGATCACGTGATTTGCAGTATGGCCACCGAAATCGATCCCGTTACGTGACATTTCTCTAATCATCTCCCAGTTCAGAAGTCTGTATTCGCTTGGATATTCCTCGAGTTCATCGCCGAGTTCCTGCTCCATTGCGACAATAGCCCTTTCCCGTAATTCATTTGAGAGATATACCAGCTTATCGGTCAGACCTAACAGATCGCCCGCTCCAGCAAATTCACCTGCAATTTCCCCGCTCACACCAGCCTTTCTCAATGCGGCCGCCATTGATACTGACCGCTCCAGCGCCAGCTTGAGTAGCCAGTAGATCCGATCGTGTGCAAGCGGCTTCGGCTGGCCGATGTAATCGGTAGGCAGAAAGACGGTAGCCGGTAGCCCCAGTTCTTTTAGGACGGGAAAAGCCTCTTCGTAAAAATCAACATAACCGTCATCAAAAGTGATAACCGCAATTGGTCGGCTTGTTTCTCGCCTATCGTCCGCAAAGCGCATTGCGGTTTCCAGCGAAACGACATCATATTTGCGGCGTAACAATTCGCAATGCCGCCGAAAAGTGGCCGTCGAAACGACGATCCCGTAGATTGCGTCCCGTTCGGCTTTTCCAATATCGGCTACGACGCGATGATAGGCAAGAATATTTACGGAGCCAGGCGAAACGCGCGGATGCCCCAGTCTAGCCTTGGCTATTGACGCCAAAGATTTGATCGAACGCTTAATGAGTAGTGAAACCGGAATATTCTTTTTCGGGTTACTAATAGTCTGTTCCAACTCGGTCCGCAAACCCTCGATATAACGATCAAAATTCATTTGCCTGAGGATCCTCGAGCGGCCATTTGAACCCATTTCGAGGCGCTTTTGTTCATCCCGTGACAGAAGCACTATCTTTTCGGCCAGCTCGTTTACGTCACCGCATTCGATGAGAAACCCCTCCACGCCATCATCGATTATCTCGGGAATCCCGCCGACCGCTGTTGTGATCACGGGCAGACCGGCGGCCATAGCTTCGATAACCGCGATCGGCATAGCCTCGGCATAGGTCGGCAGGACGAACATATCGGCGTCTCGATAAAAATCGAGTCGCTTATACATCGGCACCGGCCCAAGATGACCGATCGAATCAGTCACGCCGAGCTTGCGGCAGTATTCGGCGAGTCCCTCGGCCCGATCGCCCAGAAATGAAACGCTGACGTCGACGCCCGTCTGCTTTATCAGTGCTAACGCCTGAACAAGGTCTTTCTCACCTTTTAGTTTTCCGACTGCTCCGACGAATAACAGCTTGACTGGTCCGTCAACTGTTTTTTCCGGTCGACGGTCAGCCAGGAATGTGCTCGTATCTATAGCGTTTGGGATGACCGAGATCCGCAGACCCTTATTTAGTTCAGCGAGTTGCCGGGCCGATTCATTGGAAACTGCAATGATGCGGCTGCTGAGGGCAATTGCCGATCGGATAAACCATTTGCCAACTCTTGGCTGCCGGGCCATATACAGATCAACATCACCGGCATGAAAGTGCGATATTACTGGCCGCCGGAAGAGACGAGCCAAAACGACAAATGCGGACTCACGATAAAGGCTTGCATTGCTGCCAATGTGCACGTATACGAGCTGAGGACGTTTCAGAAAGCACTGAGCAACAAACTGTAGCGTTGCCGATACGGCCAAAAGAGCCTTCCCAACGCCTCCAAGATCCTCTGCCTGAGATGCAATGTAGGTGAGATCATAATCCGCCTTTAGATCCGACCTCAGGATATCAGCCGCGAGCGTGGTGATACCGCCCCGAGTTTTGGTCAGATGCATGCCGACCATCAGGATTCGCGGCTTATTGGTAGCGGTCGCGGCCCTTCCTTTGGCTGAAAGAACGGCGCGAACCGGTCTCCGGCCGGCAGCCGATACCTGCAATAGGTTTTTGACAAGTCTGCCCATAAACTAAACCTTTTGACCCAAATTACTTTCGTACAAATAGCTAGACCATCAAAGAACTAATGGTTCCAGAGAATCATGTAGACGAGTATTAGGCTCGCCGAGGATACAGAAGCAGTGCGCCAAATGCGAAATCCAACTACGTTCCTCGATAAATAAGTAGCCTCTACCAAAGCCATCGAAAGAAAAGAAAACAATTGAGCCGCTGCCGCCCCAACGGCACCATAACCTGGGATCAGGATCACACCAGTAACTATGCAAACTATAGCTCCGAGAATGTTTGCGAAAAGATCCACACGTTGTGAACCGGTCGCGACCAAGCCGCTAGCCGAAACCATAACGAGGCAAAACGGAATCATGCTCAATGCGAGAATGTCCAATGTCGAAGCCGCAGTCTCATAACCCGGGCCAAACATGACCGTCAAAATCTGACGCGAAAAAAACGGCGACGAAAGCGCGGCAAGGGTCGCTACGAAAAGCGGTATCCTTGCCGTTCTCGCGAGGTATGAACCCAGTTGAGCCTTTATCTGTTCGGCATATCGGGCCACGTTTGGCTGGATGACGCTGGCGTAGCTTGCCATCAAGATCGAAGCCGGAACCAGAAAGCGCGAGGCAGCTCCGTATTTTGCGGTCTCTGACTCACTACTGAGATATCCAAGTAGAAGCAGCGAGGCCTGCCAGTTTATTGACGCGAAGATAGTGGTTCCGGCAAACGTCGGGCAGATCCCCAGTATCCTGCGAAACTCAAACCTGCTGAATTGGAACATGGGAAGGTGCCGAAAAGCGGTTACCAAATACACCGACAAGGCAATGAACCTGACTACCGCAAAGGACGCGCAGATCGCCGGCATATCAAAACCTGCCACTATGAGACCGAGCGGCACAACGGTACGCAGTACGTTCTCAACTGTGGTAGCTTTGGCTACGAGCCGTGCTCGCCCAAAAGAGATCGCTGTTGCCTCTAACAGGATGACCAGACCGGTCGGTATCAGGGCCGGACTTAGTAAGAGTGTAGAAAACCGCACTTCCCAGCTCCCGCTAACCGCAAACCCAGTCACCGACATGACGACTGCGGACAGTACGCCGGAGATCAGCAAAAAGATAGCCGCACTGCTGATAAATTTATGCAAAGAGTCTTTGCCATCAAGACTTGTAGCTCGCCGTCGGCTTATCTCGTTTATCAGATAAGTAACGAGACCGAGAGACACGATCGTGTTAAAGAGCGCGTAGATGCCCATCACAATGGCAAACCGGCCGACCTCGTCGACATCGCGCATCCGAGCCATGAAGATCCAAACGGCGACGCTGTTGGCAATGTTCACAAGGCCGGACCAGGTCATCCAGCCGACACTACGGCTCAATTGAGCAGTCGAAAACGCCTCTTCGGTTTGATGCGATCCGTTCATTCTCTTATTAGCGAATACCGATCAATAGACTGAGCCCGTTGCATTCTGGCAAGGGCCATAACAATACCTATCAGGAGAAAAAATGTACGCATCGGCGCGCGCACAGAGCCCAAAGAGGCTGGCTCTTTAAAACCCGAAATGGCAAATGCGATGAGTGCCACAGCCAAACCTAGCCCCAGACCAAAGACAAGCCGATCGTGTCTGGTCATTGCTTTCAAGCACTCGACGAATGCAAAGACCAACAACAGGCAAAAGATAATGCCGCCCGGAATGCCTATCTCGACCGTTACGTGGGCGAAAACGTTGTGCACGGGGTTCGGGAAGACTTGAGAAACGAATATCCCTGTCTCATCGTATCGGGTCATCTCCGTTCGGTATCCGTTTACGCCAACGCCCGTCAGGGGATTGGCTTCGATCATTCGCAGAGCGTTCTCCATCATGGGGACGCGGATCGAAGCAGCTCCTCGATCGTCTTCGGTAAGACGGTCATAAATGCGGGGCCAAAAAGGTGTCAACAGAGCGCCCGTCAAAATCAAAGCCGCACTGGCTGATAGGAAGTAGGTTCGGCGTTCATCTTGCGAGAGCCGGTACCAACCGAGCATTACTACGAGTATCAGTGCGACAGCCAGCCCTAGCCAACTTCCGCGGGCAAGCGTGAGAATTACTGCAACAACACCAGCAAAGCCTGCCGTCAGCAAGAGAATTCGCTGGACGAATGTAAAGCGCTCGATCCGGCAGATCACCGGCGCAAGGACGACCGGGACGAAGCACGAGATGACCCAGGCCATTCCGTTCGGAGTTCGAAGAAAGCCCGGAACGCGAGACAGTTCGATACTTTGTGTTCCAAGTTGTTCGGCCTCGGTACCCGTTCCCAGGAACGGTAAGTTTGTAGGCCAGTCGAATGTGCTTTGCGTAAACGCTACGAGGCCCGTTAGCAGCACGCCGACCCCAAGGCCCGAAATGAGCTGGACCAAGCGGTCTCGACGTGCAAAATGTGATGCCGTGGCGAATGTTATCAGGATCGAAGTAAAAAGAGACAAAAGCGAGAAACCGCCCAGTGATGTTGAGCCTGAAACAACGACTGAGACCGCCGCACAAACAAATAGCGCCGCTAAAAGGATTGAAAACAGAACAGGAAAAACTCTTTCCTGTTCGCCGTCGTTAAAGTGATCGTAGGCGACAAGGATCAAGCCGAGTATTAGTGTGATCGAAAGATTTAGCCCGGAAGGATCTTCAACTTCATCCACCTTGAAAACGGTCAGATCGCCCTTAAAGAAGAACGACGCGATGAAAACGTATCGGACAACGCCGATGGCTGGCAATTCGAGCGCCCAGGAAACAAAGGCTCCCAAGGCGAACAAGATAATGCCGCCGATAGCCAGAGTGTTCACCGTTGAACCGCCGCCCGCAGTGGCGACCGACATGCCAAGTAAACCCGCGCCGCTGACCAGACCGCCGATCAGCGCTAGTCTTTTGGGCGTATCTGAGTTTGGCGAGAATTTTCCAGCCCGTGAGTTCATCGTTACATCGCACCTGTGCCGCGAACTACGGTCGGTATCGTTTTGAAAAGAATTTTAAGATCGAGTGCTAGCGACCATTTGTCGATATACTCCAGATCTTGAAGTATCCATTTGTCAAAACTAGTCCCGCTTCGCCCCGAGATCTGCCAGATACACGTGATGCCGGGCTTGACGCTAAATCTGCGATTGAACCACAGCTTGTTAAACCGCTGGAAATCGCGCTCCGGCAACGGCCGGGGCCCGACCAAAGAGAGATCGCCGAGGATAATGTTTATCAGCTGGGGCAGTTCGTCGAGACTCGTCTTTCGAAGCCATTTCCCAATAGGTGTGATTCTCGGATCGTCCTTGATCTTGAAGACCGGCCCTTCGGCCTCGTTAAGCTTCTCCAGGCCCTGCTGCGCTGCTTCAGCGTCAGCGGCCATCGTTCGAAACTTAAACATCTTGAATCGACGTTTGTTGAGACCAACTCGTTCCTGAATAAAGAGGACGGGCCCAGGCGACGTGAGCTTTATCACCAATGCGATGCAGATCATCAGCGGTGAAAGCAATAGCAATAGCATCAGCCCCCCAACAAAATCTATCGAACTTTTGGCGAACGACTGCCAATCGGAGAGCCGTGTCGCATAGATCGAAAGGATCGGGGCGTCGCCGATCTCACCGGCGACGGCTCGAGAAAGTTTTAGATTGAAAAGGTCCGAATAGATGCGAACCGTGACACCCTGCTCTTCGGCTATCTCCGCGATCGATTGGATCTGGTCGTAAAAGGTCTTTACCGGAAGACAGATAATAACCTCATCGACAACATTATTTGCGAGAATCGTGGGCATCGCTGCGAGCCGACCCATCACCCCCGGAGCATCAAGGTCGTCAACGAAACCGACCAATTGATAGCCAAGTTCAGGGTTTTCACGGATCAGATTCACGATCTCTTGTCCACGATTTCCAGCGCCAACAACAATGACCGACCGAAGGTTGCGGCCGTGGAGCCGAAATTGAATCAGCAAGGCACGCTTAAACAAACGAATTAAGAAAAGAAGGCAGACGGAGGTAAATGCGAAGATCAGGAGAAATCTCTTTGGAAAGATCGACCATTCGGCCAACAAAATAAGGGTTGCCAATATCAGGGTCGCAAACAACACCGCACGCAGAACGTCGGCGAACTCGTCTTCCCATCTAGCCAAACGTTTCGATCTATAAAGCCAAAATGACGACAGCATGAACATCCAACTCGCAAAAACACCGATAAAAAAGAGTGTGCTGTCGAAATTAGGCTCGATCACCGCTCGCTCGATATACTTCGTGCCAACCGGCCCGCCGTAATAGAATGCAAGATACAGCGCAAGGCCAAGGCCCATTAGGTCCAGGATCCTGTAGATGAAGAGTAACGATGCTCGTAGCCGCTCTTTCATATTATCTCCGCCGTCGAGTTACGCAGGAACGTCATCTCGTTGTTCAAGGGTTCTCGCCGGCAAAACCCGTCGGGGCTCGACCGTCTGCACGCCTTCGAGCTCAGACGCGTAGATGTGAGGTATGGATGCAAGGAGCGGGAGATTCAACCGCTCCTGGATCTCGTATGGGGCGCGGACAAGATCATTTTCGTAACCGTTTGAAGAGACCTTGTCCAGAATAATTGCGCCAGCAATCGCTGCGAATGCTCCCACGGCTATCAACACCAGCAGATTAAGGAGCGGCTTCGGGTTTTTTTGTTCGCCATCGGTTCGAGGCGGATCGACAATGGCAAAGTTCATGATCCGCTCCTTGTTCAAAACCCGCCCCATCTCATTTTCCCGCGATTTTTTCTCGTAAAGTAGATATGCTTCTTCATTTAAGCTCCGCTGGCGTTCAAGGCCTGTTCTTTCAATGCTTTTTGTATTAAGAAAAGCTACTTCCCCGGTGAGTTTCGTAGACTGTCCCACAAGTGTCTTTTCGCGATCCTTCAGGGATACCAGCGAGGTTTGAGCGTCGTGGAGTTCGGCTTCGAGTTTCCGGCGAAGTTCGTTCAGTGCATACGACCTTTCCTGGGGCGGATTCGCCGTTTCCGTAGCCAATGTCCGCTTTAGCTGATCGATCCGCTCCTGATTATCACGAACGAAGCGGCTGTTCGGCTGGTATTTCTGAAGAAGTTGCGTCCGCTGCTGTTCTAGTTGGATCAACTCTTCTTTGATCTTGTCCATGGCCGGAACGTATTTTGAAACCCAGCCAGTTTGGATCTGTTCCGGTTCGGCCGCGATCTTGCTGCGCAGAGACGCGATCCTTTTTTCTGTCTCCCCTATCAGTGTGCGGGATGCGCTAACCTGCGTCTGAGTTTCCGAGAGCTGCCTTTGTAGCAGACCTTGTTGAGTGTTTATGTCGGCACCGATTACTCCGTTGTCCGAATCAAATTTTTTTAAGGTATCGGTCGCAGCACCCAACTTCTGATTGAATTTCCCCGTTTGCTCACTAAAGACATGAGTCGCCTCGCTTCGTTCGTTCAATTCGACATGAAGATCGACAAATTTATGGTAGACAGCGTCGAGCGTCTTTTTGGCCCTGATCGGGTCCGTGTCCGTATAGGTGATCTTGATAACACGTGATTTTTTGACCGGGATAACCTCAAGATTCGCGGCAACCAAATTGACCGTTTTTTCGAGGGCCAGGTTGAGGTCCTCGTTTGTGCCGCTGACGAGTTCGCCCTCGGTGGAAGACTTTCCGATCAGTCCGTATATTGAAGACTTGATCTGCGCGCGCCAATGTCCGAGCGATGCATCCTGTTTTGGCTTTCGGTCATTTACGAGGTCGAGTTCCTTGACCACGCTCGTCACAACATCGATGCTCTTGAAAAGCTCAAGCTCGGAATTGAACTCCTCGTCGTTGACCGCCGTTTGCGTGATCTCAACATTCTTGTCCGCGGATGTTATCTGAGGGTCAACCTTGCCCTTTGAGACCAGGATGCTCATCGTGGCCTCGTATTTAGGAGTAATGAGAAAAGTGGCCGCCATACCGACGACTACGACAAGCAAGAATATGGCACCGATCAGCAACTTGTGCCGCATCGGTCGCCGCCAATTCTCCACTTGATATTTTCCACGCCGGTAGTTTTTCATTTTACTACTAGTATATTCTTGGCAAAAAGCTTCTAAATGTCTCAACCACCTTATTTATCTGAGAGATCTTTGAATCGGGCACAAAAATATAGTCACCGTCCTGAAGCAAGAGATCCTTTTCTCTTACTTTCGGATCGAGGATCTTCATTACGTTCACCGTCTCGATCTGCCAGTCGCCCTTACCATCGGGGCGTGCGCGCAGTACCATCGACCTGCGGGCGTCAGGCGTAAAGCCGCCGGCGAGGAATATTGCCTGCACCAGTGTTCCTGCTTCGCGAATCTCATATCGCCCAGGTTTTGAGATCTGTCCGCCAACAAAGATCTTGGGACTCACGAAGTCAACGACGGAAACCGTAATGATCGGCTCCAGCAATATCTCTTCATAAGCGGATTGGAGGTTCTTTTTAAGTTCGGCAACGGTTCGCCCCTCCGCCCTGATCTCATTGATGATCTGTGGGCTTATAAATCCGTCCGGACGAACCAGCAGACTTGGCTCGTCAAGTTCCGAATGAGCAAAAAACTTGACACTCAACTTATCTCCCTGCCGAATCCGATACGATTCCGGCGGGAGTTTCCGTTCCTGGCCATTAACCTGTCCACCCGGCCCGCCAGGCAGAAGAATGACCGCAAAAACTAATCCGTAGATCAGCGCTGACCCAATC
Source organism: Acidobacteriota bacterium (assembly GCA_031431415.1). GTDB lineage: Bacteria > Acidobacteriota > Blastocatellia > Pyrinomonadales > Pyrinomonadaceae > OLB17. Next base: position 15,365 of record JANPDK010000159.1, on the reverse strand, counting down.
AAACGCATAAAGCCCTCAAAGAAAACGACTTACTTGTGCCTTTATAGAGAGCGAATATGCCCCTGCTTCCAGCTTTATTCGTATATTAGATTCGGCATGAATGGGATATTTTTTCTAGATCGGATCGATTCGCGGCAATGATTGACTTGTATATAGAAGTTGAGCGGACTATGGCTTAAAGATGCACACACGAAAAACGGTGAGAGGCAAAGTACTTTTTTTACGGTTTGAATGAGGTGTTTAAAACGCGTCCGGCGGTCGAAGCGAAGTTCCTCACGCAGACCGAAAGCAAACGGAGCCGCGAAATGCTCAAGGCCTGGACGTGTCTTAATCTTCAGCGTGAATATCTAAATAAACGTCACTGTCGAACAACCTACAACGGAAAGCTAACGAAACGCTACCTCCGGATACTCGACAAAGAAGCCCGCTTTAATCCGAACTTAGTTAGACAATTTCTCAACCGTACAGCTTAGTTGTCAGCTCTTACCAAATCTCCGTCGGATGCTCCTCGTTAGTAATTTTAATTTTAACCGCGCTATTATTCCGGCATCCAGGAGAGTCTAACGTCCAATAAAAAATCTCGAAACCGATTTCGTTTAGTCCAACATTTAGTCCAACACGCAAGAAGACGGATTTGAATCCGTCTTCTGCATTATGTAAACCATTGTGTTTACTACGTTTATATGGAGCCGATGATAAGACTCGAACTTACGACCTGATGATTACAAATCAACTGCTCTACCAACTGAGCTACACCGGCGCCCGCGTGGGCGAACGAAAATACTAGCAAATGGTGGCTTTGCCGTGCAAATCAAATGGGCGTGTTTTGCATTGTAAAAAAATGTTGACCAATCTTGCTGTAAAAGCCTAAAATAATAGAGGCCCAATGGGTACCACCATATAAGTTGGCCGCGCGACGCATTGAATCCACTTTCCGGCGCGGCTCAATAACGAAAGACAGCAAGGAGAAAATCGTGAGTTTTCAAAAAGCATTAGTTCGAGTCATCTCGTTCAGCATTATCGCAATCGCGTCCGTAGCGGCGTTTAGCCAGGGAGTTGAATCGACGTTCGTCAAAGAAATGGTAAAGCCGCCATCAGCGGTGGCCGGAGCCAATAACATGTATTGCGCAGGTTACATCCAGCAGAGTGCGATGAGCACGAGCAATCGCATAATTGCCGGTCAGGATGAGGCCGATCAGTTCCTTTATTCTCAGAACGATTTTCTCTACATCAATATGGGCCGCGACAAAGGCGTGAGCGTCGGTGATGTTTTTGCTGTCGTGCGTCCGCGCGGCGAGGTTCGCAGCAAGTGGTCGCGAAAGACCGATCTCGGATACTACGTTCAAGAGGTTGGTGCTCTCGAGGTGGTCAAGGTCAAGCAGGATATGTCGGCCGTCCGGGTCAAGGTCTCGTGCGATAACTTTCTGCTGGGCGATCTCGTTCAACTTGTCGAGAAACGAAACAGCCCGTTGTACGATCGCGGCGAGAAGCTCGATATTTTTGGCGATGCATCGGGCAAGGCCATGGGCCGCATCCTGATGTCACGCGATCTCGGCGAGATGCTCACCCGTGATCAGATCGCATATGTCGATCTCGGGGCGGACGACAACGTTCGCGTCGGCGACAAGCTGACGGTGTTTCGTCCGTTGGAGAAAGGAAATCTGACCAAGATTCCCGAACGTGAATCGGTCAGCTCACGCGATTACGGTTTTGGAAGCGATGTCTACAGTGGCGGCAAATTCTCAAATCAATCGGCCCGCAAGAGCGGCGACAAGGCCAATGGCAAGGAAGTTCGTACGGTCGATGTTCGCAAAGACCGACCCTCCGGTATGCGAAAAGTGGTCGGCGAGGCCGTAGTCCTCACCGTAAAAGAGCGAACCGCAACCATCGTCATCACCCGAACCGCTCAGGAGATACATACTGGCGATTGGGTTGAGATCAAGTAGAGACCGGAGACCGGAGACCGGAGACAAGAGACAGGGAGCGGCGTTGGCTGCTCCTTTTCATTTGGCGACCCAAGTGATCAAGCTACCTCGTTACCTTTCTTCAACCATCCGCTTCTCCTCGGGCAGGAGGGGAGTTGGTGGTTCTGACTTGTGTTTTCGTTGCGAGATGAAGAACGAAAAGTAGCCGTACATCGACCACACGGCGGTGATGACCGAGAGCCACAGGGCTCCGCGGCCTACGAGGTAGCCGAAGACCTTCCAGTCGTTTGACGTGATAGTAAATTGAGCAAGATTTGCGAATGCCGTTCTCACCTCGGGGACTTCCCAGAATGCGGCGGGATAATCCAGACCGAAATTGGAAACGGGCGGCGTTCCGTTTGCGGCGCAGACGAGTAGAGCGACGATGGCGATGCACTGGAACCACATCTTTATTTTGCCCATCGATTGGGCCTGCATGACGATGCCTTCGCTGGCAGCGACGCTGCGTAAGCCGGTGATGATGAATTCGCGGCCCAGGATGACGACAACGGCCCAGGACGGGGCGAGGTGCTTCTCGACAAGAACTATCAATGCGGCGGAAATGAGAAGCTTGTCGGCGATCGGGTCGAGAAATTTACCGAGAGTGGAAACCTGTTTTCGACGCCGTGCGAGTTGGCCGTCAAAGATATCGCTGATCGCCGCGATCAGAAAGATCACGATCGCAAGCGCGTACGCATTCATGCCGAACCAATGTTCGGCCAGAGGCGTCAGCAGCACGACGACGAGCAGTGGCACGACGACGATGCGTCCCATGGTAATGTAATTTGGTAAATTCACCTTACAAGAATTTTTAACGCAAAGACGCAAAGACGCAAAGACGTAAAGCAAAAAAAGAGGCTGCCCATTCCAGACAGCCTCTCACTCCCAGACTTGCAGAGTTCTTTACGGCATGAATGCCAGTGAGTTGAAATTGGCCGCATCGTGCGCCGTAAAATTGGCGAGATTGGGGAAAACCTCTATCTCATCCGCCGGCTGTAGGCCAAACCAGCGTGCCAATCTCAGCGTGTATTGCTCGACGCCCGTTGTTGGTATCCAACGTCCACGGCCGGTGGCGCTGTTATTTTCATCATCGAGAGCACCGGCGTTATTGCCCATGAGTAGCGTTGGATAATAGTTGCCGGTGCCGTCCGGACGCTTGCTGCCGTAAAAATCGCCGCCGAGAACGCCGCCACCCATGACAAACATGTGGTTGCCCCACGCGTGGTCTGTGCCAACGGCTGCTCCAGAACCCGCCGGATTAAGCGTGCGGTTAAAGTCGGACAGTGTAAATGTCGTCACATTGTTCGACACACCCTGAACGGCCATCTCGTCATAGAACGAACGCATCGCCTGGCTAAACTGGCTGTAAAGGTTGATGTGTCCCGGCAGTTCACTAGTATGCGTGTCAAATCCGCCGATCTGGCAGTAGAAGATCTGCCGGTTCGTATTGAGATCAAGCCGCTTTTTGATAAGGCGGGCGATCTGCTTCAACTGACGGCCGATGCTGGTGTTTGGGAATGTAACGGTCACCTCCTGCGATACCTGCAACGCCGCATTCGCCTGCATTGCGAGGTCAGTCACGTGGCTCGCCTCTCGAACAAAGTTTGACGAGAGATCCTGTTGTCTCAAGGCATTAAAGGCGTTGAGTCGCGCGGTATTCGTGGCATTCACAGGCGTGAATCCAACCGGGGCGAGTACGTTCGCGAGCGACGTGTTCGAGTCGGCGATCGCGAGCGGGAGTGTAATTTGACCTGACGTGAATAGCTGCGCACCAGCGATGGATGTGACCATCGGGATGAGCCCATTCGGATTTAGCGTAGCTGTCAGATTATCTGAGATACGACCGCCCCAGCCGTTGTAGGCCGGCACATTCGAATTCGCGGACTGTGCCTGATTCACCTGATCCGAGTGCGAGAAAAGCTGATAGGGTTTTTTGAACTGCGAACTCAGATACTGTGCCTTGGTCAACGGTCGTACAAGCGTACCAACGTTGGTCACGACGGCGAGCTTGCCCATGCCGTAAAGCTCATGGATACCCGGATTTATCGCACCAGTCGCTCCCGGGCCGAGGCTCGGGTGCATACCGTAGGTAAGGCCGCCAAGGCGCGGCACCGAGATCGGCAGTAAGCTGCCCTGAGCCAATGCCAGGCCCTGTGTGCCACGGGCAGCGTTGTACGCGGCGTAGTTGCTGATCGTCGGATCGCTGTGATTCGGGATCACCATGTTGTTACCGTCATTGCCGCCCGAAAAGAAGAGCAGCACGAGGGCCTTGTAGTTTTCACCGCCCTCGGGTTGCGAGTCGATCACCTTTTGAGCCATGGCGCTCATGTTACCGAGGTGATGCATCTGCGTCGCGAGTGAGACCATGCCGAGGGCACAGCCACCTGACTTTTTGATAAAATCGCGTCTTGTTTCTTTCATTGTTTTCACCTCTGTACCTGATATTGCGACGAAGTCGCGATTAAATAAACGGCCTGCTGAACACGGCTGAGCGACTGAGCAGCGGTTGGCGGATTCGAGACCGTTACACTGGTGACCACCGGAAGTATCGTCGAACGATTCTGAGCCGTCATCGTGGAATGCAGCATTCGCCTATTCAACTCATCCAGCAAAAGATTTCCCGTCGCATCGGCGTTCGATATTGCCTGAAGGTCGCTGAAATCAAACGCGGTGCCATTCGGATAGTCAGGACTTGCCACGACTATCGGGATCGCGGTGAAGACCATGCGATTCATGAAGTTAGAGCGTTGAATCGTTGTTCCGGTCGTCATGATCGCAAACTCGGGGCCCGGCGATGCCGTTCCCGGAATCACATAATCCGGCGGGAAGAAGTTGAAAACCGTCGGCGAAAGGAATGGTATCTGGGCCATGCCGAGGAATTCACCAACCAGGCCGTTGGTTTGCGCCCTTCCACTTACATTTCCAATGACATTGACGCCAAAGGAGCCATCGCTCTGACTTGTCGTCGCGCCTTTCACGCCAAATGCTCTGGCGAAATTGGTTACCAACTGGACAGGCTCACGGAGTTTGCCGTAGTTCGGATCGGTTTTTACGTCACCACGTGCTTCCGGGTCGAGAAGGATCGCCTTGACGACTTCCTTCAACTGCGTCGGACTTGTCCGGTTTGCATTAAAAACAGCCGCGATGCGTCCAACGTACGCCGGTGTCGGGTCGCTGGTCACCATCTGCTGGATCAGATTTTTGCTTACAAACGGCCCGACATTCGGATGGTTGTAAATATTATCCATCGCCTGTTCGAGTGATGCGTTAGCATAAGCTGTGCGGTCTGCAACACTGGTGCAAACACCCGGACATGCCGCAATGTTGGTGGTCGTCGAACCTGGATAAGTCAGCAACGTCTTGGCCGTCAGATCGTGGTTACCGCTGTTGAGCAGCATCGGGTCGATGTAGTTGTCAACACCTACGACCAGGTTCGGACAAACTCCGGCAGTGGTATTCGTGCAACGATCCCAGCCTGTCAAAACCTTTGTCAGGCTGTTTACCACATTCTGATCATACGTTGGAATAGGACCATTGATGTCGGTTTGAACCGTGCCGTCCTGATTGAGCATAAAGAGCCCGATAGTGAACAACTGCTTGATCTCACGAGCATAATTCTCATTCGGATTTGTTTTCGTGCTAATGGACATGTCGAGATACCGTCCCATCGCCGCGTTCAGCGTCACCTGCTTCATCAGATTGCGATAATTTCCAAACGCATTGTTCGAGAGGATCTTGTGATACTCGACCATGTGGCGTGTCTGCAGTATTTCGACACCTGATGTCACCCATATCTGGCTGAGTGCCCACGTGGTGCGATGCTTCAATTGTGGCTCACCATAATAAGCTTCCCGAATGAACCACGTCTGCGGCTTGTACATCGCGTAGGTGTCGCGGTAACAAGTGACCGGAACATCAGGAACAGTCACCTGATCACCATCACAATCGGCTACATTGTTTGGCTTGGCCGGTTCATTCGGGTATGGATTCGCTGCACTTGGATACGGCATTTGAAACTGTTCGGCCAGCCAGGATCGAATTCCAATTCGTCTTATATACGTGTCCTGAGTTGCCGTGGGGCCAAACGCCGCCTGTTCGAGGAACCGCATACGGTCGCCCGACCATCGATAGCCGACGTACTCTGGAGACATGGTTGCGACGTACTCTTTAACCTTCTTCTTGTCGAGGGCCATCGAAAGCGGAGCCGGACGGTCTTTCGTATTAGTTATCGCCGGGCGACTGTCTGTTGAACCGAGGCCGAGCGTGACATGATTACTCGCGAGCCCACGCCATGTCAGGTATAGCGTTAGATCGCCATCCGCCAATGGCGCTGGCCAATAGCCGACCTCGTCCTTTAGGTAGATCGTAACGGCGTAGATGCCGTTACCATCCGCGATCGGACTAAGGTCGAGTACCGGGAAGCGGAAAGTGTGTCCCTTGGCATTTTCGGCGTAAACGCGAAAAGCGTTTGCCCCTTCACCTTCCATCAGAGCAAGATTCGTCACATAAAGCGTGACTTTGCTCTCCGGATAAAAGGCCTGCTCGCTTGCTCTGGCCAAATGAGCCTTACGGTTCGCCGCTTGCGAATGAGCAAGTGCCCGGTTCGAGTCCGGGCCCGTCAAAAGCACCGGCGTTGGCGAATTCGGGTCCGGATCGGTTAGATTTTGTGCAAACGCACCAAACGTCAAACCGGCGGACAACGCAAGCGTAGCCAAAATACGCAGGTAAAAACGCGTTATTTTGCTTTCCATACCATCCCTCCTAAAGATCGGTCAACTAGATCGGTTGTTAGTGAAAAACGTGCCTGCGAAAGCCTGATGAGCAGGACGTTCAAAAATGTTTTACAAAACAAAGATACTACAAATACGTGCTTTAAATCAAGCGTCTTTTCAAGCGGGCAAAATGCCCAAAAATCTGTAACAAAGCTTAGACGTACAATATACTCCGTTAGCCGATAAAATGTAAAGAAATGTAAAGTTTTTTTTGCGAGGTTTCTTGCCTTAGTGTACTCTGTGTCTTCCCTTGGTGACTTTGTGATAATGGCTTTAAGTCCTGATCACAAAGGCACAGAGTGAAGACAAGGAGTTCACAAAGATAAAGAGTGCTAATCGCGAGCTAACCAAAATCGCCACCCCGTGTGATAATCTCTTAACATTACAGAGATCAGGGCAAAAGATCAGTTTCTTTAACTGACAACCGACCACTGACAACTGACAACTGCCTATGTCCTGGTTTCGCAGAGATACACCAAAGATCGATATTCAGGAAGACGACGAAGAGCAAACCGTCAAGACCGAGGGCATTTTTGTAAAATGCCCCGAGTGCGACAGCGCGCTCTATAAACGTGAGCTGACCGATTCGCACGAGGTTTGCACGCATTGCGGGTATCACTTTCGCTACACAGCGGAGGGCCGTCTCGAAGACCTTTTTGACGATGGACGCTACGAGAAGCTCGACGAAGAGGTCACATCGGGCGACCCGCTCGGTTTTTACGACACCAAGGCATACACCGACCGGATCGATCAGGCAAAGGAAACTTCCGGCCTGCCCGAGGCGATAGTCTCAGGCAAAGGCAAAGTCAGCGGACATCTCGTTTATGCCGCTGCGATGGATATGTCGTTCATCGGCGGCTCGATGGGCTCGGCCGTCGGCGAAAAGATCACGCGAATTATCGAATACGCCCTGCGTGATCGCGGTGCTGTCGTAATATTTGCCGCGTCCGGCGGTGCACGTATGCAGGAAGGCACGCTGTCTCTAATGCAGATGGGCAAGATCTCGGCGGCGTTGTCGCGTCTCCACGAAGCTCGTCTGCCATTCATCTCAGTTCTAACCGATCCGACAACCGGCGGCGTGACCGCGAGCTTTGCCATGCTCGGCGATGTAAACCTAGCCGAACCAAAAGCCCTCATCGGCTTCGCCGGCCCTCGCGTCATCGAGCAGACGATCCGCCAAAAGCTGCCAAAGGGCTTCCAGCGTAGCGAGTTTCTCCTGGAACACGGCATGATCGACCGCGTCGTCGACCGCCGCGAAATGAAAGAAACGATCGTCCGGATGCTGGATTTTATGATGAATCCCGCTGTTGCAGAAGCCCGCACGAAGTAAGGGCATCGGCTAGGAGCCACTTATGCTGAACGAAATCCTTACGGAACTCTACGAACGAGACCTCAACAAACTAAAAGCCGAGATCGAGCTTTACGCCGACGAAGCCGATCTCTGGAAAAAACCGGGTGACGTCCCAAATTCGGCAGGCAATCTGTGTCTGCATCTTAACGGCAATCTCCAACATTTTTTCGGCGCGATCCTCGGTGAAACCGACTACGTCCGCGACCGCGATGCCGAATTCTCAACAACGGGCGTGTCGCGCGAGCAAATGCTGGCAGACATCGACGTGACGCTCTCGGTTGTCAAAGCAACGCTCTCTAAGTTTAGCGACGGCGACTTAGCTGCGACCTATCCCATCGAGGTCTTCGGCAAACCAATAACCACCGGCTGGTTCGCGACCCACCTCGCCACGCACCTGACGTGGCATCTCGGCCAGATCAATTACCATCGGCGGCTAATGCCCTAGATCTTTGCTATTTTCTGAGATCTTTTTTGAGGATCTTACCGGTTGCGCTCATCGGAAGCGCATTAACAAATTCGATGCGTCCTTTGTCGGAAATACGCGAGAGCTGCTTTCCGCGACCGGATGAACAGCCTGTCTGCCTATTTAGAATTGATAAACCATAGCGTTGCAGTGCATTCCGGCACCAACCGACGCCATGACGGCAATTTGCCCCTTGGCGATCGCGTAACCGTCCAGTTTGTTGTTTCGAATCAAGTCTAGCATCGTCGGTATCGTCGCAACGGAGGTATTTCCTAAAAATTCAATAGTTGACGGGATCTTCCCGTCTAATGAGTCTGTAGAAATTCCGCACAGATGCGCAAGGTTCTTGGCGATCGCCTCGAGCATTTTTGCGTTGGCCTGATGGAACAGGAAAATGTCCACATCGGCAATTTCGAGATTCGCTTTATCGAGGGCGTCCTTAACCACTTTCGGGACCCATTCGGTCGCATATTTGTAAACTTCACGGCCGTTCATGTGAAAGTAGCACGAGCCTTCGACGCCTTTCTTATTCGATTCGCCGAGGTAAATTATACGGTTATCGTCCTGGCCGTGTGAAAAGGTCGAATAAGACAGAATTCCGCTGTCTCCGTTATCCGAAGCTGATATGACAGCCGCACCGCATCCGTCGGCAAGTATCATCGAATCGACATCGTGCGGATCCAGCAAACGGGAAGCAACCTCCAATCCCGTAACCAAAATATGCCGCCCATCGCCGCATCCGATTACTTGATGTGCCTGTATCACGCCCTGTAACCAGCCGGGGCAGCCGAAGAGAATATCGTAGGCGAAGCATTGGTGATTTGTACAATCGAGGGCATTTTTCAACGCCGCCGCCATATTGGGTACGGTGTGAAAGACGCCTTTATCCGGAATCATATTACCTGCATTATGCGCGACAATGATTCCGGAAAGATCATTTAAAGCGAGCCCGGCGTCATTGACGGCGAGCCGCGATGCGTCGGTCATCAGGGCGATCGAATCCTGATCAAACGGCAAATAACGCCGCTCGCGGATGCCGGTGATCGACTCTAGCTTTTTTATGATCTCCGTATTGCTCTTGTCGACTTTCGTTCCATCGGAATTGTAGAACTCGTTCTGCTGGAAGTGAGCATTCGGGATCAATAGCTCCGGAATCGCAGATCCTGTGCCTCGGATGTAGGTTTGTGTCGTCATCTTGAAAGAATGGTGACCATTTCGCCCTAATGTCTCTCAAACTGTACGCCAAACTAATAAAAAATCAAGTGTTTGCTTGCGCGTCACCGGCGCATTCCTAAGAATGGGAGTAGTGAATTTTTCCGAATCCTCCAACTATCTACTATCGCTCGGGAACGAGGTTTCCGCGATGAAACTCGGACTCGACAATATCCGAAAACTGCTTTTTGCTCTCGGCGTTCCGCAAAATAATTATCTCAAAGTTCAGGTCGCAGGAACAAACGGCAAAGGCTCGGTGTGTGCATTTCTCGACTCGATCTGCCGCGAAGCGGGCATCGAGGTCGGCGTTTTCACGTCGCCGCACCTTGTGTCGATTACTGAACGAGTCAGAATAAACGGCACTGATATCGCCGACGAAGAATTTGCGCGGATCGCGACGGTGGTGCGAGAGACATCTGAGAAATTGGTCTCAACGGGCGACCTCGAAACCGTTCCAACCTATTTCGAACAGGTCACCGCGAATGCCCTCGTCGCCTTCGCCGAAGCAAAGGTAAAGCTCGCCATCCTAGAAACCGGAATGGGTGGACGTTATGACGCAACGACGGCGGCAAATGCCGAGATCGCCGCGATCACGCGGATCGATATGGATCATCAGGAATATCTCGGCGAAACGCTCTCCGAGATCGCTGCGGAGAAGGCTGCAATCATCCGGCCGGATTCGCAGGTCGTTGTTTGCGACCAGAGCCGAATCGCGATGAAGATTATCCTTAGCAGGTGTGCCGAGGTCGGCGTTAGTCCCCGATTGACAACCGAATTTCTTGGCCAGGGATTCGGACTACCTGCCCTAGGACTCTTAGGAACTCACCAGACAGAGAATGCGGAGGTCGCCATATTGCTCGCCTACACGCTCCGCGACTATTTTAAAATTCCTGACGAAGCGGTCACGGCGGGTCTGGAGAATGCACGCCATCCCGGCCGTCTCGAATATCAGGGTCGATATTTATTCGACGGAGCACACAATATAGGTGGAGCGAAAGCACTCGGCAAGTATCTTGACGAATTTGAGACGCGGCCTGTAACGCTGATTTTTGGTGCGACCGTGAACAAGGGAGCGGGGAAGATGATGGAAATCCTTTTTCCTCGGGCGGAACTCGTCATCTGTACGCGCGCGAGAAACTCTCGTTCTCTACATCTGCGAGACTTATTGGAAGAGATTCCTCGACATGTTGGGGAAAGGATGATGTGGTTTATCGGCACTTGTGACGAAGCCCTCGCAAAAGCACACGAAATTACGCCCGAAAACGGGCTGATACTCGTTTCAGGTTCGCTCTACCTCGTCGGCGAGGCAAAACGAAATCTCAAATCTCAAATTTGAGATTTGAGATTTCAAATTTAAGATAAGCGTATGCACAAATTAGTTTTGATCCGCCACGGCGAGAGTCAGTGGAATAAGGAAAACCGGTTTACGGGCTGGAAGGACGTAGATCTTTCTGACAAGGGCCGCGAAGAGGCTCGGGCTGCGGGACAATTGTTGAAGGCAGAAGGATTTACGTTCGACGAGGCGTACACGTCGGTGCTGAAACGCGCGATCCGCACGCTTTGGACAGTGCTCGACGAGATGGATCTGATGTGGGTTCCGGCTACCAAATCGTGGCTGCTAAATGAACGTCATTACGGCGGTTTGCAGGGGCTGGATAAGGCCGAGACGGCGGCAAAATATGGTGACCAACAGGTCAAGATATGGCGTCGCAGCTACGATATTCCGCCACCGGACCTTGATCCGACAGACGACCGATATCTCGGTAACGATCCGCGTTACGCGTCGATCGCGAATTTTCCTAAAACTGAGTGTTTGAAAGACACAGTTGAGCGCGTTGTGCCCTATTGGGAAAACGAGATCGCTCCGAAGATCGCTTCCGGAAAACGGCTTATAATCGCAGCGCACGGCAACAGTCTGCGGGCTCTCGTAAAACATCTTGATGGCATCTTCGACAGCGAAATTGTGAATCTCAATATCCCGACCGGCGTGCCGCTCGTTTACGAGCTGGACGCCGACCTAAAGCCGATAAGGAGTTACTATCTAGGCGATGCCGACGCGATCAAAGCCGCTCAAGAGGCAGTCGCGAACCAAGGCAAGTCAGAACCACCTGCGGTAGCGGTTGGTTGAACGTGGGTTGACGCTCACCCTACACTTAAGAGCAGTATTCGGTTCGTCGTGTTCACCCACCCGCCACCGCAGGGTGGTTCTGACTTATGTGGCAAAAGGCCCTCTTTTTTCTCCTCGTTATCTTCATCCTCTCACCGTGGGGTTCGCCGGTCTACGCCTTGGCTCTGGGCCTCGCGATGGCGCTCACTATCGGCAATCCGTTCCCGTCGCTGACCGGCAAACCGGCCAAATACTTGTTGCAGGTCTCTGTTGCGATGCTTGGTTTCGGAATCGATCTTAGCTCGGTGTATCGGGCCGGAAAGGAGGGTATCGGGTTTATTTTGTTTGTCGTGGTCGGGGCGCTGATCCTCGGCTATGCGATCGGGAAAGCACTTAACGTTTCGCCACGTGTGCGAACGCTCGTTTCGTCCGGGACCGCGATCTGCGGTGGAAGTGCTATCGCGGCGATCGGGCCGGCGATAAAAGCCGAGAACGATGAGATGACCGTATCGCTCGGTACGATCTTTATTCTGAACGCCATCGCGCTTTTCATCTTTCCCATTATCGGGCATTCTTTGGCACTTTCTCCGCAACAATTCGGTCTCTGGGCAGCCGTCGCTATTCAGGACACAAGCAGCGTCGTCGGAGCGGCGACAGCATTTGGCGGCGATTCATTAGTAGTCGCGACGACGGTGAAGCTGGCACGTACTCTGTTTATAATTCCACTCGCGATCGCCCTTGCGTTCTATCACCGGGAAGAGGGCTCGACCTCCAAGGTGACATTGCCGTGGTTCATCTTCTTCTTCCTCGGAGCCGCGGCGGTTCGGACCTACGGTTCGTCGATCATCTATCCGAGCCTTCTTGATTCGTTTGTAAACCTTGCGAAAGCTGGGCTTGCGGTAACGCTGTTCCTTATCGGCCTCAGCCTTTCAATGGCAACGTTGCGCAGCGTGGGCTGGCGTCCATTCGCGTTGGGAACAATCCTCTGGCTTATCGTCGCCTCAGCCACCCTATTCGGCGTCCTTCGCTTTCTGTAATAAATCTGCCCCGAGTGATAAGGATCAACTTATCCGCCACCAACAAAATGGACCACCTCGATCCGGTCGCCATCGCTGACCGGCGTCGCTGACCAGTCGGCGCGACGGACCACCGCACCGTTCAATTCGATCGCAACACGCTGTTTCGGCAACTCAAAATGATCCAGCAAACGCGCCAGATCGAACCCGTACTCGATATCACGCGTCTCGCCATTTAGCCGGATGCTACCTTCGCCCATACGGTAATTTTCCGCTTTGGCCGATAGAATTACAAATCTGAGATTTGAGATGGAAATTTAGCCCGGCGTGACGATCTTACGCAGCTCGATCTCCTCGCCACCGGTGATGGCACGTACGAGGAGGGCGGCGCGGCCGGCTTGGAAGTGTGGTAATTGCAGATGAATGCGGGCGAGTCCGTTTTTGTCCGATTTGGCGTGAAAAATAACGGGACGAAATGCCGAGCCGAGGACCTTAACTAATATCTGCGCGTCGCCGACGACCTTCCGGTCAGTTCCGCGGGTGAGCATGATGTTGACGGTTTTGCGTTCGCCGCCCTTGAATGTTGAATCGCCGAGTATCTCTAGGCTCAGCTTTGTATTCGCGGGCCTTTCTTGGCCTGAAAGTTCACTGATAACTTCGACCGCTTCGGCCGACAGTATCTCGATATCCTCAATGATCTCAGCATCCAAAACCGGAAGATCGTCGAAAGATATTTCGTCGAGCGATATCTCGGCTCTCAGCTCGACTTGCTCGGGTTCGATGAAGGAAATATTTATCGGCGGGCGTTCATTGACGGTTGTCTCAGCGGGAACGGGCGGCGGCGGCGGCTCGAAACCCGGCGCGGGCTCAACAATCGGCGGGGGCGCAGCGGTAGTGGTCGTCGTTACCCTAGCCGAGACCGTTTCAACGACATTGACAGTCCCGCCAGCGGCAGATCTGGCAGCGGCGGCCTCGCTGCTCGCCTTCCGAGTCATATCTACCAACTCATTAATGCGGCCTGCTTTAACAGCGGCGCACATTAATTTGTGTTGGCGGGCCAATCGATCCGCGATCTCGGTTTCGTCTAACGCAGTTGTATCGAGATCGTCGTATTTCGCCCGCTTGCTGGCGAGTATCGTTCCCTTGTCATAGACTAGGGACATTATCATATGCGCGGGCGCACCTTTGTCCTCGGTCTGAACGTGGTAAACGATACCGTTGCACTCGATGTCAGTATTAAAGCCAGCTATCACACGTGTTGTTTTGGGCAAGATCGCGAGGAAATCTGCGGAGTTTGAGTAAACTCCGCCAATATCCAAGGTAACATACCGCTTTTCGCACGGTCAATGGATATTTCCGCTGTGGGCCACTTGCTTCGGCAACCGATTGCCTTGACAGTATTTATGGCGTAACTTACGATTTAGGTTGAGCCAAAATAGCTAGTTTCCCCGAGGTCTTAATGTCGGAATATAACGTCTTTGACTATGTGCCGATCGCGATCATGTTTATGGTTGCGGCCGGATTTGGGTTGAGCCAATTGCTGGTCACGCAATTGATAGGCCCGCGCAAACGTACCGCGACCAAATTGATGCCGTACGAATGCGGCAAAGACCCGGTCGGCGGAGCACGCGATAAATTTTCGATCAAGTTCTACACCGTCGCCGTCATATTCTTGCTGTTCGATATAGAAGTTTTGTTCATCATTCCGTTCGCGGTCTCCTTTAAGAGCCTGATCGCGGCGGGACCTTCGGTTTTTGGGACTGTGGCGTTTATCGAGATCATGGTATTTATTGCCACGTTGATCGTCGGATACATATACGTCTGGAAGAAAGGCACTTTCGACTGGGGCCTGCAGGCACGTGCCGAAGCCCGCGAAGAGGCCAAAATAATGGCCAAACAGCGTCGCGAAGAGCACGCGCAGATGAAGCTGGCCGCCTAAGTTTAGAGTGCAAGCTTTAGCTTGTATCTGACTTGGAAGAGGACAAGCTAAAGCTTGCACTCTGAACATTTTTATGGGACTTGAGAACACATTATTCGAATCGCTTCCCGATGTCGTCACCGTCAAGCTCGATGCCGTCGTCAACTGGGCACGCAAATCGAGCCTTTGGCCCGCGACGTTTGGCCTTGCTTGCTGCGCGATCGAAATGATGAATACCGTTTCGGCCCGCAATGATCTGTCGAGATTTGGAGCAGAGACATTTCGAGCATCGCCACGACAGGCTGACGTGATGATCGTCTCGGGCCGCGTTTCGCGAAAGATGGCCCCGGTTTTGCGAAGAATCTACGATCAAATGCCTGAGCCAAAATGGGTTATCTCGATGGGAGCGTGTGCGACATCAGGCGGTGTATTTGATAATTACGCGATCGTCCAGGGCGTCGATAAGATCGTTCCGGTCGATGTGTACGTTCCCGGATGTCCGCCGAGGCCGGAAATGCTGGTCCACGCGATCACGATGCTTCAGGAAAAGATCATGAAGGAA
>JANPDK010000158.1:0-3797 GCA_031431415.1 Acidobacteriota bacterium | reverse complement strand
GAAGTTGATCGGTCAGTTGATTGGCGCGGGAATTTTGATCATTTCGGGGTTAAAGTTGCCGCTGACCGGCTACGAGATCGTCGATATCTGGATCACGGTGTTCTGGCTGATCGGCATTACGAATGCGATCAATCTGCTCGATAACATGGACGGCCTCGCGACCGGCATCTCAGCTATTGCGGGCCTCTCGCTTGCGCTAAATTTCGCTTCGAACGGCCTGACTAATGAGCTTCTGCTGACCTCGGCCCTGATCGGAGCACTGGTTGGATTTCTCGTTTTTAACTTCAATCCGGCGTCGATCTTCATGGGCGATTGCGGGTCGATGTTTGTCGGCTTTCTGCTTTCGGGGTCGGTACTGCTCAATCAGGTCGGCGGACGTTCGCGTGGCGTGGTGGCGATCCTAGCGGTGCCGGTTCTGATACTTTTTGTACCGATCTTTGACACGACATTTGTCACGGTCCTTAGAAAAATGTGGGGCCGCAAGGCTTCGCAGGGCGGGCGTGACCACACATCGCATCGGCTCGTTGCACTTGGTCTATCGGAGCGAACGGCGGTTTTGATGCTCTATCTTTTTGCCGTCGTGGCCGGTGCATTGGCGCTGTTCGTAGGCCAGATCGGGCCGGCGAAAAGCTTCGCTTTGATCGGCTTTTTCACGCTCGTACTCGTCATCGTCGGCGTTTACCTCTCCAAGGTAAAGGTCTACGAAGGTGAGGAAGAGGAGCAGGCCGTCAAGGAAAATGCGGCGTTCGCATTCCTGCTGAACGTCTCGTACAAACGCCGCATCTTCGAGGTTTTTCTCGACGCGTTTCTCATCACGCTGTGTTATTACTCTGCGTTTGCGATGCTGCGGATGTTTGAGTACGACGCGAACTGGGGCCTGTTTCTCAAGACGCTGCCGCTGCTTGTCCTAATAAAACTTGCCGCCTTTCTCGCGGTCGGCATCTATCGCGGCCTTTGGCGGTATACGAGCATCGGCGACGTGATCACGTTTATCAAAGGCGTCGCACTCGGCTCGATACTGAGCGTGATGGCGATACTTCTTCTGTATCGTTTCGAAGGGTTTTCGCGAACGGTGCTACTGCTCGATGGTATTCTGCTGCTGCTCGCGGTTGTTGGTAGCAGGCTTGCTTTCAGAGTCATTCGCCAGATGCTGCCGCTGCCAGCCGGAGCTGACGGCAACAAGATCCTGATCTATGGCGCAGGCGACGGAGGCGAGATGGTCCTACGGGAGCTGAACAACAATCCGGAATGGAATCTGCAGCCGATCGGCTTTATTGACGACGATCCGCTCAAAAAAGACAAGCAGATCCACGGCCTCACCGTCTATGACGGCAACGGCCCGATCGCCGATATCTGTACCGAAAAGAACGTCGTCGAGATCGTGATCTCCATCCGTGACATGCCGGCCGAGCGGCTCAAGCACATTCGCGAGGTGAGCCACGAGGCAAATGTCGTGCTCAAACGTGCCCAGTTAAAGATCGAGCCGATCGACATTATGTAAATGGAAACTTCGCTGAAAATCATCAAGCTGGACAGCACTCCATCGCGCGTCATCATCGTCATGATCGCTGCGGCGTGCCTCGGCTTGACGTATTTTTCGGCGAAATGGCATTTCGCCAGTGGGGTCGCTCCGACATTTGACCGCACCCGGCCAGAGTCGCCGCTGGTGGCAAATTGGCTGACCGAGGTTGCTCCGGGCGATCCTTCGGTCAGGCTGGCGGCAGCGGTTACATTTGAGCGGACGTTCGACATGAACGACCTCGACCGCTCGATGCGCGAATACGTCGAGGCGACCGCCGCTTCGCCAAATAATTATCTGCTCTGGCTCGCCCTCGCCCGTTCGCGCTCCCTGAACGGGGACACCGCCGGTGCCGAGGCCGCATTCAAACGCTCGCTCGAACTCGCCCCGAACTACGCCGTCGTACAATGGGCGTATGGCAATTTTCTCGTCCGCCAGGGCTCGACCGGCGAGGGTTTCAAGCTGATGGCCAAGGCCGCGTCGGCAAATCCCGAGTACGCCGCGTCCGCTGCCGTCACGGCATTGCAGATATTCGACGGCGACGTGCGAAAGGCACTTGTCGAACTCGGCGAGACCGACGCAACGAATGCTGCCCTACAGATCGCCTTGATTAAATCGGAACGTTTCGATGACGCCGTCGAGGCATGGTCGAGGATCTCTGCCGAAGGTAAACAAGGAAAGTATAAGCAATCGACCGACAAGCTCGCCGCAGACCTGACCGTCGCGAAAAGATTCGCTCTCGCCTCCCGCGTATATGCAGCGATCAGCGGGGGCGAGACCCCAGCGTCAGGCAAGATCGGGAATGGCGGCTTTGAGAGCGAAGTAAAAATGCGCGAGGCTCCGCTGTTCACGTGGCAGATCGCCGACGGCGGTTCGCCGCAGATCGGGTTAAGCGAGACGCAGGTTCACGCGGGCAAGTATTCGCTGGTTGTCGTATTTAACAGCTTTGAGACGGCGGCGTTTCGCAGCGTTTCGCAGATGGTTTTGACCGAACCAGGATCAACATATGAACTCACAGGCTTTTATCGCAGCGATGTAAAGACCGCCTCTTCGCTCCGCTGGGAGATCGCCGACGCCGGTTCGATCGCTCGTACAGATGCACTTGCGGCAACGCCGGCGTGGACGGCATTCTCGGTCAAATTTACTGCACCAACAGGCAGCGAAGCCGTGATCGTCCGCTTCGCACGCGACGGGTGTGCGGGCGCATCGTGCCCGACGAACGGCACGATCACATTCGACGATCTGGCGATCAGGAAACTGTAGATGTCCGAAACTGAGCCACAAATATCAGACCCGATCGAGGCTTTTCCGCCCGGCACTCCAACGCGAATTAGCTCGGCGATCTTTGCTTTGCTGTGCATCGTACCGGCGTTTGCGACCGTGCTTTTCGGAGCGGTCGATAGTGCGACTTGGGTGATCATTTCCATATTTTGGGCGTTGATGGTTTGCCTCTGGCTTGCCGACGGTTGGGGCAATCGCATCATTTTTTTTAATAAGAGCAGCTTGCAGATCCCGCTTGTCGCATTGATCTTGCTCGGCCTTGTTCAATTGCTGCCGCTCGGAACATCTGATTTGACACTCGGCCGCGTGTCGAATTCACTATCGCTCGATGCATACTCAACCCGTTTTTTTGTTATTCGGCTGATCATTTTTTCGACGTTCTTTGCCGCCGCTCTCGCCTACATAAATAGCGAAAAACGACTCAAGCGAATAGTCGTTCTAATCGTCATCTTCGGTGCGACGATGGCGTTTTTCGGCATTCTTCAGCGGCTCGCAAACCCGGACGGAATTTACGGAATGCGTCTCACGCCCCAGGCCATACCGTTCGGGCCGTTTGTCAATCAACACCATTTTGCCGCACTCATGCAGATGACCGGCGGCCTGACGCTGGCATTGCTGCTCGGTCGCGACACCACTCGTGAGAAGAAATACATGCTCGCGATCGCACTTATGATTTCGGGTATCGCAACGGTGCTGACAGGTTCGCGTGGCGGCTTGATGGGATTTTTGGCAATGGCCGGATTTGGAGCTTTGCTGAGTTTAATGTCGTGGCGAAAATCTCGCTCAGATGAGAATTCCGGGATTCAACGAAAGGTCATTTTCGCGGCCGGGGCTCTTGGATTTGGACTAGTCATCATTGGCACGGCGTTGCTGATCGGCGGCAACGATCAGGTTCTTCGCGGCATCGGTGCGGTCAGTGCTGACGCTGACGTTTCGACCGGTCGGCTGCACTTTTGGCCAATCGCACTGAAGATTTTTTTGGCCAATCCGCTCGTCG
>JANPDK010000157.1:0-46662 GCA_031431415.1 Acidobacteriota bacterium | reverse complement strand
GTTGCCCGCGTTGTTCTGAACTTCGCTCCAGAAGAACCCGGCCGGTGCCGCCACGCCGCTCTTCGACAACGCTGTCGGATTCAACCCGCCATTGCTAAACGTACAAGACCCAGGTGCCGGCGTCGGCGTAGGTGTCGCTGTCGGCGTATTCGTCGGAGTTGCTGTCGGAGTCGGTGTTATTGTCGGGGTTCCCGCGGGTGTATTGGTCGGTGTCGGCGTCGGGCCACCAAGCGGGATCTTGTCGTAGTAAACGTTCGGGTCTTTACGCGGCGGGCCAGCCGCCAGATCCGCGCGATTGTCGGACCATGTCACGTGAAAGAAGCCTGGCGTGGCGACCGCGTGATTGTAGTCGCCCATGTATGTCGCGTTGAGAAAGCCATCGCGGCCAAACTCGGGCAGCGAAGCAACATCGCTAACCGCAAAGCTGGGCGTGAATGTAACCGTGCCTCCTGCGATCGTGCCAATACGTCCGTAGAACTTGTATAGATTGTTGTTGGCCGCATCTTCCTGGCGGCTGTAATAGAAAATGCCAAGGCTCGCGCCGTCGGTCGATACGGCTATCGTTGGCTGCCATTGATCGGTCGTCGTCGCGTCGTCATTAACTCTGGCTGGAGCACTCCACGTCGCACCGCCGTTGGTTGACTGCGTAAGAAACACATCGCACTTATCTGCGGCCGGGGCGTCTGTTGCCCAAGTAACGTAAATGTGTCCGCTGACCGGGTTAATAGCCACGTGCGGGAAAGCGCTGCTACGGAAAGCACTAAAGGTGCCCAGGCCTTGCCTCTGGCCAGTCAGTCCGTGATCTCCGTTAGAACCGCCCACCAATCCAGTCGCGACCGTTACGGCAGGCGCAAAAGTCACGCCCTGATCTGTCGATTTACGCATCTGAAGGGTCGTTCCGGCCCACCAAAAAGCATAGACGGAATGATCCGGTGCAACCGCAATATACGCTCCCTGAGATCCCGCGACTATATTCACGCCGTTCGTTGGGGTAAAAGTGTCCCCATTATCCGTCGAGCGAAAGACGTATATGCCAGCGCCGCCGCCGGTCGTGCCAAATCGACGCGAGATCATATACACGTTGCCATTCCCGGGGCCCGCAAAGTTATCGACCGTGTGCCATTGCTTGTCCTCCCTTGAACCACCTGGAGTCGCGTTGGTCGGAGTCATCCAGGTAAGGCCACTATCGTCAGAACGCCACATCTGGATGGTAGTCGCACCGTTGAAACCGAGCGTCGAAAGATAGATTCGACCGGTAGTCTCATTCCGTGCCAAAACCGGGTCGCCGGCATCGCCTATCGCATCTGTTGGCAGTGTGCCCCCATCAGTGAATGTTGCGCCACCATCTGTCGAACGCGAAAATCCAGTAAATTTGCTGGCACCGCCGACGAACGAACCCGAATCATTAAAACCGACCACAACTGTATTGCCAAAGGCCGTAAGGTCCGTTTCGCCCTGACTGAAGTTTCCCGTTCCGGTAGCACCGGCGTTGTTGTTAACCAACACATCGGTAGCCGATGGCGATTCGTCAATGACAGGCCCGGCCTGGGACGGGATCTCGCCGTTGCGCTCCTTCTCTAGAAATGCCTCATGGTCATAGTTTGCCCTTTGCTCTGCAAGAGCCTCATCACTTATTGGCCGTACCGGTTCGCTTTGCGCCTCCACTACAAGATCTTCAAGAGCTGCCGCTACGTTCGGGGCGTCCTTGATCAAATCGAGAGTCGCGGCGTCGACCTCCGCCGCCACGAAAGGTATAAACTCGAAGCGTTTCACTTCGCGAATACCGAGGGTCGCGGGATAAAACGACAGGAACCGCTCCTGAGCTGCGGGATTCGACGAAGTCCCGTCTTTTAGGATACTGCCGTTCTCGACATGGGCACTCGTTGAGGTCTGAAAACAGACCGCAGCGATAATCAGAAATACAATGACGACGAGACTTATGACTTGAAGCTTTCTCATTTTCACTCCTGCATCGATGACCTCCACAGAATCGCATTGGTCTTCGGAATAAAGTAAATACGAGCCGAGGCCGGATTCTCTGGTCCAAGACACAGCCAATCATCACCAGTCAAGGGTCAGATCATACGCAGCCGAGCCAACTCGTAGGTCGATCTCAAATTCTGCCAAACTTCACAGCGGTGGCGGGATTTTATGCCTCTTTGCGTTTAAAAGCAAGGCGGGAGCACGTCACGGTGAAAGGCTCGGGTGGATATTCATGTCACTTTTCTGTAGCAAGTCCGCACCAAAAACGTCGACCTTTGCAACGGTGATGCGAGCAATTCGCGACGAATCAGGCTTAATCTTTGTCAATTTTTTTAGGACGACACGGTGTTCCATGTTCCACCATGGAACGCTGGAACACATGGAACAGGTGAAACAAGGTCAACGGAAATGAATGAAAGCGTGAACAGCCTCAATAAACTCTGTTGCGGTTACGCCGCCGTTATTTGTTGCCGATCCACCTCACCGCCAGAGAATTACCAAAAGAATTTGAAACACTCTTCGCGGCGATCGTATCGCCAAATGAAACCGCTCCAAGGCCATTAGCTTCGCTGACAACGTCAAACGTGACGACGACCAATCTGGTTGTTCCCTTAGCCATCGCCAACGCCGTCGCCGAATCGACCAACACACCGATTCGCCCACTTTCATTGAGATTCACAGTCAGAATCGCATCTTCAGAAAGACCGTCGCTCAGGGAAATTCGCGGATTCGACATCAACGAGGCGTCATATTCGAGAGTAAAGCTGACCGCAGCCTCGTCCCCGACCGTCGTCATATCGACCGGAATACTAACGGTTGATCGGACGTATTCCGCCGTTCCGATACGAACCTCGCGATCCGATGCGTAGCCTGAAAATGCGTCGATTAGCGCCGAAAGGCGTTCCGGCATTATCGAGGGTGCGGTCGGCCCGCCGCCATCAGTCAGCGGATCGAGCCCGGTCGCATAGCGTCGGGTTTGGACAACATCGCCGGAGTTGATCGAGCCGTCACCCAAGGTCGAGCGCGGAGCACAATCGGCTCGCTGTTGTTCGTTAAAGGCCGGATTCGGCGTATCGAGCCCGGTCGCAAAGCGCCGCATTTGAACGACATCGTTTGAAACCACAATTCCATCGCCATTAGGCCGAGGAGCAAGATCGCCCTCAAAGCCACCGCCCGGCGTCGGCGTCGCGGTTGGAGTCGCAGTCGGAGTCGCCGTTGGTGTTGCGGTCGGTGTGCCCGTTGGTGTCGCAGTTGCAGTTGCAGTCGGCGTACTCGTCGGCGTCGCCGTTGGAGTGGCAGTTGACGTCGCGGTCGGCGTCGCGGTCGGTGTACTCGTTGGAGTGCTCGTCGGAGTGGTAGTCGGTGTCGCAGTCGGCGTACTCGTCGGAGTGGCGGTCGGAGTAGCAGTCGGTGTTCCGGTTGGAGTTGCAGTCGGCGTACTCGTCGGCGTCGCTGTTGGAGTGCTCGTCGGAGTGGCGGTCGGAGTCGCTGTCGGCGTAGCAGTCGGCGTACTTGTCGGAGTGACGGTTGGAGTCGCGGTCGGCGTAGCAGTCGGCGTACTCGTCGGCGTCGCCGTTGGGGTGCTCGTCGGAGTGACGGTCGGAGTCGCGGTCGGTGTAGCTGTTGGAGTGCCCGTGGGAGTTGCAGTCGGCGTCGGAGTGCCGACAACCGAACCGCCTGCCCAGAATCCGCCCGCGACGCTAAAAAGTCCCCCGCCCGATGTCGTACCGGCAACGCACTGCCCGATCGTCCCATCGAGGTTAAATATCGCGGCAGCAGAATTGCCCCCGCCGCTGGCGGTCACGCTTTTCTGGATGAGAAAGTCTCCGCCCGATTGCGGCACGGCCGGCACGGACATCATTATGACACTGAGCAAAATTGCGATCGTCTTTTTCATTGTTTCACTCCGTCTTACCGTGCGACTCAGAGAAATTCTCCCGGTGAACGCTTTGCGACTACTCAAAGAAACTCTTCCAACACTCAGCGAAATTCTCCGGGCTTCGGATTGCTCTCCGCCTTAGCGCCGCCTCGATAACCTATGCAGATTGCGCGATATTTTCCGAACGGACCGTTCGATTACGCGAAGACGCGAATTCAATACCACGTTTTCTGCCCGCAGTGTTGCGATCTGCTCCTGCTGCTCTTTGACTGCGTTTATGAGGACCATGTTCAGACGTTCGTACTTGACGCCCTCGACCACGCCTTCTTTATTCCGAAACGCGAAAAATGGAGCGGCCTTTGCCACATCTTCGGCCCCGAGTCCGATGTCGTAGGCTCCGCCCTCCTTCCAGTTGTAGCTGATCGGGTGCAGACGCCGGATAACGTCGAGGCCGCTGCGGTACGACTGGACATTTGTTTTCCATTTCAGACTCGAGCCGCCGCATAGCTCAACATTGCCAGACGAATCGATACATAAGGAATTGGTCGTCGGGGCCGTCGTAAACGATCTGATACGGACGGTTCCATTCACATCCAGCGTCTGAGTCGGAGTGATTGTTCCGATGCCCACTTTGGAAGCTGCGGCATCGCCAAGAAACGTGGCCACGTTGTGTCCGCTGCTTGCAGTAATTTCAAACGCTTTTTGACCGCTGGTCGAGAACAGTTCAAGACCGGTCGAAGGCCCGCTCCGGACCTGGCGGAATTCCCAGGGGCGTTCGGTACTAAATCGAAGCAGTTGAGAAAAGTTGCCGGGCGCTACAATATCCAGTTTTGCGACAGGCGTTGCCGTGCCGATTCCGACAGAGCCAAACCGTGTGATGATGATGCCGTTATTGTCGGGCGGCGGATCAGGACTCCCTTGATTGTTGTTAAGAAGCAGTTTGAGGTTAAAGCCATCAGATCTGATGTCGGCTCTGTATCTTTGAAGGATGAAGGGTGCCAACCAGCTTATTCCAGATTCCCCAGTTGAGCGAAATTCAAGCTGTTGACTATTCACATCCCCTAACTGAACACCATTGGCGTTCTGAGTGATCTGAGAGTTCCCTAAATTCGTGCCGCCATTCCAGACCGGGATGCTGTTCACCGTGCCGCTACCGCCGACACCGCCGCTGGTTGAGGCAATTGTCAGCGTGTTGTTGCCCGTCGGTGTGATGGTGATGTTGTCGCCTTGTGCGAGTGTCACGTTGTCGGTGAGAGTCGTGCCGGCAACCGTTAGGCCTTTGACCACCTGGCCACCCGCGATCTTTGGCGCCGTGACCGCATTATCGGCGATGTTTGCGGTCGGTATCTGGCCCAGCCGCGCGTTGTTGAGCGTGCCTGTCGTAATGCTGTCGGCGTTCAGATTTGTCAGGCCTGATCCGTTGCCATTTGTCTGCAAATATTGGCTGGCCGCTACGCCGCCGAGCTGTGTTGCATTCGTGGCCGTCGTCGTGGTGTCAGAACTCAGGCTCTTGACGGCATACGGCGTACTCGTGATCGGTTGTCTCGGTGACAGCGGCGTAAATGCTCCGCCGCCCGGTATTCGCGCGCGGATCTCAAGAAACCGCCCGGCACCCGGAAACTGGTTTCCAAAATCGAGCGACACGGCAAAAATGCCGTTCGTTACGACAATCCCATTCTGCGTGACCGCCGGGCCAACCTGCGCTCCACCACTCGCCGCGTCAAACAGTACAAATTCGAAATCGTGGTTGCCATTAGCAACCACACCTCCCGAATTGAGACTGCCTTGATACGTAAACGCGGTCGTCTGCGCGAATCCGACGCCCACCGTCGAAGAAACGAAGATTAGACCGATGAATATGTTTCTTACAAATGATCCTGTATGCATAGATTTACTCCATTACGGACACAAAATTGCGATCGTCTTTTTCATTGTTTTACTCCGTATTACGGTGCGATAAACGCTGGCTTAGCGTCGGAGAAAACGCCGACTTCGGCGTTGCCGAGCAGAAAGATACCGCGAACCTCAATCTGTTCGGCGGTGCCCGGAGTCTGCGGAGCGATGGTAAACGAGCCGGGGCTGTTTATCAGTACTCCTGCCGCGATCCAGTTGCCGCCTTTATGCCGGTATTGGAATCTCACTGCGTCGTTGCCGAGCTTGCGAAAGGTTGCCTGTAGGGCAAATTCGGCTAGCGTAACGAGCGTAAAGTCCGGCGAAACCTGCTCGCCCGGCGGCAGGGGCATCGACGCTGTTCCCGACGTTACGATTCCCAGAAGGTCGCCGTCGGCCTCGGCATACGCCATCGATCCCTTTATCTGACGGGCGATCTCCCTGGTGCGAAACTCGATGCCCGGCTTCACCTGTGTCGGCGGCGCACCGCTGAGTGACCAATTGATCGGTGCGGGCGGCGGCAGATTTTCGTCCTTGCCGGAAATGTCGTTAAAGAATCGCGTTAACTGCTGCGATTGAGCGTCGGCCTCGTGACGGGCATCGACCCAATACTGCATCCACGCATTATCTGCCCCGACCTCGGCCAAAATCGGAGCCAAGATATTATATTTAGCCGCCAATGCCGGAAGCTGAGTCGCAAAATTCTCGTGCCAGGCCGCCCGTGCGTCCATGCTCTTTGGGTACCAGTCCGTTGCCATAATTTCACCTCCAGTATTTACCTTGTTAGCCGATCTCTCAGCAGAGTCACCTAAAATGCCGCTCTTTGACCACTCGGAGAAGCTTCTCCCACCACTCGGAGCAGCTCTCGCACCATTCGGAGAAGTTCTCGCCCCACTCGGAGAAAGCACTCGACTACGAACTTTCCGCTCTCCCCGTCCCGCTCGGCGTTCTCTGCGTTAAAATCAAACTCGACGCGGAGACCGCAGAGCTATTTCTCCTTACAAATATCAGCGTCCTTATTCGACGCACACACCAATTTCATCAACGCGTCGATCTTCGCATTCTGCCGCTCGATGATCTGCTGCTGCTCCTTAACGGCGTTGATGAGCAACATATTCAGACGCTCGTACCGGACACCTTCGACCACGCCTTCTTTATTCCGAACAGCGAAAAATGGAGCTACCTTTGCCACATCTTCCGCTCCGAGTCCGATGTCGTACGCTCCGCCCTCTTTCCAGTTGTAGCTGATCGGACGTAGTTGCCGGAGAACATTCAGTCCGTCAGAAAATGATTGTACGTTGGTTTTCCAACGCAGACTCGATCCGGCGCAATTCAAGAGATCGCCGGCGGCGTTGAAACATACCTGTCCGACGTTTGCCTCGGATGGGATCGATGCAATTCGAGCCCGGCCGTTGACGTGCAATAGCCTCTGCGGAGCGTCAATGTTGATGCCGACGCTGCCGTTTGAAGTGACCACAAAGTTTTGGCTAGGGTTACTAAAGCTGTCGATGATGAAATTGCTGAAATCGGCGCCAACCAACCAGGCTCCCGTAAGAGTCTGATATCGAGTGAGCGCCCGGCCAGTGTTCTCAGTCGCAAATAACTCCATCCTTGTATCAGCCGCGGTCATTGTAAAACTATTAGTACCGGCGTTGTTGGAGCTGGGGGTGATGTTGATGCTGCCGGACTGAGCAATAGCTATTCCGCCTGACGGCGGCGAGCCAGCTGGCCCGTTGAACAATTTAAGTGTCGTGCCATCGTACCTGAGATCGGCCCTGCCCGTCGCACCGGAAATGGTCATTCCGGTTTCCGAGTTGGGTGTGCCGAATTGAACCCGATTCCCTTGTGCTCCCCCCGGAGCCAGTTGAACATTGGTTGGCAATTGAACACCGGCGACTGACTGCGTTATCTGCGAATTGCCAAGTGTCGTGCCGCCGCTCCAAAATGGAATGGTGTCCGGCGTACCGCTGCCCGCAACGCCCGTCGCCCCGACAAGATCGACAAACGGATCGCCATTCTCGGAGACGCGCAGTTTGTTAGTCAAGCTGTCGAAATAAAGGCGCCCCTGGCCTACGGGAGCGGTGGCCGGCTTGGCGCTTCCGGTCACCGAGATCGTTGAGTTTGCGGTCAGGCTGTCCGCCGTGCCGCTGCCCGTGACATTGAAATTGCTCGCGGCCTGGGGCGTTATTGTGTTCTGAACATAATTCGGGCTGCCCGGCGTCGGCGGTCGAGCGTCCGATAGTCGCGGATCGCCGGTTTGCACGTATTGGCTGGCCGGAACACCCCCCAGCATCTGCGAGTTCATCGTCTGGATCGAATAAGGCGACGAAGTTATCGGTTGTCGCGGCGTGAGCGGTGTGAACGCACCGCCAATGGGGCGCACGCTGATTGCGAGGAATCTGCCCGCCCCTGGAAAATTGCCGCCAAAATCAAGCGTGACGGTAAAGATACCGTCCGCGACCGCGACATTGTTTCGCGGCTCGAGCGGGCCGATCTGCGTACCGTCGGTGACCGCATCGAACAGACGAAATTCAAAATCAAAGTTCGCGTTAGCAGGTGCGCCGCTGACATTGAGTTTTCCCTGATAACTGAACGCAGTATTCTGCGCCGCGGCGTTCAAAGCTACCAGAAACATCACTAACGTAATCATCAATATTCGTTTCATCGTTTACCTCTTTTTATTGCCGATAACTCAGGAGCGGCCGGTTGGATAAAAACCTTACCCGGACGGCGAGGTTTTGCGCTACAATTGTAGAAACGTTGTCAGACGATTTCACGGCTTGCAGCTTCCGGCCTTTTTTGCTCCCTAAGAGTGACGATAGGTGAGGACGAGCAGCAATGTCTTTGGAATTAAGTTCAAAAGTATCTCAAATTAACTTCAAAATGCGAGAGGTAAGCGAGCACAGGGTTTATGCATTCGAGGATTTTCGCCTCGAGGCCGATCATCTGCTCCTTTTTCGCGGCGGAGAGCAACTCTCTCTCACGCCGAAGGTCATCGAGACTTTGCTCGCCCTCATCGAACGTAGGGGCGTCGTCGTCAGCAAAGACCAACTGATGCAGATCATCTGGCCCGACACCATTGTCGAGGAAGGCAACCTCTCACAAAACCTGTACATTCTCCGCAAGACCCTCGGTACAGCATCGGGCGGTCAACCGTTCATCGAAACGTTACGGCGGCGCGGCTATAGATTTGGCGCCGACGTTACCCTGACATATGCGCCTACTGCATCTGCATCTGCTAATAATGGTTATGCTTCTGAAAATAGAGCGACCTTATTGAATCAAAACGAGCGACCTCGGCTCGTCCAGCGTCGTGGCAACGTTCTTGCTCTTGCGGATTGGCGGGAGAATGACTTTGACCGCTTGCCGGACGCTGCAATTGAGCCACGGCTGGCCAAATCGAGCTCGGAGTCGAAGCCGACAAATCGAAAGTTTTTTATTGGGGCGGCTGTACTTACGGCGATCTTGATCGCGTCGCTATCTGTCTATTGGTTTCGATACGCGTCGAATGAAAAGCTCGCCGTTGCCCGAAGCCAAATGTCTTTTACAAACCTGACCGACGGCGAAAATGTCGATCAAGCGACCATCTCGCCCGACGGCAATTATTTTGTCTATGTCTCGCACGACGGAGAGAAAGCGCATTTAATGCTGCAGCAGACCGGCCAGTCAAGCCAGCTTGAGATCACCGAGCCGATCACGGGCAGCATCTACGCCACGACTTTTACGCCGGATTCGCAGTTTGTCTATTTTGTAGTTTATGAAGGCAGTTTGACTGAGAAAATACTTTACCGCGTCCCAACGCTTGGAGGCGTCAGGACAAAGATACTGACGGATGCCGCCATAGCAATGCCTTCGTTTTCGCCGGACGGCAAAGAAATGGTCTTTATGCGTTTCCTCAATGGGACAAAAGCTACGTCGATAATAATCGCCTCAAGCGACGGAACCAATGAGAGGACAATATTTACCGTAAATGAAGATGAGGCAAAAGCACTCTTTGGCGGCGGTGCCTGGTCACCGGACGGCAAAACCATCGCCGTTGGCCTGGTAGACCTAAGAAAAACATCCGAGGGCTCATGCGAAATCGTCGGTGTCGACCCGCAGAGCGGCGTTACAAAACCGCTTTCGTCGGAAAAATGGGATAACTGCTATCGGATGGCGTGGACGCATGATTCCCAAGGGTTGGTCTTTATCGGCACAAAGGCCAAAGAGGCTTCCTCGACGAAGCGCGACCAAATATATTATCTCTCCATCCCCGACGGCGAATCGCACCGGATTTCGACCGATGGCAGCCGTCATCAGTCTGTGAGTCTCGGCGTCACTGATAAGGATGAGATACTGGCGGTCCCTTTTAAGCGTTTGTCGCAGATTTGGACGATGGATGCCAGCGGCGATTCCCGAACGGTAGCTCAGCTAACCAACGGCCAAGCCGACGGTCGAGGTGGAATCGCTCCGCTTGCCGATGGGCGCGTTGCATATCTGACTCGTAACGGCGACGGTTTTAGCATCTGGCTTATGAATGCGGACGGATCAGGTCGCAAACAATTGACGACCGACCCGTCTGCGATCGAGGAGCTAAGGGCCGCACCAGATGGCCGTTTTTTTATTTTTGCTGCTCGT
Organism: Acidobacteriota bacterium; assembly: GCA_031431415.1. Classification (GTDB taxonomy): domain Bacteria; phylum Acidobacteriota; class Blastocatellia; order Pyrinomonadales; family Pyrinomonadaceae; genus OLB17. The sequence goes on along the minus strand of JANPDK010000157.1, from coordinate 36,293 downwards.
CGTGAAGGCCGGAGCCATCTCTACCGGGTCAACGCCGATGGCGGCAATTTGATGCAGTTGACCTCGGGCGAGAGCAATGAAATAGACTCGACCATCTCACCGGACGGGAATTGGATCGTCTATGATTCTGTGGTCGTCAATGACAACCAAGAGAGAACAGCAATGTGGAAAGTATCCTCTGACGGTGGATTACCCGTCAGATTGGCGGATAATGTGTGCACTACGCCTAATTATTCGCCGGACGGCAAATTTATTTCCTGCGTTTCTGTACGCGATGGGAGTAAGATTTCTATCATCTCGGCGGATGACGGTGCCCCGATAAAAACCTTTGCGATAACAGTCCAACCCGTTCTCAACATTGGTGCCAAATGGACGCCTGACGGCAAGGCCCTTGCATACATTGTTTTTCAAAAAAATATTAACAATATCCAATTGCAGCCAGTCAATGGCGACGCGGCGTACCCGCTGACCGATTTCACGAGTGGCAACATGTACAACTTTACCTTTTCATCTGATGGCTCTCGACTCTACACCGCCCGAGGCTACGCGACCAGAAATGCGGTCTTGATTCGTAATTTTCGATAGCCTAATTCTATTATTGAGCTGTTTGGACTTCGCGAGCTTTGAGCCGACGGCGTTTGCGCGCCTGTCGCCAGGTGCGGATGCCTTCGCTGGTTAGGCTGATGATGGAGCGGCGGTTGTCGAGGAGGAGCTTTATCCAGGCCCATTTGCTCATCTGGGGGAAATAGATGCCGCGGAAAAAGAGGCGTGCGACCAGATGGCTGATTCGCGTGTCGATGGGTGCATGGCGGATGGAGTTTATCGCTTCGAAATTACGTTCCGGACTATACGAGCGCGACCATGCGTCAAATGTTTCTTTCTTGGCATCTTCGATCGACATTTTGAGAGGATCGTGTGCCATTACAAACGGAGCAAAATCGAGCCAGTGCTTTGGACGTATCAGGCGACCGGCCTTTTCGAGCCGGTCGTACAACGGCGTAGCGGGAAATGGAGTTAACTGGCCAAAAACAGGTAGGCCCGGTGCCCATTTTTCTATCTCGTCAACGGTGCGGTCGGCGACACCGACAGTATCATTGTCCATACCGACGATGAAGGATGTGATGGCGTAAATATTTCGCCGGGCGAGGCCTTCGAGAACACCTTGATAATTCGCGGGTTTGGAAAATGTCTTGTTGACGTCGGCCATGTTCGCCGGGTCGATCGACTCCATGCCGATGAATATCCAGCGTGCACCAGCATCTGCGATGAGATCGACCAACTCCTCATCTGCAAGCAGATTGGCACTGATCTGAGCGACCCACGGCAATATTGCACCGGCGGCGATCATATCGCGAAGCAGTGATTTGAGCCGCTTTTTGTTGATCGCGAGGTTATCGTCGATAAAGAAAACTGCGATCAGACCTTTTTATTTTTTCGCTCTTGCTTTTAATCGGAGAAGCTCTTCAATAACGCTCTCATTCGAACGAAAACGTATCGAATCACCAAAGAATCCAGTCACCGTGCAAAATTCGCAGCCATACGGGCAACCGCGTCCGGTTTCGATCGGCACGACGAAGAATTTGCCCCAACCTTCGCCCATTCGCGAAAGTGCAGGACGGAAAACTTTCGGCACGAGGCTAAATTGATCGAGGTCGAGAGTTTCCCAGGGAATATGCGGATAAGGCTGAAGATTTGGCTTTTTGTCGTTGCCCTTCGGATCGACCTCGGGCATATAAACTTCTTTGAGCTCGCCACGGGCGGCGTCAGCGACCATTAACGCCCAAGTCTCATCTGCCTCGCCAAGTGCGATAGCATCGGCGTGTCTCGGGCCGCCGTCTTTACCGAGAGCTTCATCCGGGCATTCCGTCACGTGCGGCCCGCCCATTACAACTTTGAAACCCGCTTCGCGCAGAGAATCAGCGACGAGATACGCACGGGCGATCATTCGAGTCATCGCTCCAATGCCGACGAGGCCGATGTCATTGTCCTTGCAAAACTGGACGAGCTCGGGCCGCGTCATCGCTTTCGCATTACCATCGATGAGGATCACTTCGTGCTCGGGAGGAGTCAGGGACTGCAAGAGGAACATCCAAAGATGCGGCATAAAATTGCGCGTGATGCCGTTATCTGGGTTGTAGAGAAGTATCTTCATTCGTTAAGACGTGCAGAAACCGAGGCAACGCCTCGAGCCTCTATCGATACTGACCGGTAAATTGTTGGATTTATTGGCCGCCTAATAGAAAACGTGTCTAAATCATCTCACCTTTTGTCGGAATTAGCTATTTTAGAATCACCTTTCGGATCAGAGCGAAAAACGGCCCGTCGGGAAGAAGTTTTCGCGCGGTGAGAATTCCTTTAGTATTTGCTCCATATCGGAGTCGTTTTGTCCCATCCGTCACGGCTGTGAAAATTGCCTGGGCGACTACCTCGCCATCAGGGGCATCCGCACCGGCTTTATGCATGTTTTCCCTAACGCGCGAAACAAAAGAGTCGTAGGCGGTAAGGCCTTCACGGTGCGTCAGATCCTGCGAACGGTCGTAGAAATCGGTCTTGATCGGTCCTGGCTCGATGATCTTAACGCGAATATTGAATTGATCGACCTCATATTGTAGTGCCTCGGAGAAGCCCTCGATGGCCCACTTGGTCGAATTATAAAGGCTCGACGCGGGAAAAGTCATGCGGCCACCAACTGATGCAACGTTAACAATGTAACCGCGTTTTTGTTCGCGAAAATACGGCAAGATCTCACGGCAAACGTTCATTACGCCAAATACATTCGTCGCAAATTGCCGTTCGATCTGGCCCACCGTCGCCGCCTCAAACGCTCCCACCAGGCCATAGCCGGCGTTGTTGACCACGGCGTCGATCCGGCCAAACTCTTCGAGCGTCGCGGCGATAGCTGCCTTTATAGATTCGACATCGGTCACATCGAGCCGAAAAGTCTCGACATCGACGATCTTTTGCAGGTCAACGGCTTTCTCGGGCGAGCGCATAGTGGCCGCGACCTTCCAGTCCTTTGATTGAAAAAGCTTCGCAGTATGCAGCCCGATGCCGCTTGACGCACCGGTAATAAGGACGACTTTGTTCATAGTTTGAATTTACCACATAAAGATTTCACCACAGAGGCACAGAGTACACGGAGGAATGCAATAAAGATTGGAAAAAACATTGCTCGCGCGTGAACCGTAGAATTCCAAACCGTTCCTCCCTAATCTCTGTGTTCTCTGTGCCTCTGTAGTGAATCTCCTCTGTGGTAAAATCCGTCTATGAAGTTCCTCCACATCGCCGATGTGCATCTCGGGTGTACGCGGTACCAATTGGCCGAGAGCCCGCGTGATTTTTACGACGCGTGGATCGACGTGCTTGAGCGGTACGCGATCGGTGAGCGGGTCGATTTTGTGATAATGTGCGGCGATTTCTTTCACAAACGCGCTGTGCCGCCAGAGACAATGAACTACGCGGTCGAGGGCCTCGAACGTATGCGTGCCGCTGGCATTCCGGTGATAACGATCGAAGGAAACCACGATCAAAAGCACACCGACAGCGATTTTAGCTGGCTGCGTTCACTATCGAAATGGGGCCTTGTAAAACTCCTTGAACCAAGTAAGAGTGACGCGTTTACGCGTTCTTCGGACGCCGGTAGCACGATCGCCTATCAGCCATGGGACGAAGTGGAGAAAAAAGGCGGTTATATCGATATCGAACGAGCTAGAATTTTCGGCTCCGACTGGTACGGTGCATCAGGAAACTGGGCGATCCCGATGCTCACCCAGGCGATCAAGCAAAACCGCCGTGACGGTGCATTTCACATACTGATGCTCCACACCGATGTCGAGGGCCATCAGGTGCATCCGATCCCGGCGTTATCGATCGACGCGTTGAAAGAGCTTAAATCGGCGGTCGAATACGTCGGCCTCGGCCACACTCATAGGCGGTACGAGATCGATAATTGGGCATTCAATCCCGGCTCGATCGAGGTGACGAATATCAGTGAATTTCGCGAGACGCGTGGAGCATTCGTCATCGAGGTGGACGGAGAAAATCGTGTAACAGCAACGCATGTCGACGATTATCATTACCGGCCGTTCCAGCAAGTAGCATTTCCGGTCACGGGCATTGCCGACCCGAAAGAGATCACCACGGGTGTGCTCGATCTGGTCAAACTTGAGGTCCGCGTCGCCGAGGAAGGTAGGCCGCAGCCCATAATCGAGATCGCTCTACGAGGGCAGCTCGGCTTTCCAAATTCCCTGCTTGAGATACAGAAGATCCGCGACGAAACGCGACACCTGACCGATGCCCTACATGTTCGGATCAAGAATCATACGATACCAGCCGATTATGCCGAATCGTCCGACGACATCGACGACGCCGGTCGCGAGCGGCTCGAACGCCGCGTGATCGATGATCTTGTTCTCCGTGACAATCGTTATAAAACACGTATCGGTGACATTTCCGATGCGGTCATTGGTGCCAAACGAATGGCCCTCGGCGACGAACCGGCAGAAAAGATCGCTGAGTTTATTGCACAAAAAGCATGTCCGACAATCTAAACAAAGTCTCCGGGCTTAACCATCTGCCGATCTTTCCTCTGCCGCTCGTGATGCTGCCAAACGAGTTGCTGCCGCTCCACATTTTTGAGGAAAGGTATCGACAAATGCTGCGCGATGTCGAAAAGCAGCGAAACGTATTTGGCGTCACGCTCTTTGAACCCGTGGACTCCTTTATCGAACGTCCGCCGCTCGGCGCGGTTGGTTGTGCCGCCGAAGTCCGTGAGGCCGAGATGCTCGACGACGGACGTTCGAATATTCTTACGCTCGGCCTCGTCAGGTATCGCTTGATCGATTACGTCGATAGCGGCACGGAATATCTGGTCGGCGATGTCGAGTTTTTTGAGGATGAACCGGATGATTCGGGCGAAGTGGAGTTTGTCGCGGGCGAGGTTTTCTCTTTGTTTGAACGTCTCGCCAAAGCGGCCTTTAAGATGGGCGGAAGTCGCGGACGTCTTCCCGAGATCCAACCTGCTGACCCTGAGGCGCTCTCATTTCTGGTCACAGCGGCCTTCAATTTTGACAACGAGCGAAAGTACTCCTTTCTAGAAATGACCTCGACCGCCGAGCGTTTGCTTGAGCTAAAAAACGTCCTCGACCAAGCCGTCGGCCAGATCGAGGAAAGTGCGGAAATTCAAACTGTCTCCCGTACCAACGGCCACAGTAAGAAGAAATTGGACATTTGAGAAGCTAGTTGCTCAACGCGGTTCTGAAGTAGTCGATCAGCCGCTGATCGTATGCTTCGGATTGTTCCATTGAGGCATTTATCATGCTAAAACCGGATGGACTGAGGTCGGTTTTGCTCTCGACCTTGGTGTTTGAGGGGAAACACTTGCCGAGTTTACCTGTCGATTCCTGAAAATCGGGAGCATCGACGCCGGCGAGCAGCAAAACGTTCGCGTTATCGACCTTGCGGGCTGTTTCGCATACAGGCATCCGCTGATAGCATCCGTCGAAGTAGTACATGTATGTACCTAGATTAGCGAGGCGTGTCGTCGCAAAGCTGGCGAACGGATAGCGTTTCTTGACCGACTCACGAAGCAGCTCGTCCGAGTCAGCAGGAACTGAATCGACAACGACCGCCTTGATCGAATCATTCTTCGCAGCCGCGTTCAGAGCGACCATCGCGCCCATCTCGACGCCAAAAATACCGATATTCTTACCGATCAGGCCGATCTGATTTGAGTTCTTTTGGCCCTTGAGAAATTCGATCGCGGCCGACGCGTCTTCAGTCTCGCAGCCTCCAAACGATGCGTTTTGAACCGACGGATTTTCCCCGTGAGCGCGCAGATCGGGCATCAGAACGGTGAAATTTGTCGATTCGTTGAGCTTTACACCAAGATTGAGTACATACGAGCGGTCGGCTCCGTACTTGTGCAACAAGATCACGGCCGGAGCACCTTCAGCACCACGCAAAAGCCAACCGCGCGACGAGCTGCCGTCCTTATTCGCCCATGTCTCATCAGTCACCTGAGCGGCCCGCGTGCTGAGCTGGCCATATTTACTAGGGGTGACCAGATACGAGGATTTCAGCGGCCGGGCGGCCGTATATGTAAGCCAGACGGAGCTGGCAATTACCGCAGCACCGACAAGCAGGAAAACCGGAAGCAATAGACGGGTGATACTCTTAGCTAAACGAGTTGATTTGGCCATGATGGATAAAACTTGTCCTAGCAGAATTCGGCCAAAACAGGCCGTGAGGTTTGTGGAAAGCCTGTAAACGAAAGGCTTTCGGATAGTCCTCAATAATGTTACCATAGCGCCGTCATAGTTAGGAAGAAGTTTTTTAAAGATGTTTAAACTACGATCATTGGCCTTTTTCGCCGTTGTCCTCGTTTCCACTAGCGATCTTTCGGCTCAATTTCAAACAGTTTCAGCCGCGACCGGTGCTTTGCAAATCATGCCCGTCTCCGAGGTCAAAGAAGGTATGCGAGGTACTGCACGGACCGTCTTTCGCGGTGCTGAGCCAGAGGAATTCAAGGTCGAGATACTCGGCGTAATTCCTGGCTACATCGGGCCAAAGCAGGACATGATCATCGGCAGATTGAGCGGGGCAAACGCCGAACGCACGTTCGTCTTCGCCGGCATGTCCGGCTCGCCTGTTTACATAGACGGCAAGCTCGTCGGCGCGATCTCGTACAGTTTCCCATTCGCTAAAGAACCGATCTGCGGCATCACGCCGTTTGAGCAAATGGTCTCGGTCGTAGAGCAAGGGCCGACCAAAAAGCTCGCATCTGCGGGTTCAAGAACCTTTTCTTACGCCGATTTGATGGCCGACAAATGGTTCCCGTCGATCGCTGCAGTTCCGACTGGTTCGCTTGCCTCGGGTTTTGCACCGAACTCGCGATTGATGGCGGTCGCCGGGCAGACATTTTCGCCGATCGCAACGCCGCTGACATTTTCCGGAGTTTCACAGAAAACGCTCGATGCATATGAGCCGCTTTTGCGTCAGGCGGGACTCTTGCCTGTCTCAGCATCTGGCGGCGGATCGTCGCTCTCGCCGATGAAAGTAGCCGATGCAACCACGCTCCTCGGAGGCGACTCAGTCGTAGTCAGCCTCGCTCGCGGCGACGTCCAGATCGCGGCAGCCGGAACCGTGACTCATCGTGACGGCAACAAGATCTACGCCTTTGGCCATCCATTTTTCAGCCTGGGTTCGGCCAATCTGCCAATGTCCGAATCGCACGTCGTCACCGTCGTGCCCAACGCAAACAACTCTTTCAAACTCAGCGTGCCGGACGCTCTCGTTGGTACGATGACACAAGATCGAGCGACCGGGATCTATGGCGTTCTAGGCGAATCGCCGCAAATGCTGCCTGTTAAGATCAGACTGACAACGAGTCGCGACCGCAGCGAAGAGGTGAATTTCGAGTCGGCATTCGACGAGCTTCTGACCCCATTGATCGTGAACGTAGGCATGGGAAACGCACTCAGCGCCAGTGAACGCGGCCTCGGTGACTCGACCGTCACGGTTAAGGGAGAGATTCGTGTCAAGGGCGAGCAAAACGTGCGGATCGATCGCCGCTTCGCCGGAACGCAGGCCTCGGCCATGGCCGGAGCGTCCGTCGCGACGCCGATCGCGGCATTGCTCAGGGCAAATTTTCCGGGGGCCGACATTACCGGCATCACACTCGACATGACAGCGGCCGATGGGAGCAAAACTGCCGTCATCGATCGCGTCGCTATTGACCGTTCGCAGGCAAGGCCCGGAGAGACCATCGACCTATCGATCACTCAACGAACCGAAAGCGGCGATGTCTTCACTCAAAAAGTGCAGTTCACCATACCAAAAGACACGGCTCCCGGCCCTCTCACGATAACCGTCGGCGATGGCATAGCCGTCTCTCAAAATTCGGCGATCGCCCAGTTTACGCCGCGCTCGGCAACTGATCTCATTACGATCCTCAATCGATTGAAACGACCCGACCGACTTTATGCAGTTATCACCAGAACCAGCACTGGAACCATAATCGGTGCCAGCGAACTGCCAAATCTCCCGCCGTCGATCCTCGCGACGCTCAACAACGACCGCTCGACCGGTGGGACGAAACCGACCGTCAATACTGTTGTGGGGGAATTTGAGATTCCGCCCGGCGAGTACATCGTCTCAGGCTCGCAAACCCTGACTATCGAAATTATTCGTTAGTCTCGTTACCCATTGTTGTAGCGGTTGCCGCATCGCCCTCAACCCAGTGTTCGCCGTCGGCATAAACCTCTTTTTTCCAGATCGGAACGGTTCGTTTTAGCTCGCGGATCAGCCATTCGCATGCCGCGAACGCGGCCTTTCGATGTGGCGATGCAACCGAAATGACAACGCTTGACTCGCCGATCTCCAACTTCCCTGTTCGGTGTACAATGCCGACATTTGCTATCTCAAATTCGGCCTTTGCCTGCTCGATGAGCTTCTCCATCTCTTTCAAAGCCATCGCTTCATATGCCTCGTACTCAAGATAAAGCGTCTCACGGCCTTTGGTAAATCGCCGAACGTAACCGTCCAGCGTCACCGTCGCCCCGCACTCGGGCGGAACAACACGGCGGGCGATGGAACCGATATCGAGAGGTGAGGTTGTAAGTTCTGCAAAGTCCATATTTAGCCATTCGCGGAAGATTTATCAGCCTTTGCGGGCAAAAATGGCTGGATCATTTGTCCAAAATAGCCTTTCGATGACTCGACTCCGCCGATCACGCCGTAGGACGTTGGCCAGACGCCTTTTGGAAGGTGAAAGGTTCCAAACAACCAATCCAGCACCGGTAGATGAACCGCAAAATTCTTGTCAACCAACTCTGGATCCGCACAGTGGTGCCAATGATGAAACTGCGGCGTGGCCGTCAACCAACGCAGCGGACCAAACTCAAAACGCAAATTGGAATGTATAAACGTCGCCTGAATGCTCACAAAAACGATATATGCGAAGATCGGCCCCTCAGCAAATCCCAAAAGATATATTGGAATGTACGAGATACCGCGTGTCACCGCTACGTCGACAAGATGCAGACGTGCCCCGGCGAGCCAATCCATTGATTCTGCGGAGTGGTGAACGGCGTGAAACCGCCAGAGTATAGGCACTGTATGGAAAAGCCGATGAACCCAATACTGCATCAGATCTGCAGCCAAGAGGATCGCGAGGAATTGGAGGACGAACGGAAGGCTGCCGACCCAAGCCTGAATATCGGCATTGACCGCCCACTGAAACAGGATCATAGCGGGTTTCAGCGTTAAGATCGTGGTTAACTGGACCAGAACCGCACTAAAGAAAAAGTACGTCAGGTCTGTTCTCCAGCTTGGTCGAAAGATCGGTTGCTCAGTTCTCTTTGGAAACAACTGCTCGAGCGGGACGAAAAGCGCCGAGAATACGATTAGATTCAACAAGAACCAATCCAATCCAAGAAACGGCCCATCAGTCATCTCGCCATCGATCGGCACCCGCGAACCGCCCATCAAAGCTGCTATGAGCGTAAGAGCGATCCCGCTCAAGCCCGCCGCTTTGCGCTGACGCAACATCAGGCTGACCACGCCAAGGACGAACGAACTAACAAGAATAAGGTGAAGCAGCGCCCGAATGTAAGGTACGGGATAAACCTCGCGCAGCTCAGGCATAGTCAATATCCAAGGGAAATGAAAACAAAGTACCGCCCCAATCCCGATGGCTCCCAACGTCACCGAGAGCATCCCGCTGATCCAACCGTGCCCAAAGTTTTTTGGCTGTTCGTTTTCGATCATTCCACTATCGAGATTCATCCGCCCGAAACCGCCGTAAAGATCGCAAGCTCGTCGCCTTCACGAACAATCTCTTCGCCGGTTGCGTATTGTTGGTTAACTGAAAAAAGGAGTTTGTGAGCGGTGAGCGACGGATGTTCAATCAATATCCGCTCGAAAACAGCACAAACATGCATGCCTTCGTCCGTCTCGACCTGAAAACTGCGTTTACCGGAAATGGAGGCGGTGGCTCCGAAAAACAATACTTGAAGTTTCATAACGCCGGACACGCTCCCTCGTGTTTCCGCCTTCTATTTTATCCCACCTTCGATTGGACTCGACGCCGATGCATACAGTCGTTTTGGCATTCTTCCCGACAAATACGCAAGCCGGCCGGCTTGGACGGCGAGTTTCATCGCTGTCGCCATCGATACGGCGTCGCGGGCTTCGGCGATGGCGGTGTTCATTAGGATGGCGTCGGCGCCGAGTTCCATGGCGATGGCGGCGTCGGATGGGACGCCTACCCCGGCGTCAACGATGATCGTGGCATCGGGCAATTGCTCGCGCATTATTCGTAAGTTAGAGGGGTTTTGCACTCCCATTCCTGAACCGATCGGCGCGGCCAGCGGCATCACGGCGGGGCAGCCGGCGTCGAGCAGCTTTTTAGCCATTATCAGGTCGTCGGTGAAGTACGGCAGAACGATAAATCCCTCGCTGACGAGAATTTTCGCGGCTGCAAGCGTTTGCTCATTGTCTGGGAGCAATGTAATTGGGTCGCCAATGACCTCGAGTTTGATCCAGTTGGTATCGAGAGCTTCGCGAGCAAGACGGGCCGTACGAATCGCATGTTCGGCGTCGTAGCAACCGGCCGTGTTTGGCAGGATCTTCATTTTCGGATCGAGATGGTCTAAAAACGACTGGGCCGAGCCGTCGAGCGGCACACGATTGACCGCGACCGTCACCATCTCCGCCCCCGAAGCCGCGTGTGCCAAAGCCATTTCGCCAAAGGAGCGATACTTGCCGGTGCCGATGATCAGCCGGGAGCTAAAGATTGTACCTGCTAACGAAAACGTGTCACTCATATTACGCCTTAATTCTACCGGACAAGAAAGTAATTCGCCACGGAGACTTCCGAATGCAAACAGAAAGGCAGTAAAGGCCATACCTTTTGTCAGCTCCGACCAATCTGTTAAAATACTCGTTTCGGCAATAGGCGAGACTTTCATCTGTAATGAGTATCAAGCAGATCAGCGTGCGTGGAGCACGTCAGCACAACCTTAAAAATATCGACGTCGATATCCCTCGCGACCAGTTTGTCGTGATCACAGGGCTGTCGGGTAGCGGTAAGTCTTCGCTCGCCTTTGACACGATCTATGCCGAGGGCCAACGGCGATATGTCGAATCTCTCTCCGCCTATGCCCGCCAGTTCTTAGACCAACTCGAAAAGCCGGATGTCGATTCCGTCGAGGGACTCTCGCCCGCGATCTCGATCGAGCAGAAGACGGTTTCGCGTTCACCGCGCTCGACCGTTGGAACGGTGACCGAAGTATATGACTTCCTTCGCCTTCTTTTTTCATCTATAGGTCAGCCACACTGTCATCAATGCGGAGCTCCGATCACGCGGCAGTCGATCGATCAGATCATCGCGGGTGTTGCCGATCTGCCAGATGGTGAGCGAGTGATGATACTCGCACCTATAGTTCGCGGCAGGAAGGGTGAATTTAAGAAGGAACTCGAGAAGCTTGGTAAGGATTTTAATAAGGCCCGCATTGACGGCGAGATCCGTCAGCTCGACGAAGAGATCATTCTCGACAAGCGAAAGAACCACACCATCGAGGTCGTCGTTGACCGCTTTCTGATGAAAGACGGCGTTCGCGAACGCCTCGCCGAATCCGTGAAAACCGCTCTAAAACTAACCAACGGAGCCGTCCTCATCTCGATCATCGACGGCGAAGAAAAGCTGTATTCCGAGAAGATGGCGTGCGTTAATTGCGGCATCAATATCGCCACGCTCGAACCGCGGTCGTTCTCGTTCAACTCAAATTTTGGTGCGTGCAAGCGTTGTGTCGGGATAGGCACGGTGATGGAGATCGACGCAGCAAAGATCGTTCCGGATCAAACAACACCAGCGGGGAAGACCGAGTTTCTGGGCGGCGTCGATAAGGCCGGGGCGGGCTTTTTGCGTTCGGCGCTAGTCGCGATCATCGAGAAATTTACCGATGGCGACAAACTGGAACCGCCGACGGGGAAAGAGAAAGAGCGGAAAGGACGGCGAAAAAAAGCAAAGGACGGCGGTTCGCTCGAGACGGCGAAGGAAATGCTTGAGGTTGCGTTTGCCGACCTGCCGCAAGAGATCCGCGGTGCTTTCTTTCACGGCACGAAGCGGCGAATAACTTTCCGACATGGCGATTACAAATTCGAACGAGACTGGCGTGGTGCTCTGAGGGCGATGCGAGAGCGGATCGAAAACCCGCCGTCCGAGAAGACCCGTCTTGCTCTCGAAGAGATGATCGCACCGATAGCATGTCCTGCTTGCGAGGGCAAACGGCTCCAGCCGGAGAGCTTGGCCGTTAGGGTCGCAGGTTTAGGTATCGCCGACTATACGGAAATGCCGATCTCGGATTCGGCGAAGAAGTTTGCCGCGATCAAGCTCTCGCCACGCGACGAAAAGGTCGCCGGGCTTGTGTTGAAAGAGATCAATGGACGCGTCGGGTTTCTCGATGCGGTCGGGCTGGGATATCTGACGCTCGGGCGTTCGTCGGCGACGTTGTCCGGCGGTGAAGGCCAGCGCATTCGGCTGGCGACGCAGATCGGATCACAGCTTCGCGGTGTGCTTTATGTTTTGGACGAACCGAGCATCGGTCTGCATCCGCGTGATAATAAACGACTTCTGGACACGCTGCATCAGCTGCGCGATCTTGGCAACACGGTGCTGGTCGTCGAGCACGATCAGGAGACGATCGAGCACGCCGATTACGTCGTCGATCTCGGCCCGCTCGCCGGAACGCACGGCGGCGAGGTCATCGCTGTCGGCAAGCCACAAGAGATCGAAGCGAATCCTGATTCGTTGACAGGAAAGTATCTGAGCGGCGAGCTGAAGATCGATGTCCCGGATGTTCGACGCCTGGCGAACGGCAAACGCATCAAGGTCAACGGCGCCCGCGCTTACAATCTTAAAAACATCGACGCCGAGTTTCCGCTCGGGCTGCTCACAGTCGTGACCGGAGTCTCAGGATCCGGCAAATCGACGCTGGTCGAAGAAATTCTGTATCCGGCTCTATACAAACACGTCTATAAATCGTCGGTCGAACCGCTCGCCCATGACAGCATCGAAGGCCTCGATCTTGTAGACAAGATCATCGAGATCGACCAAAAACCGATCGGCCGCACGCCGCGTTCTAATCCGGCGACGTTTACGGGATTGTTCACGCCGCTTCGCGAACTTTATGCGATGCTGCCCGAATCGCGAATTCGTGGTTACAAAGCAGGGCGCTTCTCATTCAACGTAAAAGGCGGACGCTGCGAGGCGTGCGAAGGCGGTGGGCTAAAACGCATCGAGATGAATTTTCTCCCCGACGTATACGTCACCTGCGACGTGTGTCGGGGCCATCGATACAACCGCGAGACATTGGCCGTTAAGTTCAAAGGCATGTCTATCGCCGACCTACTTGACACGACGATCGAAGACGCCCTGCCGCTGCTTGAAAACATTCCCGCGATCAGGCAAAAGCTCGAAACCCTGCTAGATGTCGGCCTCGGTTATATTAAAGTTGGCCAGTCGTCCACGACGCTCTCAGGCGGCGAAGCTCAACGTATTAAACTCGCCAAGGAACTCTCCAAACGAGCCACCGGCAAGACCATCTACATCCTCGACGAACCGACCACGGGCCTGCATTTCGCCGATGTTCACAAGTTGCTCGATGTACTCCAAAAGCTCGTCGATACCGGCAATACCGTCATCGTCATCGAACACAATCTAGACGTGATAAAGTCAGCCGACTACATCATCGACCTCGGCCCCGAAGGCGGCTCAGGTGGCGGAAAAGTCGTCGCGACAGGCACGCCGGAAGAGGTGGCGAAAGTGAAGAAATCGTATACGGGACAGGCTCTAAAGTCGGTCTTGGGTTAGCATCTATTGCCCCGCGACGTCGGCCAATTGCAACCTGATCCAGATCCTCATTTCCCGACGGCTGATCTGATCGACCACCTTTGACGCCTGATCAAAATCTTTCCGGGCGAGAACATTGATCACCGAAAAATCTGCACCGAAATTGCCGAATGAGTAGCCCTGAGACAGCACAAACTCACCGCGACGCACATTCCCGTTGCCCTGGAACGGATACAGTATCGCGGCCGCATCAGCTAGTTCATTGAGCTTCGGGATCATTCGTTCGAATACGCGAAAAGCCTCGGGCGGATCGATATTCGCGAGTGTATTCAAATACTGATTGAGATTGCTCATTTCTGCGTTGTTTTCCGGGCTCTCAGAAAGCAACAACCGGGCCTTTTGCATGACGGCCATCGCATACGTCTTGTTTTCAACTTGATCGCGGTTATAGGCCGTGTTGGCGAGGTTGAGTAAGGCCGAAAGGCGACCTTGCTCAGGCATCTCGTCCAAAATAAGTTCAGCGTCGGCAAATTTGCCTTCGTTCATCAGGCGGTTCGCATTTTGGCCGTTGAGGTTGCGCATCGCCTCGTCGTAGGCGTCTTCCGAATAGGTCTCCTTGATGACGGCTGTCGCACGGGCCATATTGCCCTCTTGTGCCAGCTTATTTACGGCTTGTTGGTAGATCTGGTTGCGTTCGAAGCCTGTAAATTTGCCAGCCGCCGCAAGCATTTGTTCGGCGGTGACGGAGCCGTTCATCAGTTTTTGCAACTCTGGATTGAAGCTGAAGCCATTGCGGCCGCTCATGGCGGTCGATAGTTTTTTGAGAGTTTCGACTGAGCCGGGCGAAAGTTTTTCGGCGATCGTGATGATCGAGTAGTTTAGATATACTTGGCCGCTCTGATTTAGGTAAAACGAAATGACCTTGTCCGCCAGAGACCGCATCTGCGAGATCTCAAAATGGAACGTCTTGTCGCCAGAACCACGTTCGGCGACCGTGTCGCTTATGAAGCCAATAGCGATCTGGATCTTTTGGTGATCCGGCTGTCCCGCCTGGGTGAAGTCACCACCGATCAGTTTATCCGCGATCCGCGATCCGATAGCTTTTGCCGATTCTGGTTCTTTTTGATGGAGCTTTTTGAGCAGATTAAGCGTCTCGTTTGATATGTCTTTCGCAAGCGCATCTTTGATCAGCTTTAATGCCTTTTCCGGATTTTGGTCGGCGGCCATACGAATGAAAGACTGTTCCATCGCTCTTTCATTTTGAGCGAGATAGAGAAAATTGTTTGAATTGCTGATCTTGTCGGCCTTTGGTGGAGCTGCTGCCAATGCTTTGACGATCGCCGCCGGTCGTGTGATCGCCAGCAGATCTAGTGCCCATTCGGCATCACGATTAGCGATCACTTGTAATATCTGCGGTCGCGTGTTGCCACTGGTTGCAAGTTCGTTCTGATTTGAATTTGGCGTCTGTCGCGACTCGGCTTGGGTTTGAGCTTCAACGAGTTCGCTGATCGCAGTCTGAAACATCGCCCGGGCACGCTTTTCGTCAGTTTGCCAAAGTAGATTGCCGAGACGGGTGCTTACCATGGCGCGATTTTCACCCAATGTCAGATTTGGCAGATCGGTCACTATCTGATCGATCACCATTTCGCGGCGCCGCTGTTTTTCTTTTGCCGCATCGTCCGCATTCTGTGTAAATACAGCCACCGGAAGCAGCAAAACGAATACCAAGCCGATCACTCTCAAAGTTCGCATGTTTCTATCTCCAAAGTAAGAACGCTTTGGAACTAGAGAGGTTGCAAGTTCGGAAAAGGTTGTATGAGGCAGTCGCCGGAGATCGCTCAATTAATTCAACCCAGTCTCCGCCAACTGCAATTTCAAATTGATACGCATTTCACGCCTCGCGAAGTTATCGATGAGTTTCGTCGTTCGTTCGAAGTCGGCCTTGGCGAGGTTGCGAAACAGGCCTGGGTCCATGAAGAAGCCAAAATTGAATCCGCCGTTTGATAGGACGAACTCGCCGGAGCGGACACTTGATGTACTTTGAAAAGCCTGGACAATCGCATTGGCATCGACGAGTTCGTTGAGCATCGGGATCACCGGTTCGAAGGTATTAAATGCCTCGGCTGGCTCGATCGGGGCGTAGGCGCTGGTCAGTTGGGTAAACTGTATGAGCTCCGAATTGTCGCTCGGGCGGTTGGGCAGCATCGAGCGCACCTTTTGCAGCACGGACATCGAATACGTCCTGTTTTCGTCAGCATTTTTGGCAAAAGCCTTTTGAGCAAGATTGATGAGGGCTGAGACTCGGTTTGCAATAGGAAAGTCGTCGATCAGCTTTTCGGCTTCTTGATATTTGCCCTGTCCGATCAGGTAATCCGCGTAGGCCCAGTTGAGTTGATTGATCGCATTTTCGAGCGCTCGACCGCTGAAATTTGCGTTGATCAGGTCGAGAGCCGCGTTGTAATCTCCGGTACGTGCCATCTTCATCGCAGCATTCTGATAAACAGGGGCACGCGATTCGGCGGGCAGCTTTTTCGCCTCGGCAACCAATTGGGAAGCCGGCATTGACGATTCCATCAGTTTGCGCGAATCGGAGTCCGGCACGATGCCTGCCGTTCCGGGCGGCATGTTGGCTTTCTCGAGTTTCTTGAGCGCGGCGACCATCGCGGGCGAATATTTTTCGGCGAACTTGATCAACGCAGGAATGCCAATGCCGCTCATTCGGATATTCTGCCCTGCCGAGATCGCATAATTGATGATCTTGTTTGCGAGCGAACGCAGACTGGAATCGGCAAATGTAAGCTCTTTTGCCCCCGGCTTTCGCACTCGAAGCGAATCATTCAGGATCGTCTGAGTGAGACTGATCGCCTTCTGATCAGTCGGATTTGTCGAGAATGTAGACCCGAGGAGTTTGTCCATCGTCTCGGCGGCGAGCGAATCGGCTGATTCGGGATCTGTTTCGTAGAGTTTTTTGAGCAGGCTGAGTGTCTCGCTTGACAAGCCTTTTTTGATCGATTCTTGCAGCAGTTTTGCCGCACGTTCCGGATTCTGTTCGGCGGCCATGCGGATAAGGCGCTGCTCGAGCATGAATTCGTTCTGGGCGACAACACTACTATTCCCGCCTGAATCGCCAACCTTTCCATCGACCGTCTCACTGACTTGAAGCAATGCACGCTGGATCGCAGGAGTTCGCGTTCGATAGAGGCTCTCAAGTGCAAACTCGGCGTCGAACCCACCGATCGGCGTTAGAACGACCGGTCGGATGGCGATGCTAACCCGCAGGTCGTTGCCGTTCTGCCGGTTCTTCTCGTCAGATTCGGCAGCCATCTGGGCGTTGAGCATGTCATTGACTGCTCGTTGAAAAAGATCCTTTGCCGTTTTCTGATCGCTCTTCCACAGCATCGCTCCTACTTTTGCATAGACGTGTGCCCGGTTCTCGCCGAGTCGCAGTCCGGGAACCTCAGTCAACACTTGCTCGGCAAGCGTAATCTGCTTTGCAAGACGTTCAGCGACTTTCTGCGGATCGACTTTCGCCGCCGTTGTGTTCACACGCAACGGTGGCGGAGGGGCGACCTGTGCAAAAGACGAAAGAGATGTGACGGCGATGATTGTAGAAACAGCGGCAAAACGCAGCATGGCAAAAACTCCCGGAAGATGAGGCAAATTCCAAAAACGCGACGGATGGAGAGTCGAAAAGATGATACTACAAAAAGATCTTTTTGGTATGTGTCGTTGAAACAAATTCTCTTGCGAAAATAGAGAGCCCCGTCGCTATCGCTCTCGGTTCTGACAGGCTTCGATCATTTCACGCACCGCTTGATTTAGCCCGACAAAGACCGATCGTGAGATGATATTGTGGCCTATGTTGAATTCGGTGATCTCAGGAATAGCGGCGAGAGATCCGACATTGCGGTAGGTCAGACCGTGTCCGGCAGCGACGATAAGGCCGAGAGATTTGGCGTGAACTGCTGCTGAAGCTATACGCAACACATCGGCCGCAGCTTTTTGAGCACCTTCGCCGTGAGCGGCACGCGACGAGAGCGTCAATTCGGCGTATTCAGCCGTACAAAGCTCTATCTGTTGAGCGCCGGCACGCTTTGCCGCGTCGATCTGTTCGGTGTTCGGATCGATAAATATGCTGACGAAAATACCGGCAGATTTGAGCTTTTCGATGGCGTTCTTGACGTTCTCAAAATTGGCGATCACATCGAGCCCGCCTTCGGTGGTGATCTCATTAGCACTTTCGGGTACGAGCGAGACGGCGTCGGGCCTGGTTCTGAGCGCGATGCCGACCATTTCATCGGTCGCGGCCATTTCGACGTTGAGATAGGTCGTGACGACATCGCGCAGCAACTCAATATCGCGGTCCTGAATATGCCGCCGGTCACCGCGAAGATGCACAGTAATGCCGTCCGCACCGGCCTGCTCGCAAATCACGGCGGCCGTGATGATGCTAGGTTCGATGGTCTTGCGAGCCTCGCGGATCGTGGCGACGTGGTCGATATTGACGTTGAGCTTTACAGACATAGGAATTTCACCACGGAGACACGGAGAGCACAGAGAAACGAAACCATAAATCAATCAGAACTACTTATCTTAAATCGGTACAACTCAAATCGCTACAAAGAATCTAAAAATCTCCGTGTCCTCTGTGTCTCTGTGGTGAATCATTTCAGGTCATAGACGCCTTGTTTTGCGTTTCGGCTGATCTGGCGGAGTTCGTTGAACATTCGCCGTGTATCGCGAAAGGCGCTTACTTTTGAGCCGGCGACGTCGTTCCAGCGTACCGGAATCTCGGCTAGGCGTAATCCGTTGTGTTTTGCGACGAAAAGAAACTCGACATCGAAGCCGAACCTGTCGATCGTCATCATATCAAGCAGCGGTCGGAACTGAACCATGTTAAATGCCTTAAATCCGCATTGCGTATCCGTGAAGTCAAGGCCCGACATCTTTCGGATCATGAAGTTGACGACGCGGCCGCCTTGCTCACGAAACCACGGCTGATGCGTCCCGATCAGGCTGCGGTCGAGAGCGCGCGATCCAAATGCTACATCAGTCGTCCCTTCGCGGATCGGCTCGACAAGCTTTGTCATCTCTTCGATCGGCGTAGAAAGATCGGCGTCGGTGATCAGGGCAATATCTGCGTTAGCCGCTAGCAGGCCGGTCTTTACAGCGAAACCTTTACCACGGTTCTGTTCGTATCTAATTACGTTGGTGCTGACCGCTGGTTTTTCTGCCGCAGTTGTACGGGCGATCTCGGCCGTGCCGTCGCTCGACCCGTCATCGACAATGACGATCTCGATGTTGCGGGCCGCCTCGGCAAAATCGAGCAGTTTGCGGAGCGGCTCTATGAGTCGGTCGCTCTCGTTGTATGCGGGTATTACTATTGATATCTCTGGCTTCATCGGGCAAAAAGCTAATGGTAAGTTTTTGAGATGGAAAAGTAAATTAAGATTTTGCCGCCCGGTATCAGAGGTTCGAATCGGGCCATCGAATCTCTGGAAAACAGCGTCTATGCTATATTGTTAGAGGTCTAAAGCTCGATCCTATGAACAGACGTTTCGCCATCATTGCTCTTATTGTCGTCGCCATTGGTGCTGTGGCCGGAGGCATGTTTGGCCGTCTGCCATCGAGAACATCGGCGGAGGGCGGCGTGACGACCGAAAAGATCGTCGCCGAATACAAAGAGGCGATCGCTCTGATCGATGAAGGCTACATCACCTCGGTTGATCGCGAAAAGCTCGGCGACACGTCGATGCAGGCGATGCTCTGGTCACTCGATCCACATTCGTCGTTCTTTACTCGTGAAGAGTTTAGAAAGCTTGACGAAGAGCAGTCTTCGCAGTTTTACGGCATCGGCGTATCGATCCTCCGCCATCGTGATGGTGTTTACGTTCAATCGGTCGTACCTGGTACACCCGCAGAAAAAGCGGGTCTCCGATATGGCGACCGCTTTGTAAATGTTGGCGGCAAAGATGCAAAGGAATGGACAAGCTCAGAGGTTTCAAAAAATGTTCGTGGTGAAAAGGGAACTTCAGTAAATATCCAGATCGAGCGAGCCGGAGCCCAAGCTCCCGTTACTCTCGACATCGTTCGCGGCGGTGTTCCCCTGCCCTCAATACGCAATTATTTCATGTTGCCCAACGCCGTCGGCTACGTCGGCCTGACGGGGGGGTTTCAGCAGACTACTTCCGAAGAGCTTTCCATAGCAATTGCTGACCTAAAGAAAAAAGGGATGAAGAGCCTTGTGCTCGACCTTCGCGGAAATCCAGGTGGTATTCTCGAACAGGCGGTCGCTGTTGTCAGCAAGTTCGTGCCCGGCGGTCAGACGGTCGTTTCGGTAAAAGGATCCAAGTCGGTCGCCCCGCGTGAGCTTCGGGCCACAGGTGGCGGTGTTGAGGATCTGCCGCTCGTCGTTATGATAAACGGCGGCTCGGCGTCCGCGTCGGAGATAGTGGCTGGTGCGATACAGGACTACAATCGCGGACTTATCGTTGGCAGCGACAGCTTTGGAAAAGGCCTGGTGCAGCGGGTTTTCAAGCTGCCTTATGGCTCTGGACTGACACTGACGACCGGCAGATACTACACGCCCTTTGGCCGATCTCTGCAGCGTGAATATTCTGGTGGCTCGATCTACGATTACTACACACATGGTGATGATCGACCCGAGAATGCCGACCTCGACGAGAAGCCAAAACCGGTAGGGGTTCCCGTAACTACGACGAATGGCCGTGTCCTCTATGGTGGCCGTGGCCTCGAACCTGACATCGTTGCCGCCCCGCTGACAGGAACCGCCGCACGTGCACGTGTGAATGAAGCAGCATTTTTCTTTGTAAGACAACTGGTTTCCGGCAAGATCAATGGCTTTGGCGATCAAAAAGTTGAAAAACAGAGTTTCAAGCAGACTTTGCAGCCCGGCGAATTTGCGGTCAACGACCGACTGTTCGAGGCATTTCGCCTATATGCCGCGGCCGATCCGGGGAATGGTCTGACAGCGGCGAATATTGACTCGCAAGCCGAATATGCCCGTCGACGGCTTCGCGAAGAATTGGCAACCGCTAATTATTCCACCGAGGCCGGAGCACAGGTTTTGCTCGAAGCCGACCCGCAAGTTCTCAAAGCCATCGAGGCGATGTCACAGGCGCAGGGCCTAGTCGCCGCCACGCAGCCATTCGCCCGCAAGTAAATCGTTTTAACATTCGACTCGCGTGAAGTAAGATATAGGTTGCTTTTGCGCTGGTTTTATTTATGTACAAGCAGATCGGGATCCTGACCGGCGGCGGTGACGCGCCGGGACTAAATGCCGCCATCAGGGCAGTTGTAAGAACGGCTATCGGCGAATTTGGAATGAAGTGCATCGGTATCGAGGATAGCTTTGAGGGCATTCTCGGCGAGACGCACACGGTAAATCTGACGACCAAGAGCGTCAGTGGAATTTTACCTCGTGGCGGCACGATCCTGGGTACGAGAAATCGGGGCAGCTTCGTCAAAATGGTCGACGGCAAACCTGCCTTCACCGAAATGCCTATCGGTGAGGCCCTGGCGAATCTCGATATACTCGGGATCGAAGCCCTGGTCGCGATCGGCGGCGAATGCACGCTTGCTATTGCCGAGCAATTTCACAAACGCGGCTTTCCGGTCATCGGTGTTCCGAAAACGATCGATAACGACCTCGCGGCGACCGAGCTAACGTTTGGCTTTATGACCGCGATCGACATCGCGACCGAGGCGCTTGACCGTCTTCATACGACCGCCGCGTCACATGACCGCGTAATGGTTCTCGAGGTCATGGGCCGCAACACAGGCTGGATCGCTCTGCACGCGGGACTTGCCGGAAGTGCCGACCTCATCTTGATACCTGAGATACCATACTCGTTCGAGTCGATCGTCAGAAAGGTTCAGGCACGGGAGAATAGCGGTTCGCGATTTACCAATATCGTGGTTGCCGAAGGAGCGAAAGAAACCGGAAAGTCCGAGATCTATCAGGACAATGAGGCAATGCGTCTCGGCGGAGTTGGCGTTTATGTGGCACGGCAGATCGAGCAGTTGACCGGGAAAGAAACGCGCTGCGTTGTGCTTGGACATCTTCAACGGGGAGGCAGCCCGAATGCGTTTGATCGCATGTTGGGAACGAATTTTGGAGCATGTGCAGTTCGTGCCCTGGCGAGTGGCGAGGCCGGCAAAATGGTCGCCTTGCAAGCAGGAACTATCGTAACCGTGCCGCTCTCCGAGGCATGTGCAAATATCAAAACGGTGCCGATCGACGGCCAACTTGTTAGAACCGCCCGCGATATCGGGATCTCTTTTGCCGCTCCAAAGGAATCTAAGCTTGGCGAGGACGCTATGTACGAGGTTCGTACCGGCGGCTCGTAACCGTAAATTATGGGAATGGAAGGAATTAAGAAGAAACTGCAGACCGAACTGGATCAGCTAGAGCATGACCTGCACTTTGCGCTGCCCAAGGCCATCCAGCATGCGCGCGAATTTGGCGATCTCAGCGAAAATGCCGAGTACAAGGCGGCGAAAGAGAAACAGTCGATGGTCCAGGCACGCATCAGTCTGCTGCATCAGCGGATAATGGAGATCGACTCGATCGATATTTCGAAAATTCCGACCGATAGCATCGCTTATGGTTCGGAAGTCGTCCTTTACGATGTCGACAAGGAAGAGAAGGTTACTTTCCGCCTCGTCACGTCCGAAGAGAGCGATCCCGACAAAGGACTGATCTCAACCGTTTCACCCATCGGTCAGGCATTGATGGGCAAAGACGAGGGCGACGAGATAAAGGTAAAGACCCCGACGGGCTGGCGCAATTTTGAAGTGACCCGATTGACTACAATACACGACCGGAAGTAAGAATCGTTGGCAGTTTGCGGTTGGCAATCAAATGCCGCCGACTGCCAACTGCCAACAGATGTTAGGAGCAGGAATAGGACGAGGAGCGATGCGGATCATTAATGCGATGGTACGCGGGCTTGCGTCTGCGGGGATTCCGCCAAACGTACTTACTTTGATCGGGGTCATCATCAACTTGGGGTGCGGCGTCCTGTTTGGATTTGGCGAGTTTTTCTGGGCCGGGATTGTTCTAATCGTGGCCAATCTCTTCGATATGCTTGACGGCAACGTCGCGAGATTGACGGGCCGCGTGACCAAGTACGGTGGCTTTCTTGACTCAACTCTCGACCGACTGTCGGACATGGGCTCATTTATGGGCATCATAATCTTTTATGCCCGCCTGACGGAACATCATTCGACGCTAAACGTATTCTTGGGAGGTGTCGGAATGATCGCGTCTGTGCTGGTCAGCTATACGACCGCACGCAGCGAAGGCCTCGGCGTAAAGGCAAATATTGGCTTTCTTCAAAGGCCGGAGCGGATGGTTTTGCTTATGATCGGGGCACTATCGACCTGGAACTGGGCCTCAACCAGCATATGGCATAATCGGATGCCGCAAGTTTTATGGGTACTTGCCATTGGCTCGATGTGGACGTTGATACAGAGGATGATCTACATTCGCCGTGAATTGCGAGCGATGGATGGCGACGGACAATGATCGACCGTTTGTCCATGTTTTGGCAATCTCTGACCTGGGGCAGCATTGCGCTCGGCGTCGGGCTGTTTCTCGGATCGTTGGTCATTAGCTTTTTGGCGATCGGGATCGTCATGGTCAAGATTCCGGCGAATTATTTTAGCTCGCATTACAAGCTGGATTTTTTGCCCGACAGCCATTGGACGGTTCGCTGGGGAGCAGTGATCGTTAAGAATATTCTTGGAGTATTTTTGATCGGGCTCGGGATATTGCTGTCATTGCCGGGAGTTCCGGGGCAGGGGATACTGACCATTTTGCTCGGCCTGATAATGATCGATATCCCCGGAAAACGTCCGATCGAGGCGAGGATAATCAAGCGGCCGACGGTGCTTGCTGCCGCGAACAAACTTCGCGAGAGATACGGCAAGCCGCCGCTCGAACTGGACTAGATGGGGTTGATCGACAAAATCTTGGGGCGAAAGCCTATTGATCCGAATGCTCGACGCCGATTCCTGCTCGAAAACGGCCGCATTACTGACGGCACTATTGTTGATACCAAGATCGACGAGAACGGGCACGAGCTGGTGGTTTTCGTGTACACGTTAAACGGCGTCGATTTCGAATCGGCGGACGTTTTAACCGATGAGCAAAAGCAAAGGGCCGGTGAATACGTGCCGGGAGCCCAGGTCGGGATTCGGTTCGATTCGAAGAATCAGTACAATTCGATAGTTGAGTAGCAATTAGCGGTCAGCAATCAGAATGAAAGAGTTTTGCTCGCGTCGCTGATCGCGAAGGTCCGGACTGATGGCTGATTGCTGAATACTGACTGCTCTAACATGTTCAAGAAGATACTCATTGCAAATCGTGGCGAGATCGCATGTCGGGTGATGCGTGCGTGTCGGGAGATGAAGATCGGCACGATTGCCGTGTATTCTGATGCCGACAGAGACGCTCTGCACGTGCGTATGGCTGATGAGGCTTACCATATTGGGCCGTCTCCATCGAATGAGAGCTATCTACGCTCAGAAAAGATCATCGAAGTAGCAAAAGCTGCGGGTGCCGAGGCGATCCATCCGGGTTATGGATTTCTATCTGAGAACGCCGAGTTCGTCCGAGAAGTAACCAAAGCGGGAATCACGTTCATCGGCCCGCCGCCTGAGGCGATGGAAGGCATGGGCGGCAAGATGTCGGCCCGCAAGATCGCTATCGATGCGGGTGTTCCTGTCGTGCCTGGGACGACCGAAGCATTGCGTTCATTTGAGGATGCAAAAGAAACCGCAGCTAGTTTTGGCTATCCTGTGATGCTGAAAGCATCCGCCGGCGGTGGTGGAAAAGGAATGCGGCTCGTGCTGGAAGAAAGCGAGCTTAAATCTGCTCTCGAAAATTCTCAGTCGGAAGCTATGGCCAGTTTTGGCGATGACGCCGTATATGTCGAAAAAGCGATCGTCCGGCCGCGTCATATCGAGATCCAGATATTCTCCGACAAACACGGCAATCACGTCCATCTCGGCGAACGCGAGTGTTCCATCCAACGCCGCCATCAGAAGGTGATAGAGGAAGCTCCCTCACCTATCAACTCCGCCGAACTCCGTGCCGAAATGGGGGCGTGTGCTGTCAAGGTAGCAAGGGCGGTGAACTACGTCGGTGCCGGCACTGTCGAGTTCCTCGTGTCCGATCTCGACCGGTCTTTCTATTTCCTCGAGATGAATACTCGCCTACAGGTCGAGCATCCGGTGACGGAATTGGTGACGGGCATCGACCTTGTTCGAGAGCAGATCAATGTCGCGTGGGGTAGCGAGCTTTCCTTTAAACAAGAAGACATCAGCCTGACCGGACACGCTATCGAGTGCCGTGTCTATGCCGAAGATCCTGATAACAACTTTCTGCCATGCCCGGGCAAGATCACGCGGCTTCGTCTGCCTCAGGGGCCGGGCGTGCGTGACGACGGCGGCGTCTATGAGGGCGGCGAGGTTACGATCTTTTACGATCCGATGATCTCCAAGTTTGCCGTCCACGGCCGCGACCGTGCCGAGGCGGTTGACCGTATGCGTCGTGCCCTGATGGAGTACGAGGTCGGCGGTATCAAGACGACGCTGCCGTTCTTCCGACAGGTAATGGACGACGCCGACTTTATCGAAGGCAAACTCGACACCGGATTTATCGAAAGATTTAACGAGCGAAAGCCCGCTGCCAAATCAGACGAAACGACCCGCGACATGGCCGTCATCGCCGCAGCACTCGCATACTCAAAACCAAAAGCAACCACCACGACTGTCGACTCGTCGGCGCATTCGAGCAAGTGGGCATCGGCGGGTCGTATTGCACAACTTTCAACAAGGATCTAGCAACATGGAAGAACTACTCAAACAATTGATGGGCAAAAAGATCGACATCACCTGCGGCACGAACGCCACGTTTCGCGGTGATGTCATTGACGTCAAAAGCGGCGTACTCTACCTCCGTGACGAAGACGACAAGGTCGCCTACGTCGCGATAGACAAAGTCGCCGTCGTCTACGAGGTAAAAGAACTCCAGTCCCGACCTGGATTCATTGTTTAGCTCCTATTGATCGGAGCAGAAAGTTCGGTTCCCACGGCTACGCGCACGAAAACGTTCTCCTAGGTAACTATTTGGTATCGCTAAAGTCGTAGCAACACCCGCACGAATTCCCCTAAACACCGTGTCTGCAACATTTGCTGTTTTTTGGCACGCCGATTGCGATGTATTTTGTGTCATACTGACAATTACAAGCAGGAGAAGTACCAAATATGAAAAAGCAGATCACAGCATTCCTGATAGTTTCGATGTTGGCAATCATGGCCCCGATCGCCGCGTCGGCCCAGACCAGCCGTTACTGCGCACCTAAGAATAACAGCGAATATCGTGGCAATTCGCGTAACGTCAGAAACGACTATCGCGGCAATTCGCGCAACGCTCGCACCTATGAGACCCGCTCGTATAACGACGGCTATTACGATAATGGATATCGTCGCCCGAACGTCTATCAACGCAATCGGACAGGATTTAACCTGGCGATCGGAACCGGTGTTGGTGCAGCTGTCGGAGCTCTCATCGGCGGCAAGAAAGGTGCCTTGATCGGCGGTGCGGCCGGCCTGGGCGGCGGTGCGATCGTTACCGCAGTCCAAAAATCGCGGAATAATCGCCGATACTAGCCAATAGTGCTATTGGCTAAATAACCAACGGCTGATCCGGCAACCTGGCTCAGCCGTTTTTCGTAGGCTTCCCGAACGATTGAGACATCCTCCAGAAATACGGGAAGCTCTTCCATTCGCATCGCCTGCGGCCCGTCAACCAGCGCGACATTGGGCTCAGGATGAAAATCCACAAGGATCATGTTCGCCCCGGCGATCACGCCTTGGGCGGTGACATGCATGATATCGAGAATGTCGTCGGCTGACCGCGAACGCGTTCCGACCGAGTGTGACGGATCAATACAAACCGGCATTCGCGTCAGGCGTTTGACCACCGGAATGTGTGCAAAATCGACCATATTCCGATGCGGATCGCCGATGTTGGTCTTCATTCCGCGCAGGCCGAAGATAACCATCTGATTGCCTTCGCTCGCCAAATACTCGGCCGCATGCAGCGACTCGTCGAGCGTGATACCAAATCCACGCTTGAGCAAAACCGGAAACTGCTGCTGACGGCCGACGATCTTTAGCAACTCAAAATTTTGCGTGTTCCGCGTGCCGATCTGCAGCATCACACCGGTCGGATCGCCGGTCTCACGCAAAGCCTCGCTGATCTCATCGACATGCGACTCATGCGTCACCTCCATCGCGATGACCTTGATGCCGTATTTGCCCGCGAGTTCGAAAACATAAGGCAGGCAATTTTTGCCGTGCCCCTGAAACGAATACGCACTAGTACGCGGTTTGTACGCTCCCATCCGAGTGCATACCTGACCGTTTTCCTGAAGAGCCTTCATCATCGCCTCGACACTTTTTGGCGAATCGACGGCACACAGTCCCGCGAAAACATTCAGATTATCCTGTCCAAACCGCGCGCCGTTGTATGTGAACTCAGACGTTCGGCTGTCGCCTTTATGGCGGCCAAGGACGCGATATTCTTCGGAGACGCGCACGGCGTAATCGACGCCAGGAAAACTTTTCATCTCGTCGAGCGATAAGGCCGCCGTGTTGCCGATCAGATAGATCTCGGTCAGCAGCTGCTCGCTTCCCTGCACGCGATGAACTCGAAATTCGATGTTCGGCAGATTGTTTAGATGATTTTCGAGACGTTGAAATTCACGCGACCCGGCATCGACATGTGGTTTGAGAATGAGGATCATACGATTAATTCTTTGACAATTTGATAGTGGAATAGCGGCCAAGAAAGCGGACCTCGGCGGCCTGTTCGCCGATCTCACCGAGCGCTCCGGTGAGATCGGCCTCAATCGCCGGCACGGCGAGATCGAGATAAAAATTGAACTGCGTCGGCGAATCCTTGATCGGCAAACTCTCGATCTTAAGCAGATCGACGCCGCGGCGAACGAGCGGTCTAAGTGCCGCGTGCAGCGAGCCGGGCTGATGCTTGAGTTTGACGACGAGCGAGATCTTTTCGCCGATGAGTTCGTTGCTCGCGTTCTTCGACAAAAGCGCGAACCGAGTATAGTTCTCCGCGTGGTCCTCGATATGCTCACGAAGGATGGTGCCGCCGTGTATCTCAGCCGCCCGCCGGCTTCCGATCGCGGCTCGCGTCGCATCCGCGCTTTCGACTGCCCGGCGTACGCTACCAGCCGTGTCATCAGCCGCGACTCTTTTCAGATTGGAATGCGCGGCGAAGAAGCGTGTACATTGAGCAAGCGCCGCCGGATGCGACTCGACGGACTCGATCGTATCAAGAGTCGCAGCCTCACAGGCGATAAGATAGTGCGACACTGGCAGCACGATCTCGGCAACGATCTTAAGTTCGCTCGCCAAAAGCAGATCGACGCATCGATGTACCGAACCGATCAAACTATTCTCCAGAGGCGTCAATATCAGATCCGCCACGCCATCGTCGATCGCGGCGAAAAGCTGTTCGAAGGTGGGACACGAGACAGTCTGACAACCCTCATCGAGAACGCCAAGCGCCGCCTCTTCGCTAAACGTACCCGGTTCACCCAGAATCGCGACGCGAGATTTACTGGCGATCTTGTTGATAGTCGCTGTTTTATGAGGCTCGCGAGCGTACATCGTCTGTTGCAAATGAAGAGATTCGTCAATGATCCGTTGGAAGATATTAGCGACGCCCTGTCCGCCGAGCGGCCCGGCGTTGGCGGAGACGAGGCGGCCGACGACCTCTTGCTCGCGACGCGGATCGCAAAGCGACGTCTCAACCTCGGTCTTGGCCGCTCCGACGAGCAGAGCGATCGCCGCACGTTCATTGAGAAGGCGCAAAAGCTCGTCGTCGATAGCATCGATCTGGCCGCGTGGATCATCGATCTTGTTCCCGGTCGAAGTCATAGTTTATTTCTCACCGCCAAAAGAAAGAGGCCACCATCTCGTTTTCGGATGGTGGCCCAGAGCGTTTACCGCGATAATGCGTCACTCACCACCCAAGAGCCGTGTAGCTAAAAAAATACATAAACGATCCGCAAGCGTCGCAGTTAGCACTTGCCTTGTTAACCGTTTGTATATTTTGCGTGTATGTCAGCATTATCAACAGTTTTGTTACTCCAAAAGATATAACAATCAGTTATCGCGTGTCAATCAGTTTCCTTTTGCTCTAGAAAACGTATGTGTTCGCCGCGATCATCGTATCAGCGATACGCTGACGGGCGGCGATGGTGTTGACCGGCGAATTGTTCTTGGTAAAACGCTTCAGAGCAACGAGCAGCGTGCGGCCTTCGTCGCCCTCAGCGATGGCGGTGATGGTGTTTTTGGCTTTGGCCTCGACACGCTGGATGGCGTCGTTGCAGAAGACCGATGCCATGTCGATGTAGCGGCCGGCGGCTTCCTCGCCATTTTTGTCGGCGTACTTTTTGGCACGCAGAATGGCAGTTTCCATCTGATACGCGTCCATGATGATGTCGGCGCAGTTGATGAGGACTTCCTGCTGTTCGCTGAGGCCCATCATGTATTTTTGAGCGGCGGTGCCGAGGACCATGAGGGCGGTTTTCTTTGCGTTTTGTGCAAGTTTGGTCTCAGCCGCAAGCAGCGAAGTGTCCTCGTCAAACGACATCGTCGGATTCAGGATCTCGTCCTGCAAGGCCTTTGCCGCTTGCAGCAAACCGAGCTTGCCCTTCAGCGCACGCTTCATCAGTTGGCCGGGGATGAGCATTCGATTGATCTCATTGGTGCCCTCAAAGATGCGATTAATGCGGCTGTCGCGATATGCCTTTTCCGCCGGATAGTCCGCCGAATAGCCGTAGCCGCCATAGATCTGGACCATCTCGTCGACCACATAATCGAGAGCCTCGGAGCAGGCGACTTTGTTGATCGACGACTCGACTGCGTACTCCTCGATCGACTGCAGTTTGGTCGCATTGTCGGCTCCATCACCGATCAGTGAATCGATCATACCGACCGTGCGATACGTGATCGACTCAGCCACCCAAGTACGGATCGCCATCTCGGCGAGCTTGTGCTTGATCGCTCCAAACGACGAGATCGGCTTATTGAACTGATGACGCTCGTTGGCGTACCTCACAGCTTCATGAATAGCGAGCTTAGCACCGCCAGTCACCGACGCACCAAGTTTAAAACGGCCCACGTTCAAAACGTTGAATGCGATCTTCGCGCCATCACCGACATTGCCGATCAGGTTGCCGACCGGGATCTTGGCGTCGGACAGAATGACCGCCGTCGTGGACGA
The DNA here is from genome assembly GCA_031431415.1 of Acidobacteriota bacterium. GTDB lineage: Bacteria > Acidobacteriota > Blastocatellia > Pyrinomonadales > Pyrinomonadaceae > OLB17. The sequence goes on along the minus strand of JANPDK010000157.1, from coordinate 6,096 downwards.
GGCCTTGATGCCGAGCTTGTGCTCTTCTGCTCCGGGACGACAGTTGTCGCTGCGGGGCACCAAGAAGCAGGAGAATTTTTCCTTCTCACCATCAACCTTGGCAAACACAATATACACGTCGGCAAAACCGCCGTTCGTGATCCACATCTTTTCGCCGTTGAGCGTCCACGTTTGGCCATCTTCGCTCAGCTTGGCGACGCATTTCGCACCGAGAGCGTCGGAGCCGGAACTGGATTCCGTCAGGCAGTAAGCCGAAACCGCCTCACCCGAGATGATCTTTGGTATCCACGCTTGTTTGAGTTCCTCCGAGCCCCAATAGAGTATCGGCAGCAAACCGATCGAGGTCTGAGCACCGTAGGTCGAACCAAACCCGCTGCCCCGGCCAACCATCTCGGCAATGATGCAGCCCGATGTCTGATCGAGCGCCATCCCGCCGTATTCCTCGGGAATATTGGCCCCGAGCAGCCCAAGCTCGCCCGCTTTTCTCAAAAGGCTGCGCCCCACCTCATAGTCATGCTCCTCAAGCGCAGGCATGCTCGGCACGACCTCGTTGTCGATGTATTCGCGACAAGCATCGCCGATCATCTTGTGCTCATCAGTAAAATCCTCCGGCGTAAAAACCTCAGCCGACGTCGAATCAGCGATCAAAAACTCGCCGCCTTTTACGTATTCTTTTTCCATTTGTGGTTCCATAATCTTAAGATTGTTCACCACAGAGACACAGAGAGCACAGAGTTACATGAATGTATTTTCAAATCTTATCTGCGTCATATGCGTTCATCTGCGGCTAAATTTTCTTCCTCCGTGTCCTCTGTGTCTCTGTGGTGAATCTCCTAATCCAATCTCTCAAAAATCCCGGCCGCGCCCATGCCTCCGCCGACGCACATGGTGACCATGCCGTAGCGTTTGCCTGTGCGTTTTAGTTCTTGAAGTACGGTCGCGGTCAATTTTGCTCCGGTGCATCCCAAGGGATGGCCGAGTGCGACGGCACCGCCGTTGACGTTGACCTTCGACGGGTCCATTTCGAGAACTTTCATCACCGAAAGACCCTGTGCGGCGAAGGCTTCGTTTAGCTCGATGACATCGATCTGATCGAGCGTTAGTCCCGCCATTTTGAGCGCCTTCGGTATCGCGTAAACCGGCCCGATCCCCATTTCCTCGGGCAGGCATCCGGCGGTTGCAAATGAGACGAATCTCGCCAGCGGCTTGATGCCGAGTTCGGCGGCTTTGTCGGCGGACATCACGACCGTTGCGGCAGATCCGTCGGACATTTGCGAAGAGTTTCCGGCGGTAACCGTTCCGTTGACATGAAACACAGCTCGCAATTTCGCCAAACCTTCGACCGAGGTATCGGCACGCGGACCTTCGTCCTGAGCGAAAACGATCTCTTTCCGTCGAACGCGGCCCTTTTCGTCGATCTCATCGATAAAGACATTCATCGGAACGATCTCGTCCGTGAATCTGCCCTCGCTGATCGCCGCCAATGCTTTGCGGTGCGAATTGTATGAGAATTCGTCAGCCTGTTCGCGGGTGATCTCGTATTTGCGTGCGAGATTCTCAGCCGTGAGGCCCATGTTTAAGTAGTAATCCGGGTAGGTGTCGACGATCCGCGGATTTGGCCGCACGACGTTGCCGCCCATCGGGATCATCGACATCGTCTCAAGCCCGCCCGCGACGATGGCATCGGCACCGCCCGTCATAATGCGTTCAGCAGCAAGAGCGATGGTCTGCAAACCGGATGAGCAATAACGATTAACCGTCATCGCCGAAGTCTCGACCGGCAAACCAGCCGCGATCGCCGCTGTCCGTGCCACATTCATCCCCTGCTCCGCTTCAGGAAATGCACAGCCCATGATCACATCATCGATCAACGAAGCGTCCATGCCCGAACGACCAACCGCCTCTTTAATAGCCGCTGCCCCAAGATCATCCGGCCGCGTGTTCCTCAAGGTTCCTTTCGGAGCCTTTCCAACAGCCGTACGCACGGCTGATACGATCACAGCTTCTTTCATAATGTTATTTTTGCCACGAATCACCCGAATGACACGAATAAAATCCGTATTCATGTTATTCGTGGCTAAGTCCTAATTCTCAATCCCAATCTCAACTTCTTCGACATCTAGAACCGCCTTCAAAACTTCCGGCTCGATCTCGACTAAAAAGCCTCGCTTCCCGCCGTTTATATAGATCTTTTCGAGTCCGAATATCGTCCTCTCAACATAAACCGGCATCGCGTTCCGAGTGCCAAATGGCGAAGTGCCGCCGACTAGATAGCCTGTGTGTTTAGATGCACGTTCGGGCGTTGCCGGCTCGACACTCTTGACGCCGATATGTCGGGCCAGATTTTTGGTCGAAACGTGACGATCGCCGTGCATCAGCACGATAAGAGGCATTTGATCGTTCGTTTCAAATATCAAGGTCTTTACGACCGCGTGCTCGTCCACGCTTAGCTGCCTGGCCGATTCGCCGGTGCCGCCTTTTTCGACATAATCGTAAAGCCGCGGCACAAAATCGACCTTTTTCTCTCTCAAATATCGAACCGCCTGTGTGACCGGATGATCCATAAGAGATTTGCCCGCGAAACCCGCGAAACATACGAAAAAAAGAATTCCGCCTCAATCGACTTTTCACGTCTTTTCGCGTGTTTCGCGGGCAATATCTTTGTATCGAAAACACGTCACCAGGTGATCATTAACCATTCCCGTCGCCTGCATAAATGCGTACATAATGGTCGAGCCGACAAAGTTAAAACCGCGTTTCTTGAGATCTTTCGATATCGCGTCCGAAATGTCAGTTTTCGCCGGAACTTCACCATGGCCTTTAAATCTGTTCAACAACGGTTTCCCGCCGACAAAACCCCAGACGTACTTATCAAATGAGCCAAACTCTTGTCGTACCGCCAGGAAAGCATTCGCGTTCCTCACGGCCGAGGCGATCTTCAAGCGATTGCGGATGATGCCCTCATTCAGCATCAATTTCGCACATTTTGCGTCTGAATAACGAGCGACCTTCGCCGCATCGAAATTATCAAACGCCGCCCGATACGCCGCACGTTTTCGCAATATCGTGTCCCAAGACAAACCCGCCTGAGCGCCTTCGAGTATCAAAAATTCAAACAACGTCCGGTCATCAAGCACCGGCACGCCCCACTCGGTGTCATGATACGGAATATTCAACTCATTCGATGCCCATGTACAGCGTTTCATAAGTTCAGAGTGCAAGCTTTAGCTTGTCTCTTTATCAAGAATACAAGCTAAAGCTTGCACTCTAAACGGGGAAATCAACCGTCGCCATCACACGTTTCGCCTGCCGAATGTGCCGCTTCGTATGTTCAACCAGCACGGTGAAGGCGTCGTCAAGCTTGTACGTGAAAACGGCAAGAAACGGCGAGGTGAGGATCGTTTTTTCGCGGTCGGCACCGGCACATGCCTCAACCTGTTTATTTACCTCGCCGATATGCTCGACAAATTGCTGCACGATATCACCCGCGAGATCGCTCGGCGGCACGATGCGTTTCGAAGGCACCTTGGCCTTTTTCGAATCCTCGGACACCGCATTTACCAAAAATCGCCCGCCCCAACCGGTCAGCGGCGAGATATTCTCCCAAAACGAATTCTTCCGCGTACCACTCGCAAGCTTGGCAAACTCGGCATCAAATTCGTGATTGGTCTTAATAATATGATCCAAACACTGCGCGACGCTCCAGCCTTTTTCGGATGGTTTCCAATTGAGTTGCTCAGCCGTCAGACCGCCGAATGCCGCCGCCGCATCGGTTGATGCCTCGGTCATCTGCGATTGAATACTTTTGATTCGTTCGTCCATATTCGAATGGTTCAGAGTGCAAGCTTTAGCTTGTCTTCTCGCGACGGAATACAGGCTAAAGCCTGCACTCTGAACGCTCCCTAATTCCTCAACGGCTTGCCAGTCTTCAGCATCGCGGCGATACGCTCCTGCGTCTTTCGTTCGCCGCAGAGTGAGACAAAAGCTTCGCGCTCGAGATCGAGCAGATATCTTTCGCTCACCTGAGTCTTGTGGTTGATCGTGCCCCCCGCCATTACGTGGGCAAGCTTTGTGCCGATAAGCACATCGTGGTCTGAGACAAAACCGCCTTGCTTCATCATGTGCAGGGCGAGTTTCATCGCGGATTCGCCAGCCTCGCCCATGACCGTGATGTCGGTACGCTCGACCGGCTGAACGTAGCCGGCAGCGGCGAGATTTAGGACGTCCTGCTTTGCATCCTGTATTAGACGGTCGCCGTTCATCGAGATGGCATCGCCGTCGCGGAGCAATCCCCACGAACGAGCCTCCTGCGCCGATGTGGCGACCTTGCCCATACCGATTGTTTCAAATGTTGACTTTAGAAACGCCAATGGATCAGCACCCGGAGCTTTCGCCGCAGCGTCCATCGCACGCATTGTCATCTCCTTGGTGCCGCCGCCGGCCGGGATAACGCCGACGCCAACCTCGACGAGACCAATGTATGTCTCGCCCGCAGCACGCGTTTTGTCACCGTGCATCGCGATCTCGCAACCACCACCAAGCGTGAGGCCGTACGGAGCCGTAACAACCGGTTTTGCCGAATATCGCAGCCGCATGATCGTCTTTTGGAGCTGGTTGACGGCCATGTTGATGTCGTCCCACTCCTCTTCCTGAGCGGCGAGTAGGATCATCATGATATTGGCACCGGCCGAGAAATTGCCGCCTTGATTGCCGACGACGAGGCCTGTGAAATTCTTCTCGACCTCATCGATCGCGAAGTTCATCATCGAAACGGTATCGCCGCCGATCGAGTTCATTTTCGAGTGAAACTCGAGACATGCCACGCCGTCGCCGATATCGATGAGCGACGCGCCGGGATTCGATTTGATGACGCCGGTGCGTTCCTTGATATCTTTGAGGATCATCACACCCGGCCGCGCGGGCATCGGTTTGTATTCGCCTGCGACGAGATCATAAAACGAGCGATTGCCACCGTCGTTCTTGTAGAACGTCGTTGCACCAGCGGCGAGCATCTTCTCAACATTCGCCGGAATTGCCTGGCCTTCTTTCCGCATCCGTTCGACCGACTCAACGACGCCTATCGCGTCCCAGGCCTCGAAAACACCGATCTCCCAGCCAAAACCCCACTTGATGGCGTTGTCGATCTCAACGATCGTATCGGCGATCTCAGGAATGCGGTTCGCGGCGTAACGTGAGACACGCGACGTAGTTTTCCAAAGGAATTCGCCGACGCGGTCGTCGCCCCAGACGAGAGCTTTCACGCGTTTAGCATTGTCCTTAGTAGCCTTTGCAGCATCGATAGACGGGAATTTTGTCTTGACCTGTGTTTTGTATTCGAAGGTGTTCAGATCGAGTTCGAGAATGACGCGTTTGCCTTCTGCGTCCTTCGATTTCTTAAAAAATCCACCCTTGGTTTTGTCGCCGAGCAATTTCTTATCGAGCAGAGTCTGGATCAGCTCAGGCAAAACAAAAACGTCGCGGTCTTCGTCATCGGGCACGGCAGGATAAAGATTGTTAGTAACGTGTGCCGTCACGTCAAGGCCTACGAGATCCGACGTTCTGAACGTCGCCGACGATGCGTGGCCTATCGCCTTTCCAGTCATCTGATCAACCTCGGTCGGCGTAAAGCCCATCGCGATCATCTCGTGGATCGTCGCCATCATGCCAAAAACACCGATGCGGTTGGCGATAAAATTCGGCCGGTCTTTGGCTGGCACGACGCCCTTGCCAAGCCGCTGATCGAGAAAGCCCGAGACTGCACAGGCGATCTCGCCGCTCGTCTTGCTGCCGGGGATGACCTCGACGAGCTTCATATAACGCGGCGGGTTAAAAAAGTGTATGCCGACGAAGTGAGCCTTGAAATCGTCCGAAAACGGCTCTGCGATCGAATCGATCGGTATGCCGCTAGTGTTCGAAGCGATCACCGCACCCGGCTTGCGATATTTATCGACCTCAGCGTAAAGCTTGTGTTTGATCTCAAGATTTTCGACCACCGCCTCGATCACAAAGTCGCAATCCTTGATCTTTGCCAGATCGTCCGTAAAATTCCCCGTCGTAATAAGCCGCGCATTATCGCCCAGCATAAATGGTGCAGGT
>JANPDK010000156.1:0-9433 GCA_031431415.1 Acidobacteriota bacterium | reverse complement strand
CACGTCGAGTTCAGGTGAATTTGACATGAAGGCGACGCGCCTGTCGGAAAGGCCAAATTCCTTCGCCTCGCGCATTTCTTCCGCCGAATATTCGCCAAGTTCCTTACCCTCGACGCTGGCCTGAAATTCCATCACCTGCTGTAATTGGTCGAGAAACCACGGATCGATCTTGGTCAATCGGTGGATCTCTTCGATCGAGTAACCGTTCTGTAGGGCGTAGGTTATGTAAGAGAATCGTTGCGAGTTAGGGCGGGCAAGCTTACGTTGCAATTCAGCATCAGGTATATCCTGTAAACGCAATGGTTTAACTGCTTCGAGTGAACGTAACCCCTTAAACAACGACTCCTTAAAAGTACGCCCGATTGCCATCACTTCGCCGACCGAACGCATCTGCGTGTCCAGTACATCCTGAGCTCCCGGGAACTTCTCAAATGCCCATTTTGGAATCTTTGTGACGACGTAATCTATTGTCGGTTCAAACGACGCCGGTGTCTTTTTCGTGATGTCGTTTGGTATCTCGTCGAGGGTGTAGCCGACTGCTAGTTTTGCTGCGATCTTGGCGATAGGAAAGCCCGTTGCTTTCGAGGCCAAGGCAGACGAACGCGAGACTCGCGGATTCATTTCGATGATGCGAATATCGCCATTTGCTGGATTTACGGCAAACTGTATATTCGAACCGCCCGTTTCAACACCGACCTTGCGGATACACGCCTTGGACATGTCACGCAGCGTTTGATATTCGCGGTCTGTGAGCGTCTGTGCGGGAGCGACTGTTATCGAATCGCCCGTATGCACGCCCATCGGGTCGAAATTTTCGATCGAGCAGATGATGACGACGTTGTCGTTGAGGTCACGCATGACCTCGAGTTCGTATTCCTTCCAGCCGAGGATCGATTCTTCGACCAATATCTGCGAATTTGGCGACGCAGCGAGGCCGCCGCGAGCGATCTCTTCAAATTCTTCGGGGTTATACGCTGTTCCGCCGCCGGTGCCGCCTAGTGTAAAGCTCGGGCGAATGATAGCCGGATAGCCCGTTGTTTCGACGATCTCACGGGCCTCTTCCCAAGTGTGTGCAAAACCACCTTTGCAGCTAGGAATACCGATCTCATCCATCGCAGCTTTGAACAGCTCTCGATCCTCGCCGACCTTAATGGCATCAATATTGGCGCCGATCAGTTTTACGCCGTATTTGTCGAGAACACCGCTTTCAAAAAGCTCGACCGAAAGATTAAGCCCAGTTTGTCCGCCAACCGTCGGCAAAAGTGCGTCGGGACGTTCCTTTTCGATGATTGCGGTCAATGTTTCGAGCGTGAGCGGCTCGATGTAGGTCTTATCGGCGATCTCGGGGTCGGTCATGATCGTCGCCGGGTTTGAGTTGACCAGAACGACCTCATAGCCTTCCTGCATGAGAGCACGGCAGGCTTGTGTGCCGGAATAATCGAATTCACAGGCCTGTCCGATGACGATCGGACCGGAACCAATGATCAGGATCTTGTGTATATCTTCGCGTCTTGGCATTTGTCTAAACTCTCGATTATACAGAAAAAACGCGGCTGGAATAACCGCGTTTTGCTCATTTAGAAAAACGGAGACGATGGTTTCTATATGGTGACCGTCGTTCCATCGAATTTGGTGAGACTAAACCCTCTAAACGCCTCGTTATAGGTTGCCTTCTGATCCTTGAGAATACTCAAAGCTACCGCCTCGCCTAGTTTTAGCGACTCGGTCGCGTCCGAACGCCAATGTACACCAGCGATATTGCGACCAATGGCGACATTCGAAGCGATCTTATTGAGTTCGCCGCCGATGCTCAATGCCGGGCCGCTGTACGGAAGAAGTGTCGTGCCCGAAAAATCGGGGACGACCGGATTTGCGATCAGGTACGATTCGTTGAACCACGCTTTGAGAATGGTGGCGCATGCTCCGGCAACCGTTGCATGGCCCGCTCCATAAGCCGGATGCGTCGGCGAACCCTCCGGGAAGGCCATCGGCAACAAGGCGTTTCCCGGTGTCAAATAGCGGCCAAGACGGGTCGAATTGGATATTGAGGTCAAAATATCGGCGTGTACCGGGTAGCTACGCCCCGTATTCAGCGTCTGATGGACACGGGCCGCAAACACCTCAGGCCGCAGGCGTCGGTGAACCTGCCACTTCTGATACCACACGGCGTGAAGAGCGCGAGTCGAGACTTCGCAAAGAATTGTCGCCAAATGTGGCCCACCAAACGTGGCAAAGCCGTCCTGATTAACCGAGCTTGGATTCGGGCTGATATACGGATTTCCTGGGTCGAGCGGAGCTCCGCTGCCGGCCAGACATAGAAAAGCCTGAAAATATCCCTGAAACAGGACATCGATGTGAACCCATTCGCCAATATCGCGTCCGTTTCGCATATACCGCCGTACGGGATCATAATTGAGACCCGTCGCAGGCTGAGCACCACGCTGAATATTGAGCCACGTAGAGAAATCGGTCATGTAGTCCTGACCGCCGTTGCCCACACCCAGAACCGTTCGAATTCGCTGGTTAACCTCGTTCGCACCAAAAAAACATGGCATGTACCAAAATTGTGAGAGCCACGGGCCGACCCGATCTCCGGGCGTATGGCCACGCAGGAGTAACGCCGGCGTCACGTTTCCATTGGCGTCTTTTGGCCCCTTAAAGGCGGTGCCAAATTGAGTTAGATCGGCGGCGGCGGTAATCGCAATCGGGTTGCTGGAATAATCGGTAAAAGGCACATCGCGGAGCAATGCCGCCCAATAATTTTCGGCGATCTCGGCCGCAATCTCCCGACTATTAAATTTAGGCGGGGCAAGTTGCACAAAACTATGCGAATCTCCGCCCTCCATATCGAACGCAAGGCCCGCTTGCGGGCTGGTGAATCGACGTGCACCACCGAGCGGGATCGCATCGTAATCTTCCGAATCTCCGGTTCGCACAGCCTCAAGCAATGCACTATAGGCGGCCGGTGAAACTTCGCCGTTTCCATCGTGCGGCATACCCTTAGAATAATTTCCGATGCGGTTTGAGTACTGCTGCTCATCTCCGTTGGTCGGATGTTGTAGATGTGAGCTTGTCGCATCGTACTGGTCCTCGGCGGCCTTTCGACGTATCCTCAGAGCTTCGCGGGCACGGCCATTATTGTTGCTATGATTCTCGCTAACGTCCAGGGCCGGCTCGTCAGTCTGACCGGTGACGCTAAGCGGCTGCGTCACGATCGTGCCGGCAGCGCCGAGCAGGGCTACTTTTCCTAGTTTGCCGAGAAAGCCCCGACGGTCGGTTGGATCGTCAAGTTCGCGTACGACCGTGGAGGGGTGGTTTTTCATTTTGGTTCGCTATGCTCCTTATTAGATTGAATGGTACTTAAGAATGACGCGAATAGACCTCAACTCGTTTCTAAATAATTCAAAAAACAAGCATCGGCGACCCTCTTTTCAGAGGGCCACCTATGACAAACAGTTTTGCGTCGGAATATCGCGGAAATTATGGCATGGTTTCGCTATTTATGAAAGGCGAAACTTCTTGCCATACGAACTGCTCATTAAATCGGAAACCTGGGAATCTTCGGTATCGGTATCGTCGGAATCGTCGGCTTGAACTTATCGAAGATGATCCTGCCCGAAATAATTCCGTCGAGTTGATTTGCCGAAGCGGGATCGAGCTTTTTAAGCTTGTCGTTTATCTTTTTGGCTTCGTTTTTGTTGCCGCTGGCAAAATATGTCTCGCCGAGGCTGAAGAGGCCGAAAATATTGTTGGCGTCCTTGTCCGTAACCCGTTTGAATGTCGCGATCGCGTTCTTAAAATCCCGCAGACCGCGATAGCCGAGGCCGAGCTGATTGATCGCGACGCTCCAATCGCGGCGAATTGTCAGAGCTATGTTTAGCACCTGGACAGCCGCTTGGTACTCACCCAAACCGTTGTGCGTCGATCCGAGATTTAAGTATGCAGCGTCAAGCTTTGGGTCTTGTTCGACTGCTTTTTGAAGATACTTCTTGGCGAGATCGTAATTCTGCTTTGCCGCGGTCTCATTCTTTGCGGTTGTGAAAGTGTTAGCGGCGTTCAAATGTGCCCAGCCGAGATTTGAGTTATCGATGCCGCTCGGGCTCATCTCGGTCACGGTCTGGAGCCGTGCCACGGCCTTGTCCCACTCCTTGGTTTTACCCAGGCAATAGCCCCATTCGCTAAAGAGATCGGGTGTTTTTATCGTGGTTGCGGCGACTTTGTATTCTGCGTTGGCATCGGGAAAGCGTTCGAGCTGGCGATAGGTGCTCGCGAGATTGGCGTGCGCCTGCGAATTGGCGGGCTCGATCTTGATCGCGGTCTCGTATGTGGCCGCAGCATTGGTATAATCGCCGCGGTTGTAATAGGCAACGCCGAGATCGAATGCCGCGGGACCGAATGTCGGTTCGCCGACGAGTGCGGCATTATACGCGGCAATTGCTTGTTCGTCCTGGCCGAGACGGTCGAGGGCCTGACCGCGATAATAATTAGCCATCGCGAACCCGTTATTTAATTGCAACGTCTGCTCAAAAGCGGTCGCGGCCTCGGCGTTCTTATTCTGCTTGAGGGCAACCATGCCCTTGAGATATCGTGTATCAGCCGTATCGACACCGGCGGCCACAGCCTTTTGCAAACTGCTTTCCGCCGCAGCTATCTCGCCGGCCTCAAGGTACGCGAGCCCGAGCGGCGTGTGCAGATCGGTGTACTGGGAATTCATACCCAGAGCTTTTTCATAATGCTGGATGGCTTTTGCGTTTTGTCCATTCGCATCGTAGATCGCACCGAGCTTGGCGTAGGCGACATCGTTCAGTTTGTCGAGCTTAATGGCTTCATCGAAAATGACGATCGCCGCCTCATTATTTGTATCACCGGCGATGTCGATGCCCTTTGAGGTCAAGGCATTGCTAAGTCCGTCGCTTGCTCTCGTGTTTTTTGCGTATTGTGCGAGAGCGGCCCGGTAATTGGTAATAGCCTGATCGGTTTGACCATTGTCGAGGAATCCCTCAGCCTTTGCGGTCAATGTATTTGAGAGAGCGATCTTACGGTTTGCGGCGGCCACCGTGGCCCTCTTACGCGCCGCGATCGCGTCCTGCAAACGCTTCTTCGAGACTGCTGCGATCTGAGCCGACGACCTCACGCCGGACGCCTTACGTCCCGAAGCCGAACGTGCGACCTGGCCGCCCGCGGCACGAGATTGCGGTTTCTTACGCGATTCGCGAAAGACAAAAGCGCTCGAACCCGCCGTAATATCCTCGGTCGCGATCAGATCCTGGAACGGTGGCGGATTGAGGCTGAGGGCGGTTGCCCAAAGGATAACACCCGCGACGATAGAAAGAATCAATCGGCTTTTCGCAAACATAGACCCCCCCCACGTAACAGAACGATTATACAACAAACGGCCAGCGTTGCGGTCAAAACCCTACCATGATGGGCTCGGTTTCAAGTGCGATGGCAAAACGCTCTGCGACACGTTGCTGTATCAAGTCTTTCAATGCAATGATCTCGGCGGCCGTAGCACCGCCGCTATTGACAAGAGCGAGTGTGTGATTGGACGAGATACCCGCATTGCCGAGACGAAAACCTTTGTGCAAACCGGCGTTTTCGATGAGCCATGCGCCGGGAATCTTCACCTTGTCGCCGGCATCGAAATACGGGACGCGGTCAAATTCTGCCTGGATCATTTCGAGCACGCTTCTCTCCACCACAGGATTCTTGAAGAACGAACCGGCGCTGCGCGAATTTGGGTCTTCCGCGTCGATCACCATTGATTTTGAACGTCGGATGTTGAGCACCGCCTGTCTAACCTCGGCCAATGACGGTTTGCGATCTTGAAAATGCTCGACCAGATCCTTGTAGACGAGTAACGGTTCACCATTCGGCACGAGATCAAACGCGACAGAGAGAACAATATATCGATCACGCTCGGTCGAATTAAAGATGCTTCGGCGATAAGTAAATTTGCAGGCTTCGTTATCCAAAACCACTATCGAGTCTGTCGTGCGGTCAAGACATCTGACTGAGCGTATTGTTCCGGCAACTTCCTGACCGTAGGCTCCAACGTTTTGGACAGGCGTTCCGCCGACAAAGCCGGGGATCCCGCTGAGGCATTCGACACCGGCGAACCTGTGATCTACGGCGTGCTCAACGAAGCCGTCCCAATCTTCGCCGGCGCCAACCGTGAATGAAAAATCTTCTTCTGATACGATCCCGTCGATCGCGATCTGAACCACCAATCCGTCAAAGCCCGCGTCGGACACAAGAATATTGCTACCACCGCCGAGGACAAAAAGTGGCAACGTATGCATGGCCGCATACTCCACAGCCTCGACGAGCGCTTCTTCGCTTTCCGCGCGTACAAAATAGCGGGCGGGGCCGCCGATCTCCAGGGTTGTCAGCGGAGCGAGAGAAATGTTTTCCTTGATCTCCATAAAAAACGATCCGCTTAAATTAACAAGCGGATCGCAAAAAAAAGCAAATTGTCTCGAACTAAAGCCGTAGAAGCTTCTTTCTCTGCTCCAAATTCGCAGCCAACGCTGCATCGATTGGGCGGATGCGGTCAATGATCTTTTGCAACTCCTTTCCGTTCTTTCGGCTGATCAGTGTGTCTGCGAGGCCGACGAGATAGCTAAGATTTGTTGGCTCAGCGTCGGCGGCGGTGCGGAGCCATTTCTCGGCGTTGGCGAGATCACCGTTTTTGTTGTAAGCGACGCCTAAAGCGTACTTCGAAAACGTCTCGTTCGGCCGGATCGCGATAAGTTTGTTCAGCGTATCGATCGCTCCTTTGAACTCACCGAGGTCGATCTGTACGCTCGCGAGATTTTGCAGGGCAAATTCTGACGCAGGTGGGCCGGCCGCGACAGCTTTTTCGAGCTCTACCTTTGCCATTTCGAGGATCGGTTTGGCGGTGACCATATCTTTGACTTCAGCCGACTCGTGGCCCTGTCGGAAATATGCCCAGCCGAGATTTACCTGATCGATCGGATCGGTTGAGATATCGGCCGCTTTCTTGAGAGCGTTGATCACGCTTCGCCAGTTGCATGGAATATTCTTTTGGATGTCGATGTCACATTGCTGGCCGATGACGAGGCCGGTCTTGCTGTAAAATCCGGCGAGCGTCTCCTTGCTGTGATCTTTTACTCCAACGTAAAAGACCGCAGCGAGATTGTAATTTGCCTGCGCGTCGACAAATTTCCGCGTCTCGCGGTACGCTTCGCCTAAACCTGCGTACACTTCCCAGTTATTGTTCTGCAAAGCCTTTGCCTTAGTGTACGCAATGATCGCGTCGTCAAATCTTTTGAGTTCCAGGAAGGCCTCGCCGAGTTCGAACCACGCGTCAAAGTACAGCGGCTTGAGTTCCGTAGCCTTCTGATAATCGGCTATGGCGTCGGCTGTAAGTTTTAGACGAACCAAAGTCTGACCCGAATAGAAAAACGCATCGGCGAGCGTCGGATCGAGCGTTTTTGCCTTCTGGAAGCCGCCTAAAGCCTCCTCATTTCGGTTCTGAGCGGATCGAACGAGGCCGAGGAAGAACTGCGTCTCGGCGTTATTCGGCGTCAGGGCCAGAGCTTTTGTCAAAAGGTCGTCGGCCTTTGCGATCTCGCCTGTTTGATAGTAGAGAATGCCAAGCGGCAGGTAAATTTCGGTGAGTTTCGGATCGGCCGTGAGCGATTTTTCGTATGCCGCGATAGCCGCACCGGTCTCACCGAGTTCGGCGTAAACTTCTGCCAGGCCGAAATTGGCGGCAACATTATTCGGATCGAATTTTATTGCTTCGAGAAAGATGCCTTTGGCGGTCGTGGCCTGATCTTTGGCCAGCAGATCGTTGCCTTTGGCGGCGAGGGCTTCGCTATAGCCGGTGCGGGCCTCGATATTCTTCGGATCGAGATTCATCGCCTCCTGAAAACGTTCGATGGCGACCTCGATCTCGCCGCGATCCAGATAATACTCACCAAATCCGGCGAAAAGTTTCGAGCCTTGCTCGGGCGGCAAACCGGTTGCGGTCCTGACAGCGGTTGTATTGTAGACGACAACCTTCGCTCGATTCACTTTTGGCTTAGTTTTGGCCTGCGTTTCGTATTGTTTCTTAAGTCGGGCAACAGTTTCGAGACGCTGCGGCTTGCTGCGGGCCGGTTTTACGGTCGGGATAAAGCGTCTGACAGCCCTGGCGACGCTGCGAAAAGCAAAAACGCTCGAACCGCCGCTGATACTTGTGATCGGAATAATTCCCTGGCCGAGCGACGCGAATGGCGTCGCGAGAATTGCGACGATCACACCGAGCGAAATCACGTTGCGAAACGGCACATTTTTGAAGTTCATGTAAATTTTCTCCGCCACGGTCAAAAGTATCTTGCGCTGGATACTTAGTAGCACGATTTTGATGCTGAAACAAGGAATTTGGTTTTCGGTCTTTGGTTTTTAGGTTCAGAGTGCAAGCTTTAGCTTGTTCCTTGGCCGCAAAAGAACAAGCTAAAGCTTGCACTCTGAACCCAAAATCATCACTCACTCACATTTCCGCCTCGAATCTTGAGCAACAATCTTCTCAGCGTGCCGAATGGGAAGCGATTGGCGAAGCGTCGATATCTGTCATTGTCGCCCAGGGCGAACAGATAGCTTTTGTGGTTCTCGGTGAGCATTGCGGCGATCTTCGCGTCGCGGTGAAGCGGAAAATCGCCGATCTCGATGACAAAAACGATGTTCGGCAGCACGTAAGCTTTGTACGGAATGCCTTTCGCGTCTAAATATTTTAGCGAGACGGCAATGCCGCCATAAGTTATCTGCGAATCGTGAAATATTATCGCGCCATTATCGGCCAAAACCGTGAGGCAAAACTTGAAATCGGCAAAGGCAGATTCGTCCGTGTGTTCGCCGTCGATAAAACAGAGGTCGATCTTTGCGTCGATGCGATTGGCGGCGATCTCGCGGGTGTCGCCGTCGATGGTTTTGACCTTGGAAACGTCGTCCGCGACGCCTTTTAGCAATTCGAGCATCCGGGCGGTCGAATTATTGTTGTATTTCCACTCAAAACCACGCTCGTCCGGCTGCGCCGGCGGCCGCTTGTCGATCGACCAGATGGTTTTGCACTTGGCGTCAAGCAAATGCGGCTGAATACTGCCGCCTAAGTAAGAGCCGATCTCGAGATACGAATATTCATCGCTCAATTCACGCGTCGCGCGCTGAACAGCAAGCAGCGAACGCTTGTCGTCGTCAGTCGATTGACTCGGAATAGGAGCAAACAGCTCGAGATCAAGATTGTTCAAGGAATTTTCGATCATTATCAGGGACGAACCCACAAAAAGCTTATGAGAAGTCCTGATAAAAGGCAAAGCTTGCTCCTCTACCGCGTCCCCGAAGGGGACAAATGCAATAGCGTCGGGTGGAACCCCATTCGCGCCAACTTAAGCGTTTAGTGGATCTTGAGATACAGATTCAAGAAACA
>JANPDK010000155.1:0-33856 GCA_031431415.1 Acidobacteriota bacterium | reverse complement strand
CGCGAACGCAGGAGTTGATGGACGATTTTGTAGTGGCATTTAACAACGCCGATGTCGTTTACATCCTTGATATCTATGCCGCGAGCGAACAGCCGATCGAAGGTATCACGGCTGAAGTATTGACGGAGAATATCAAGAAATTTGGCCATAAGAATGTGAATTACATCGGGGATATCGAGACTGCGACGGAACGCGTCGTTCCCGATCTGCAGCCGGGCGATCTGGTGATCACGCTAGGGGCGGGCAGTGTTACGCGGTTGTCGGATGAGATCTTGGAACGATTGAAGAGTCAAGGATAGTGCGTTAATGGCGAAGAGGAAGGTTACAACTAAAGCTCGTGCCAGCTCGACCAAATTGCGGGCACGTAACACTTCGTCTCGCGTAATGCGTGAGTCGGCTGTGAATGGCGTCGCACGTTTTGGGCTTCCTTTGCTGATCAGTGCGATTTTGATCGTTGCCATTGCGTTTGTCGGAGCGGCGTTTTATCAGAGTGCGACCGGCTCGGAGTTTTTTAATGTTCGGGCGATCGATATTCGCGGTACAGAGCGAACGCCGGTCGAGGATGTGAAGCGTGTCGTATCATCTGAGGTAGAGAAGCCGGGCGTTTGGAACGCTGATCTTGGTGAGATCAAGGCGAAACTGGAGAAGTTTCCCTTCGTCAAAACAGCGGCCGTTTCACGAATGCTGCCGGCGGGAATTCGGGTCGATGTTGTCGAACGCGTGCCTGCCGCGGTGGTGCGACTGAGCTCGGGAGATTATCTTGTCGATACCGAGGCGGTCTTGTTGGTCAAGGCAACAGCGGCGGAGAAGAATTTTCCGGTTGTGATGCACGGCTGGGACGAATCGAAGACTGTGACCGCTATCCCCGACAACATCGCGAGGCTCAAGCTTTACAAAAAGATGCTCGACGAATGGAAGCAGTTTGATCTAGTTTCGCGCGTCAAAGACGTGAATTTACAGAACGCACGCGATCCGATGGCGACGATCGAGGATTCGGGGCGTTCGATCACAGTTTCGTTGGCCAAGGATCAGCTTGGCAAGAGTTTGCGTTCGGCGATCGAGGCCGTCAGCGGTAAGGGAGCGAAGATTCGCTCGGTCAATGCAGAGGGCGTTTCGCCGGTAATTACATATTTGGAACTTGGAAATGAGCAGTGAAATTCAAGCAGTAGGACTCGATATTGGCACGAGCCACGTCAGGTGCGTGATAGGCGAGCCGTCGTCTGATGGCGTGATGAACATCGTCGGCGTGGGCGAGGCCGAATCAAAAGGCTTGCGTCGCGGCGTCGTCACCTCGACCGAGGCTGTGGCTGAGTCGATCAGGAAAGCCGTCAGCGAAGCCGAGCGAGTCTCCGGTCTTCATGTCGATTACGCGACGGTCAATCTGTCGGGCGAACACCTGCGAGGTGAGAACAAGAACGGCGTCGTTGCCGTTGCGGGTCCTGAAAAAGAGATCACCGATGACGACATAGAGCGGGCTATAGATAGTGCCAGTGCGATGCCTCTGACGCCGGGATGGGAGACTGTGAGCCGCCTGCCGCAGGAGTTCATAGTCGATGGACAGGACGGCATTACCGAGCCAATCGGGATGAATGGCTCACGGCTTGAGGCTTTGGTCCACGTGGTTACGAGCCCGAGTGCGGCCCGTCAAAACCTCGAAAAGGCCGTTTCCAAAGCTCACATCGATGTCGAACGCCTCATCCTCGAACCGCTTGCCGCCGCCGAGAGCGTACTGACCGACGATGACAAGGAATATGGCTGTGCGGTCGTCAATATGGGAGCCGAGATTACGAGCCTGATGATATTTGGCCGCGGAGCGGTGCAGCATACGGCGGTGTTTCCTTTTGGCAGCATGTTGTTTACCAAGGACATTGCGACCGGGCTGCGCGTCTCGATCCCTGAGGCGAACAAGATCAAGCATCATTTCGGATGCGTCGCAAAATTTTTGCTTACTCCTGACGAACTCGAAGGCGTGATCGAGATCGTTCCCTTTGGCCGCAACGAGACGCGTGACCTGTCGATGGAAATTCTCTGCGACATCATGCAGCCGCGTGCGGTCGAACTGATGCAGCACGTGGCTCGTGAGACCGCGTCGGCCAAGGCGCAGATCTCAGGCGGTGTATTTCTGACCGGCGGTGGCTCGACCGTCCGAGGGCTGGCAGAAATCGCCGAACAGGTTTTTGACGCACCGACGCGGGTCGGATATCTCGAGCCGTCATTCATCGGTGGGCTGTCGGATGAAGTTAACGGACCGCAATGGGCGACCGTTTCCGGGTTGGCACTGATCTCGATGCGCGAGCAGATCAGGCGTGGCGGAATGGGCGGGCGTTCGTCAGCTCGTAAAGTTGCCGCTTGGTTTGGAAATATTCGTGGCCGATTTAGATAAATTTAACATTTGCGTTTGGATTTTTAACCCAAACCGTTGTATGCTGATTGCCCGATAGCACAATATCTTGTTATCTCGCGATAATCCGAAAAATCCAAGTTTTCGCGTCATTCGCCTATCTAAAGCTATGGGAAACTTTTTTGAAATGGACGACACTCAAACCCCGACAGGCAGCCTAAAAATGTTCATTGACGAGCCACCGATCACTGGTGCTCGCATAAAAGTCATCGGTGTCGGGGGCGGCGGAAGCAACGCCGTCAACCGCATGATCGACGCGGGAATCAAGGGCGTCGAGTTCATCGTGGCCAACACGGATCTACAGGCGCTAGAGGCGTCCAAGGCTCCGATCAAGATCCAACTTGGAAGCAGATCGACTCGCGGCCTCGGTGCAGGTTCGAATCCGGAGATCGGCCGGCAGGCGGCGCTCGAAGATCACGAGAAACTGCTAGACGTATTGGAAGGCTCGGACATGGTCTTTGTGACCGCCGGTCTTGGCGGCGGAACGGGAACCGGAGCGGCTCCGGTCGTTGCTTCGCTCGCGATCGAGCTCGGTGCATTGACGGTCGCAGTCGTGACCAAGCCATTTACCGTCGAGGGCAAGAAGCGAATGGCACAGGCTGAGCAGGGGTTGGCCGACCTTCGCGGTTGCGTCGATACTTTGCTGACGATCCCGAATTCAAAACTTCGTGAGGTCGAGGAAAAGATAACGATCATGGAGGCGTTTCGCCGGGCCGACGATGTGTTGCTACAGGCGGTTCGCGGCATCACCGATCTGATCATCACGCCGGGAATTATCAATCTTGATTTTGCGGACGTTCGCACGGTGATGCGCGGAATGGGCGTTGCCCTGATGGGTATCGGTAAAGGCGAGGGCGAGGATGCAGCGTCGAAAGCGATGCGTGCGGCCCTCGATTACAAACTTCTCGAAGAGAATTCGATCAAGGGCGCCAAAGCGGCACTCATCAACGTCACCGGTGGCCCGAATATGGTTCTCGGCGAAGTCGAGGATGCGATCGGAATGATCGAGCAGGAAGCCGATGACAATGCCGACATCATATGGGGCAGCGTGATCCGTGAAGACATGGGCGATGAGATTCGCATCACGGTGATCGCGACTGGGTTTGATTCTCAGGCCGTAGAAAAATTGCCAAAGCCACGCAACGAGAATACGCATGCGGTTGCTGCGACCGCCTCGCCAAAGCCGTCAGATATAATGCTTCCGCCGGATCTGCTTCCGGTCGAAAATCTCGACACGCCTACATTTATGCGTAGACAGGCGGACTAATAACGATAAACTAACGACTAAAAACTAATAGCTAAGAACTAGGATGCAGTCTCAGGAACTGTTAGTTTTTAGTTATTAGTTTTTCGTTTTTTGCTATGGCAAAAAGACCAACAATTGGGATAACGATGGGCGATGCGGCTGGGATCGGGCCGGAGATCGTACTGAAATCGCTGTTGGACCCTGACATTCGTGCGGCGAATCGTTGCGTCATCATCGGTGATGGGCGACATCTGCGGGAACTTGCTGAGCGGCGAGACATGGTATTGAGGTTCACTGATTTCGGTGAAGAGGAACGTGATGCCGTAGAGATCTTCGATCTGGCCAATCTGTCAACGGCCTTCGACATGGGTCGCGATCAGGCCGTGA
Organism: Acidobacteriota bacterium; assembly: GCA_031431415.1. Taxonomy (GTDB): domain Bacteria; phylum Acidobacteriota; class Blastocatellia; order Pyrinomonadales; family Pyrinomonadaceae; genus OLB17. The sequence goes on along the minus strand of JANPDK010000155.1, from coordinate 29,822 downwards.
CCGGCAAGGCGTCGGCGGAATTTATCGAAGCCGCCGCCAAACTATGGAGCGAAGGCCGCATTGACGCGATCGCGACGGGACCAATTAGTAAAAAAGCCATCGCCCTTGGCGGTTATGACTATCCAGGGCACACGGAATTCCTGGCGGAACTGACTAATACGGAGAAGTTCGCAATGAGTTTCTTCGCCGACAAATTGCGAGTTGTGTTGCTCACGACACATATCTCGCTAACGCATGCGATAGATCGAGTGACGACCGAAGCCCTGATCGACCGCATAGCCTTTGCCGACAAAACTATCGGCGAACTCGTCGGCAAAAAAATAAAGATCGCCGTCGCTGGGCTAAATCCACACGCGTCGGAAGGCGGAATGTTTGGCAGCGAAGAGGCCGAGCGGATCACGCCGGCGATCGAGCATTGCCGGAGCCTTGGGATCGATGTGAGCGGGCCGTACGCTCCGGACACCATTTTCTTGCGGGGTTACAAGGGCGATTTTGATGCGGTGATAGCTCTGTATCACGATCAGGCGACAATTGCTGTTAAATCGCTTTCGTTCGGCTCGGGTGTGAATGTAACGCTCGGATTGCCGCTGATCCGCACCTCGGTCGATCACGGCACGGCTTATGATATCGCAGGTAAGTGGCAGGCGGATGAGTCGAGTATGCAGGCAGCGATACGGTTGGCAGGCGAACTCGCGAGCCGCAAATACCGTTAGCCCTTAAAGGCTCGAATCTGTTAAAATCGCATACGCGTTGGCTGATGTGCTGATCAGTTCCCGCGTCTTATTTAAAGCCATGGATCAAGCAAACCGCCCCAAATTACTACTCGCTGACGATTCCGTGACGATCAGAAAGGTCGTTGAACTCACCTTTGCCGACGAAGGCATAGATGTCTCGACCGTCGGTGACTCGGCAACAGCGATGTCGCGTTTTGTCGAGATCCAGCCGGATATCGTCCTAGTTGACGCCGGGCTCGACGGGACAAGCGGATATCAGATCTGTGACATGATCAAATCCGATGAGGCGACGCGGCATATTCCTGTGCTGCTGCTCATCGGTTCGTTCGAGCCTTTTGATCAGGACGAAGCGGAACGCGTCGGAGCCGACGGATTCTTGACAAAGCCATTTCATTCGATTCGCGACCTTGTCGCTCGTGTCTGGGATCTGCTTGGCCGCGGGGCTATAATGCCTGAGCCGGCACTGGCGGTCGTCGATGTATTTGGTGCCGAACACGAATCGCTCGAACACATCTCGACAGACCTGACTGCTATGCCAGCCTCGGCCGAGGACGATGATATCGATGACCTATATCGCAGCAGTTTCGCCGAGACCATCGAGATCGACGAGTACGATACGGTCGACGATATGCTCGGCGACCCGGCGCTCGACGATGAGATGATCGAGGCGAGCTATCCGAACAACGGCAATTCGAGCGAAATTAACGCCCTGATGGCCGAAAGCGACAGCAACGGCGATACCAAAGAATTCGACTGGTCGCCTGCTGCGATCGTGTCCGAACCGGTCGAGACTTCAGCACCGGCATTTGAGCCAAAGTTCGTGTTTGATGAAAACTCGGATGAAACTGTAGAAAACGTGGCTGAGGCTGCGCGGTTTGAACGGATAGTGGATGACGATGATCTGGGTCTGGACGCTTTGATCGGAAGTCGCGAGCCGGAGACAGAAGCTGTGGCGGCGGCAGAGGAAGTTGCGGTAGCAGCGGCAGAAGCAGTTGCAGAGGAAACGCAGGTTGAACCGGCAATTGAGGAGCCGCAGGCTGAAGCCGCCGAGCCGGAGATCTGGCCGGAGGTCGAAGCTGCGCCGGATGAACACGCGGCGGCCCAAATGGCTGCGATCACGCCGGAGATGCTAGATATCATTGTCGAAAAGGTCGTCGCACGGCTTTCGGATCAGGTGATTCGCGAGGTTGCTCTCGAGGCGGTTCCCCGGATCGCGGAGAAGCTTATCCGCGAGGCTCTGAGCGATACCGGCAGATCGAACGAGAACAAGGAAGCGAAGGAAACAGCAGCTTAGACATCAAAAGAATCTACTTTTGCGGCCGGTTTTCAGCAGACAATGAAAACCGGCCACTTTTGTTTTAGAATAGAGGTTTACACAGGCAATCATTATGGAACTCGCAAAGGCCTACGATCCTAAATCGGCCGAAGAAGATCATTACAAACGTTGGGAAGAGAGCGGTTTTTTCCGTCCTGAGATAAATCAAGACCCAAACGCCAAGAAATATTCGATCGTCATCCCGCCGCCGAATGTCACCGGCAGCCTGCACATGGGCCACGCCTTGCAGCACACGATCATGGACGTGCTGACACGTTGGAAACGTATGCAGGGCTTTAAAACGCTTTGGCTGCCTGGCACGGATCATGCCGGAATTTCTGTGCAGCGAAAAGTGGTCGAACAGTTGCGAAAGGATGAAAATAAGTCGCCGCTAGATATCGGCCGTGAGGAGTTCATCCAGCGGGCGTGGAAATGGAAGGAGCGATACGGCAACACCATTACCGAGCAGATGCGTCGCGAAGGTGCCTCTGTCGACTGGACTCGGCATCGGTTTACGATGGACGAAAGCCTTTCGCTCGCGGTGCGTAATGTTTTCTGCACGCTTTATGACGAAGGCTGGATCTATCGCGGCCTGCGGATCGTGAACTGGTGCCCAAAAGACAAGACCGTTCTCTCGGATCTGGAAGTAAAAGAGGAAACGAAGAAGGACGGGAAACTCTACTACCTTAAATATCCGGTGATCGGGTCAGTACCGGGAGCTGTAGCGACCGGGGAATTTCTTACCGTGGCAACGACTCGCCCTGAGACAATGCTGGGTGATACAGCCGTCGCGGTTAGCCCTTCCGACGACCGCTACAAACATCTCGTTGGCAGGACGATCGCTCTTCCACTGACGAACCGTGAGATCCCTATAATCGCGGACGAATACGTTGATGCGGAGTTTGGAACCGGAGCGGTAAAAATTACGCCTGCACATGATCCGAACGATTATCTCATTGGCCAGCGGCACGATCTTGAGCAGCTTCTCATCATGGACGATTCCGGCAAGATGAATGCGGCTGCTGGTGAGGAGTTTGTTGGGCTGGATAGATTTGTAGCTCGGGCGAAGGTTGTCGAGATGTTTGACGAACTCGGCCTGCTTGAGAAAGTCGATGATTACGAGATCACGCTGCCGGTTTGTGAGCGGTGCAAGACGATCGTCGAGCCAATCTTGTCGGAACAGTGGTTCGTAAAGATGGACGAGATGCGGGATATAGCTCTCGATCTGATGAAGAGCGAAGGCGTGCCGCATTTCTCGCCGCAGGTTCCGCACGAAAAGGTTTACACCGGTTGGCTCGAAAATCTTAAGGACTGGACGATCTCGCGGCAGCTTTGGTGGGGACACCAAATTCCGGCGTGGTATGACGAGGACGGAAATGTTTTCGTTGGACGCACGGAAGCCGAGGCGGTCGAGAAAGCTGGCGGGAAGACGCTAAAGCAGGACAGCGATGTTCTTGATACATGGTTTTCCTCTGGACTCTGGGCCTTTAGTACGTTCGGCTGGACTGGTTCTGGCTCCCCTCCTTACGAAGGAGGGGTGGCAGCCGCTTCGGCTGACGGGGTGGTTCTCTCCGGCGCGGGCGAGAAGAACCCAGTCGCTATCGCTCCCGGTTCTGACATGAGTGGCGATCTCGAAACGTTTCTGCCGACCGACGTCCTCGTCACGGGACGCGACATTATTTTTCTGTGGGTTTCGCGGATGATAATGCTGACGAAGAAATTCACGGGTCAGAAGTCCTTTGAGGATGTTGTAATCACCGGAACGGTTCTCGGCAAGGATGGTAAGCCGATGTCGAAGTCGCGTAACAACGGCGTCGATCCGATCGAGATGTTCGACAAATTCGGCGTCGACGCGACGCGGATTTATCTCGCGTCGATCGCGACCGGTGCCGATATCAAATGGAACGACATCGGCGTCGAGACGTATCGAAACTTCGCCAACAAGATCTGGAATGCTACACGTTTCTGTTTGATGAACGCTGAAGGCATTACCGTCGATCACGCCAGTTTGATGGTCGACGACATGCCGCTGCCGGACAAGTGGATCATCTCGCGGCTCAATAAGACGGCGATCGACGTCAATAAGGCGCTCGATAAATACGAATTTCACACCTCGGTCTCGCTGCTTTATCACTTTTTCTGGGACGATTTCTGCGATTGGTATATCGAGCTGAAGAAGGACGAGATCAATGGCGGTGATGCGGCTTCGACTACGCGAATAATTACTATTCTTGAGATCGCGATCCGCATGCTACATCCGTTTATGCCTTACCTGACCGAAGATCTGTGGCTGAAATTGCCGGGGACTTCGAGTGAGCTACATCATCCGGCGTATAAGAACCCAGTCGCTACCGCTCCCGGTTCTGACAAGACGGTTATGCTGACCAAATTTCCACCGGGCGACGTGGCGGCGATCGACGAACGGGCTGAGCGGGAGATGGACGCGGTGATCGACGTGATCAAAAAGGTGCGGAATATTCGTGCCGAGATGAATATCTCGACGGCGATCAAGTTTACGGTGCATATCGCGGCGGACGTGGGTATCCAGGATGTATTTCGAGCCAACGAAGCTCAGATACTAAAGCTCGCGAAGGCCGAGGCTCTTGTGATCGCGGCCGAACTCGACGTTCCGCGTGCCTCGGCAAAGGCCGTCACCAACGACGCCCGCCTCGCCGTGCCTCTGGAAGGCCTGATCGATTTCGACGTCGAACGCACGCGGCTGAATAACCAGATCACAAAGCTCACCGAAGAAAAAACCCGCCTCGACGGCCAGCTCTCCAACGCAAACTTCGTCGACCGAGCCCCGGCGGAGAAGGTAGGCGAATTACGCGATCGTTCGGTAGAACTTGAAGGGCAGATCGCAACGCTGAATCAAAACTTGACCTCTTTGAGTTAGGGATACCTAAGGGGGAAGAATCGGGGAGTTGAAGACGATTATGAATTACACACGACGATTTCTATTAATTGTATTTGTTTCTTCGGTGGCCGCATGCGCCGCCTTGCCTCAATCGACCAAAATTAGTGAAAAAGAGCTTAATTCAATCATTGATCGTTCAACGACTGCCACTAGCACTCTTACACGCCGAGAAAAAGCGTTAACAGAAATGTTTGATGACAAGGCTTTACCTGCTCAGAGCACTATCACCTTTACCAAAACGTTCGTACCGCCAAATAAAACCCAGACTTTCTATCGGAGCAGTCGTAAGGGTTCGCCCACCGATTGGATTACTGAAACTATTAGTATTGATTCGAGCTTCTACATTCGAGAAAAGGAAGGAGTTTGGAAGGTTGAAACTGCTGAAGAGACAGCCTTGCGTCCACCACCGCCGAAGTCTGTTCCGGTTCCTGCCGCAGTTGACCAAGTTACAATTGCATTACAAAAGCCAAATGTTTTGTTGGACAAGAGCTCAACAAACTTCTACGAGATTGAAACAAAAGGTACGAAAACAGATAAGAATGGCTCGTACACGGCGACTACAATAAATCGATATTGGTTAAACAAAGACGGAACACTCGCAAAACTACAAACTGAGACGTACGCGTCAAATTCAAACTCGCTTTATCGGAGAACTGTAGTCTACGAGTACGACACGCAGATTACGATCGAGGCTCCACGGCTAAAATAGGCATTCAGACCATATTTTTACCGGGCAGGCTGTCGGCTATTTGTTTGAGTTTGATTTCTGGCAACAGCTTATGGATTCCTCAGAACCAAAATAACAAAAAAGCGGACCGGTTGTTGCCGATCCGCTTTCTACTATTTTGTAGTTTTGACTACTGCTTCTTGTCTTCTTTTGAGTCATGGTCGGCATCGTCGTCCGAATCTTTGTCAGCTGCTGGCGGAGCGGCCGGGGCGGCTTCGATGGTGATGGCGACTGATTTCGAGTCTTTCTTCTCGCCTTTGTCATCCATGAAGTCTGCGGTGACGGTGTATTTACCGCCGGGTGCGCCCATTGGAAGTGGTAGATTGTAAGCTGCGGTTCCGCTGCCTGGCAGATCGATCTTGACCTCGCTGCCGGTGACAGGCTTGCCGCTTGGGTCGGTCATAAAGATCTTGGTCGTTGTTTTGCTCATGCTGCCGGTGATGACTGCATTGGCGTAAACGGTTTCGCCGGCCTTGAAGGTGGTCGATTCTGTCTTGCCGTCTTTGTCTTTCGAGGTCTTAAAGCTGCTCATACTCGCTGTCGAAAAGCTGCAAGCTGCGGCAAATGCGACGAGCGAAAGGAAAATTGATAATTTGGTTTTCACTGATGTCTCCTAGGGTGTTATTTAAGTTTCGGGAAAACGTGAGAATACAGTTGTGTCGGCGGAAAGTCAAAATGGTAGAAGCTAGCCACAGAGAACACAGAGAGCACAGAGGTAGAGGACGAGCATTTTGCTCTGTAAAAGATATCCCTGTGACCTCTGTGTTCTCTGTGGCTCAACGGTTTTCACCATCGATGTGCTAAATTAAGTGTCTATGAATTGGCTGGAAAGCGGCGATGTTTTGGCGGCGGTTGGGGAGTTTCTCGCGGAGGACATCGGGCGCGGCGATATTACGACGACGGCGTGTGTTCCGCAGAATACGCGGGGCATGGGGCGGTTTTTGGCGAAGGAATATCTGGTTCTGTGCGGCCTTGACGTCGCCGAGGCGGTCTTTTTCCACCTCGACCCTGACACCGGCGAGATCGAGACGACGTTTACCGAAGGTGACGAGATCGAGTCGGGCACCGTTTTTGCGACCCTCAAGGGCTACGCGGACGTTTTGCTCGTCGGAGAACGAACTGCGTTAAACCTTATTCAGCGAATGTCCGGCATCGCGACGTTGACGCGGGCCTACGTCAAAGCGATCGAGGGTACGCAGGCTCAGATCGTTGATACGAGGAAGACTACGCCCGGATTGCGTTTGCTCGAGAAGTACGCGGTGACAGTTGGCGGCGGGAAGAATCATCGGATGGGCCTTGATGACGGTGTTTTGATCAAGGACAATCACATCGCTCTCGCCGGCGGCATTACCGAGGCCGTCCACGCTGCCAAAAACAAGGTCGGCCATCTCCACAAGATCGAGGTCGAGATCTCAAACTGGGCCCAACTCCGCGAAGCGATCGAAGCCGGTGCCGAGATCGTCATGCTCGACAACCAAACGCCGGACGAGGCCGCGAAACTGGTCCAAATGGCCCGTTCGATGAACCCCGCAGTCATGATAGAGGCATCGGGCGGGATGGACCTCGACCGTGTTCGTTCGTTTGCCGAGGCTGGTGTGGATCTGATCTCGGTCGGACGGCTGACTCATTCGGCCCGTGCCGTTGATATTAGTTTCAAGATACAGATCGCTTAGTTTGAAGTGATAAGTGAGAATTGACAAGTGAGAGTGAAGAGGGAAACACCTCGCATATCTCACCTCTCACCTCTCAATTCGAGCCGTGGTTCTGACTTTAGTCCCGGCAAGAAATAGATCAATCCGATAGAGATTATGATCGCGATGGTACACGCGATGCCGCCTTCGATGCCGTAGCTGCCGCCCGTGAGCCATGCAGGGCCAATGTCTATTGCTCTGAGGATTGGATCCGGGCTGAACTCGGCGATGCCGCTTACGTTTATCCCAAATACCGGGCCTTGAAGCCAATTCCATGCAAGATGCACGCCGAACGGGAACCACAAGTCACGCGTTTTGAGATATGCAGCGGCGAACCAGACTCCTGCAAGCAGCGTATTCAGCGACGAGAACCAATTGGCGGCAGGGTTGTTATTGTGGGCAACGGCGAATAGCAGCGATGTAAACGCAACGCCGATGAAAATAGCTTTTTCTCTCGTAAACGTCTGCAAAAGATAACCGCGAAAAAGCGTTTCCTCAGAAGCGGCTCCAACGACAAATATCGCGAACGTTGTTAATAAGGTGATTGAGACGGCCGACGCGGTCGAGGTTTCGTTTCTGACCAAACTCATCCCGCCGGCCATCACAGCGATGATTACCGCCGAACATAATGCAACGCCACCCACCAGACCGCCGTAGATCAGATTTTTAGACCAACCCTTACCAAAAGAAACACCAAGAGCATCAAACGGCACGCCTTCAAGTTTCTTGCCAAACTGCCACGCTAGCAAAACCGCAACTATCGTTGATATCGCAAAAGGAATGACTAAAGGCAGGAAACCGCCCGTTCCTTGACCAAACGGGAAAAGCTTAATGACCTGGATCGTTGCGATGATCGATATTCCGGAAATAAATAGAAAAACGACAAGGAAGATTGCCGCGCGCCAGCCGCTACGGATCATGGCTGATTCGTTGAAAAAAAGTTTGTTCATTGGCTCGCCAATTCGATTCTAACGAACGAAGCGAGAGCCGACAAAGGCCGACGATGCCAATGTCAAATTGTGCTAAACTCTCACACGTGGCGAACGAGCTGAGCAAACCAAAACGGCGGAAAATGCCTTGGGTCATCGGGACGCTGATGGTTGCGTCGCTGGCGCTTTTGGTTGCTCTCCAATCGACCAATCTTTGGAAAACTTTCACGATCGAATCTTCGAGCGATCTGCTGCTACTTTACGCCCTTTCTTCGCTGAACTTTGTAGCGTTTATTATCTTCGCGTTTATCTTTTTGCGAAGCATTATCAAGCTAGTTCGCGAACGCAGAACATTTCAGCTCGGCGCCCAGATCAAGACGCGGTTGCTGATCTATTTCTTTGCGGTCAGCCTGCTGCCGATCATAGCGATGGCGGTGTTTTCGTATCTGTTTATGAACCGTGCTCTTGAGCGATGGTTCTCGCAGATACCACAGAACGTTTTGCGGAGCGCCCGCGATTTGCAAGAGTCTTCGTTAGCGGAGCGCAAGGTTCGAATGGAAGCGACGGCGAAGATGCTCGCGGACGTGCTCGATGAGCGGACGGTTGACAGCACGCTGTTGTCAAAACTCGCGGTTGACGGTCGGCTTTCTTACATCGAGATCGCTTTACAAGACGGCAAGCAAGTCACGAGCGAACGAGCGGTTGCCGGGAATTTGTCGGCTGAGTTGCGAACGATCATCGATGGATTTCGACGCGGAGAAAGTAATGTTCCGGAATTTAGCGATGGGAAAGGGTTAGACGCTGCGACAGGCTCGATGCCGAACGGTAGCCGTCTTCTAATCGTGCCCGATCCGATCACGGCGGCGAATGTTGGACAGATCGCCGACAGTTCGCTCGTTGAGCTTGAAGATCTCGGCCAACAGCAATTCACGATTCGCCGGGTCGGGTTGCTTACCCTTGGTCTGCTCACCTTCTTGCTGATGTTTGCCTCGTCATGGATTGCATTCTATGTCGCTCGCGGCCTTACCGCGCCGATCAAGGCTTTGGCCGAAGGTGCGGGCGAGATCGCGAAGGGAAACTTAGGTCATCGCGTCGAAGTTTTGGCCGAGGACGAACTTGCCATTCTCGTCACCGCATTCAATGAGATGTCTTCGCGGCTCGATGCGAATTCAGCGGAGCTGGCTGAGCGACGGCGCTATATCGAGACTGTCTTAGATACGCTGCCGACCGGCGTCATCTCGTTCGACTCGGAGAATAGGGTCAATACAATTAACGGTGCGGCGAGCGAGATACTAGGCATAGTGGCGGGCGAAGGTCACGGATCGACTATCGCCTCGATCACCGTCAACGAAGACCGTTCGGTGATCGAAAGGCTTGTCAGCCGTGCCAAACGTGTCGGCAATTCTTCGGATCAGACTGTACTTAAGAGTGGCGATCAGGGCGACGAACGAACGGTAGCAATAATTGCCTCGGCCCTACCTGCGGATAGTGGGGTTGTCCTCGTTATCGAAGATCTGTCGGAACTCATTGCCGCTCAGCGAGCCTCTGCATGGCAGGAGGTCGCTCGCCGCATGGCTCACGAGATCAAAAATCCGCTCACGCCGATCCAACTCTCGGCCGAGCGTATTGCAAAGCGTTTTGAACGAAGCGGCCATATCGAGAATGGAGTGGGAAAACGGATCGATGATCGTGGGCCGCTCGGCGAAGTGGTTCGCGAGAGTACCGAGACGATCCTTCGCGAGGTAACTTCTTTGAAGATGATGGTCGATGAGTTCTCGCGATTTGCTCGTCTGCCGGAGACGGAACTTTCGACGGGAGATCTCGCCGAAGTCATTCGTCAGTCGGTTGCGGCATTTGAAGGACGCTTTCCCAATGTCTCGATCGAATTTGCCGAAAATGGCGCTCTGCCCGAGATAATGCAGGACGCCGAGCAGCTAAAGCGTGTTTTTGTTAATCTGATAGACAATGCGGTGGAAGCGTTTGGCGAGGACCAGTCGGGAAAGAGTGTGACGGTCACCGCACGGCATGACGTGGCTCGCGACATAGTTGTTGCGGAGGTTTGCGACAATGGGAACGGCATCTCTCCGAGCGATCTCCAAAAGCTGTTTCAGCCGTATTTCTCGACAAAGGGCCGCGGAACGGGATTGGGGCTCGCGATAGTAAAACGGATAATTAGTGAGCACCACGGTCGCATTAATGTTGTCGCGAATCCGCCGCACGGAGCAAAATTTATTATTGAGCTGCCAGTAAATAGCTGAACTGAATGCAGAATTCTATCCTCATTGTTGACGACGAACGCGGTATCCGCGACACGCTGCAAGGTGTGCTTGAGGACGAGGGTTTTGTTGTCGAAACGGTCGAATCCGGTGAAGCGTGTCTCGAAAACGTCAAGACGCATAATTACGCCTGCATTCTGCTAGATATCTGGCTTGGCGATGGCATTGACGGACTTGAGACTCTGCGTTTGTTAAAAGACGAGGGGAACGACGCTGCGGTCGTTATGATCTCGGGGCATGGAAATATTGAGACGGCGGTGAGGTCAACAAAGCTCGGTGCGTTCGATTTCATAGAAAAGCCGTTGAGTATAGACAGGACGGTGGTGACGGTCAAGAATGCGGTGCGTCAGCGTGAACTCGAACGCGTGAACCTGCAACTACAGAGCGAGCTTGCCGAGGAATACGTGATGGTAGGCGAATCGGTCGCGATGCGCGCCCTTCGTAAACAGATATCCATCGTAGCTCCGACAGATGGCCGCGTACTTATCTCTGGCGAGAGTGGGACGGGAAAAGAACTTGTGGCCAGGGCGATTCACGCTCAGTCCAAGCGAAAAGGTTCGCCGTTTGTGGAGATAAATTCTGCGGCGATACCTGAGGAATTGGTTGAGTCCGAATTATTCGGCCACGCAAAAGGCGCTTTTTCCGGGGCGACTAGATCGAAGAAAGGGAAGTTTGAGATCGCTGACGGGGCGACGCTTTTTCTGGATGAGATAGGCGATATGTCGCCGCGTGTGCAGGCCAAGATGCTGCGGGTGCTCGAGGAACAAAGATTTGAACCTGTCGGTAGCAATACTCCGGTTTCGGTTGATGTTCGGGTTATATCTGCGACAAATAAACCACTCGAAGGTTTGATCGACAACGGCAATTTCCGGCCGGATCTATTTTACCGGCTAAACGTAATACCGTTTCAGGTGCCGCCCCTTCGCGAGCGAAGCGAAGATGTGCCTGTTCTGGTCGAACATTTTAATCAGCGTTTTTCGGCGGATTATGGGAAGGAAAAGAAGGAATTCGATACGGATGCGGTCGAATCGTTGCGGGATTACGCCTGGCCAGGGAATGTTCGTGAACTAAAAAACACGATCGAGCGGATCGTGATCATGTCTTCGAAGAAAAAGATCACGGCGTCCGATCTGCCAGAGATCGAAGTGACAAACGGCATCGCCGCGAGCACATTCAGATTTCCAACATTCAAAGATGCGACCGATGCGTACCAACGTGAGTTCATCCAACATAAGCTGTCGGAGTTTGATGGAAGTGTAGCAAAGGCCGCGGAAGACATGGGAGTTGACCGCAGCCATTTGTATCGAAGGATGAGGAATTTGGGCATCAAGTAGCGTTCAGAGTGCAAGCTTTAGCTTGTAGCTTGGACGAAGAAACAAGCTGAAGCTTGCACTCTGAACTTACCTATTTCTTCACTGGAAATCCACGTTTGATCATCAGAGCATTTACATTCGGATCGCGACCGCGGAAATTGCGGTATGCCTGGGCCGGATCGATGGTGTTGCCGACGGAGAAGATATACTTCACCAGTCGTGCGGCGACAGCTTTGTCGTACGGGCCTTTGGCTTCGGTAAAGGCACCAAATGAGTCGGCGGTCAGCACATCGGACCATAAGTAGCTGTAATATCCCGCGGAATATCCGTCACTCGAAAAGACGTGTCCGAACTGCGGTGTGCGGTGACGCATCACGAGTTCATTTGGCATGCCGAGCGCCGCCAGAGTTTGGCGTTCGAAAGCATCAGGGTCGATCTTTACGTCACCGGCAAGGTGCAGTTTCATATCGACCAGCGCGCTCGAGAGATATTCCGTCGTGGCAAATCCCTGATTGAACGTGTCGGCCTTTTTGATCTTATCGACAAGCGACTGCGGGATCGGTTTGCCGGTCTTGTAATGAAGCGCAAATTTTTGCAGCACCTCGGGTGTCGATACCCAATGTTCGAGCAATTGCGACGGGAATTCGACATAATCGCGTGCGACATTGGTTCCCGACAGTGTCGGATACGTCACATTTGACGACAGGCCGTGCAGAGCGTGGCCAAACTCGTGAAACATCGTCTCGGCGTCATCCCACGAGATCAGGATCGGTTCGCCCGGCTTTCCTTTGACGAAATTTGCATTGTTGGAAACGATAGTGGTTGTTGCGCCATCGAGACGGTCCTGATTGCGGTAGGCATTCATCCAGGCGCCGGAGCGTTTGCCGTCGCGGGCATACGGGTCAAAGTACCAAAGTCCGATGTGTTTGCCTGTTTTTTTGCTTTTTACCTCATAGACCGTTACATCCGGATGATAGACCGGGACACCTGTGACCGGCGTGAACGTAAATCCAAAAAGCTGGCCCGCAACCCAGAACATACCTTCGCGGATCTTGTCGAGCTGTAAATACGGCTTTACCTCATTTTGGTCAAGGTCGTACCGTTGTTTGCGCACCTTTTCCATGTAATAGCGGTAATCCCACGGCTCGATCTTGATATTTGCCTTTTCCGTATTGGCGAGGGCCTGCATGTCGGCGACCTCTTCCTTGACGCGAGCCGTCGCGGCGGGCCAGACACCCTCCATTAACTTCATCGCGTTCTCAGGATTTTTTGCCATGGCGTTCTCAAGCCGCCAATGCGCGTGCGTCGGATAGCCGAGCAGCTTGGCGCGTTCGACCCGAAGCAGCAGGATCCGTGTTATGCCGGCATTATTGTCGCGGGCGTCGCTATTGTCGCCGCGATTGACGAACATCTTCCATGCCTTTTCACGCAGGTCGCGGCGATCGGAATAGGTAAGGAACGGGTCGATAGATGAACGCGTATTGCGTATGACCCATGAATTTGTAAGTTTCTTGGCCGCAGCGGCCGAGGCTGCCGAATCCCTGAGGTCCTGCGGCAGGCCGGCGAGGTCGGCTTCGCTTGTCAGCGTCATAAAGAGCTGGCCTTCGTCGCCAAGCAGATTCTGGCTGAATTTTGTGAAAAGTCCCGCGAGTTCCTGGTTGATCGCTCCGAGCCGGGCCTTTTGTTCGGCACCGAGCCTTGCACCCGAGCGGACAAAGTTCGTGTAGTAAACCCAGGTAAGACGCTGCTGTTCGGACGTCAATTTCTTTTTCGCCGGCGAATTATAGACGGTCTCGATCCGCTTGAACAGGGCTGCGTTTTGCGTGACCTTGTCACCAAATGCCGCGAGCTTCGGCGCCATTTCGGTATCGACGGCCTCCATCTCTGGCGAACTCAAACTGCCCGACCAGATGCCGTATATGTTCGAAACCCGGTCGAGCGTCTGGCCCGTACGTTCCATCGCTACGATGGTGTTCTCGAACGTCGGTGCGGCCTTGTTTGCGGTTATCCTATCGATCTCCGTCAGATTCTCTTCCATCGCGGCTTCGAGAGCAGGCTTAAAATCCGCAATCTTTACTTTGTCAAAAGGCGGTAGCCCGCCGTATGGCCCGCTCCATTTCTCGGTCAACGGATTGGCGGCCGCCGCAACGATGTGATCGTTTTGCATAAAGTAGTCGGTTCCGAACGACATTGCAGTCAGTATGGTTAGTGTCAATACGAATTTCATATCTAAGATCTCCGAGTATGTAGATGTCAACCAGAACGATACGGATGTCGACCGATTTTTGTTTCTTCCGACACGTGGCGACTATTGTTCGCAATGCGTGAATGTTATAAAATTCATATCGAAGCTGGCGGTTAGAAAAGAAACCGGTCAGCAATATATAAGTCACTCTTTGCTATGAGCAGTATCTCCGACACCTACTCACTTGTCATTGATCGTCGTGACGACTGCGTCTACGCTCTAATCGACTCAAAAGAAAATAGCGGACAGATAATCGTCGATGCTTTTGCCTGTATCCTCGCTGAATGTCGAGCGATCAAGGTATCAAAAGTGTTCGTCGAACATAAGACTCCAAAGCCACTTTCGACTTCGGAGGCTTACGACGCTGCCGTTGGGGTGGTCGACCTTAACTTCGCCGGTATCCGGATCGCATATCTCGATCGTGACGCAACACATCTCGAAACTAATCAATTCGGCGAGCTTGTAGCGGTAAACCGTGGCGTCATCGGTAAGGCGTTCTCCGATCAGGCCGAAGCTGAGGCATGGCTCACTAACGAATAACCCGCACAGCTAAAATCAAGAAAAGGGCCGCCAACAGGCAACCCTTTTTGTTTTGTGGTACACCCGGCATGATTCGAACATGCGACCCCTTGATTCGTAGTCCGTTGTAGATACGACTGGAATACACGTGAATGATTGGATTAGATTAATTAAATCAATAAGTTAAGCCGTGAAAGTGGTGATTCAATTACTCACGAGTATTCTTTTCTCGCTACCTTTTGGTCACGTAGTGGTCACGGGACTCCCCTACTGACCCAATTAGAAATAGCCGCCTTAACAGCGGCTATTATTTTCGCCCATCCGATTCATCAGATAGTCGAAATCCAAATCGGCCTGACACGCCGGGCAATAACCCAAATGCAGATCAGCCCTTTCCAGTTCGTCCTCTGTCAATATTTCGCGTGGTTCGAAGATCAGCCGCCCGTCGTCCATGTTCACGCAGGCGAATTCGTCAAAGTCATCGCTCACGATGCACCTCTTATTTCGGCTTTCGCCAATTCCTCGATTTGTCCAAGAACTGCTATGTAAGCGGACTTCTCGAAAGATGAGAGTGATTGGTTCGCGGCACGAAGCTCGATCCACTCCGCAAGCAGATCATAGATACCGTAGCGGGTGTCTTCATCCCCGATCCGCGCCGGTTGGTTTAAGGATGCTTCATTCTTCGGATCGGGCCGTGAGGCCGTTTCGGATGTCTCGCCGTTGCGGTTCATTTCAAGCCCGAACCCAGATGCGAGCTTTAGTCCAGCATCCCGGAGCGAACAGCTTTCCATGACGGCGACAAGTTCGATGACATCGCCGCCCTTCTTTCCGCGCCGGGCTTTGGCACAGGCGGTTGAGTGACAGATCCAGACTTGCTTCGATACGTTGATCGAAAACGACTTGGCATCCTCCCCCGCCGGATGCGTTGGGAGCGGACACTTGCCCCGCTCGTGAGAGCCGTTTGTGCGCCGGAGGGCGACCCCGTAGCGGGATGCGACCGCCTCGACCGACACCTCGGCTTTGACCAATTTGAAATCAACATAATCCCCCATTTCTTTTTCTAGCCTCCAACTGTTTTTTAAGGTTCGAGCGCACGTTACCAGCCGCCCGGATAATGGCAAGATTTGATCCATTCGAAACGGGCAAAAGCCAATCCCCGTTCAGGCCAAAAGCGACTTCTAAATTTTTATAAAGCTAATCCGACGGGAACGTTACCGGTGCGTTCGCGGTAAATCGACTGGTGCGCGGGCGGTAAGTCGTTGGTGCGTTGGCGGTAAAACTCACTCCCCGCGCACCATAGCAACTTGGTGCGTTCGTGGTGAAAACTTGGTGCGCGGGCGGTAAATTCTTGGTGCGTGCGGGGTAAGTATTTGGTGCGTTGGCGGTAAGAATTTGGTGCGTTGGCGGTAAGAGCGTTTTTGAAATCCCTTAATCCCAAAGGGTGATTTAGTGTTTTATGACCATGTAAGTATCTCTAAGTTCTTATAAGTCTTTCTAACCATCTCTAACACACTAGGCGAGTGTGAAATTGTCAGGAAATAATTCCACCGCCGCCGACAGAGTGGAAGGACTACGAACGACCGTACGGACGGGTTCATGGAGTTGTGGACGACGAGCGCGTATTATTGGACGGCAACCACCAACCCATCCCAAATGGAAGAAACTACGGCCGCCGTGCCAGCGATCGACGAAGCCCCGACACCACCGGTCAGGCGGGTTCGATCCGAGTTGAATTTGGAGCAGTGGTCGATCTGGCTCCCATCGAATTCCAACCGCGATCCGGCGCCCCGAGTCCTGACCCGCGAGATCACAACCGAGAGTGGACAGAAGGTTACCGCCGAGGTCGAGATCGCGGCATCCCGAAAGGGAACGCTCACAACCGAGGATCAGCGAACCTACTACGCCTTGGTCGAGCACCACCAGCGAAACGGCAGACCCGATAACATCGTCTATTTTTCACTTCGCGGAATTGCCAAGTCTTTGGCGAAGCGATGGGGAACCCGAACTATCGAAACGGTCACCGACTCGCTTACACGCCTTAGGGCGAACACTCTTGTCTGGAAGCACTCGTACCACGACGCGGCGACCGGCAAGACGCAGGAGGAACTTTCCTTTTTCAACATCATCACCGATCTCAAGATCGTCACAGCGAAACAGGACGGACACACGACCCGTGCCGAGGGATATTTCAAACTTAATGATTCGATCATCGCGAACCTTGAGCGGAATCACACGAAGCCGGTACTGCTGGATGTGGTTCTCGGATTTAGGAGTGAGGTCGCTCAGATCCTATACACACAGCTAGACCGGATACTCTCGCGGGACATCACAACCTACGAACGGCGAACGAAAGAGCTATTCGCGGATCTTGGGTTAGAGGGCAAAAAGTACGCCTACCCGGGCGGTCGAAAACAACTGCTCGAACCGGCGATTGCCGAACTCCAAAACGCACCGCTAACCAACGGCCACGTAATCCGAAACGTCGCCCTCGAACGGACGGTGGACGGGAAGGACTACAAGCTTGTGGTCAAGCGAGGCCGCACACGGCTCAAAAACAGCACCCCAGAAGCCCGTTCTTATGAGAGTCAGGTCGAACCACACCCTCAAGAGAATCGGGGCGTAGAAGGGCGTACAGAGCCAAATACGACGATCCAATACGAAACCGGGAAGGGGATGGAGCTTTTGATCTATTTCCACAAGGTCTTTTTCGGCACCGAGACGCTTTCGACACAGCCCGCACAGAAACACCGCGACCTTGCCGACCGGATCATTGCGAGTCATGGCGAGGCGGTTTCCCGGTTTATCGTCGATTTTGCAAAGGTCGAAGCGGCGAAAACAAACTTCAGGATTGCTACCTTTGGAGCTGTCGCTAACTATATCGACCGGGCAGTTGCCAGCTTCACGCTGGAACAGGCCAGAATTAAGCGAGAGGAAGAAGCCCAACGCGAGGCGGCAAAACAGGCCGAGGCAGATCGGATTCGGGAAGCAATCGAACTTCGCGGGTATCAACTATTTCGCGACCTACCCGACAGCGACCGGCAGGCGCTTTTGGGCCGGAAACGGGCCGAGATGATCGTCAGCGAGAAATGGCGGGATGCCGATTTCTCAACCGACATTTTCAAGATCATGTTCGAGAAGGAAGCGGAACAAATGGTGCGACAAGATCTTCTCGCGAGCGATTAACTTGTGGGACGCACCCGTGCGTGAAACTATTGCTACGACCGTTGCTACCGTTTCAACGGCGTAACAGGACACTTGCCGGTTTACCACCCGCAAGAAACCTCGCTTAACCGACGCTCCACCGTTGCCAGCTTACCGCAGGCTACCCTCCGCTCTCACTTCCAACGGCACCGCCAGTTTGGAAGTGACTCCGCCCCGCTTCGATTCGCCCCGCTGACTGCGAGGCTCACGACCGTAGGGTAGCCTGCGCTCTGCTTGGCGTCCTGACCGTCCGCCCTTCGCTAACCGCTCAGGCAACGGTGGAGCTGACCGACGCAACCGCGTACTCCGCTTACAATGCCAACCACGCTACGCGACTCCGATCTCGAAGTACTCCGCTACTGTCATGAGTTGCGGTTTTGCACCATCGACCACTTGACGGCGCTCACAGGACGGCACCGGCAGGCTTTGCATTTGCGGCTTCAACAGCTAATCGCCGAGAAATACATTTACAGGATCAAGTTCCCGAGTCCGAACCAAAAGCACATTTATTCGATTGGCAGTCAAGGATTCAAAGTTCTTGCCTGTCTTGGCGTAATCGATCTGAAAAACGTTCCGACTCGGCTCCGCACCAACGAGTTAAAGCCGCTTTTTCTAAACCATACGTTGCTTGTAACGGACATTCACACAATTCTTGTTCTTGCCAGCCGAGACAGCGGAAAGCGACTTACCGACTGGCGAGAGGGGAAGGAGCTTTACGACTCAGTTACGTTTTACGACGCCGGACGAAAGATTCGGCTGCCGGTTTGTCCAGATGCTTTCTTTAGCATCGAAAAATACGACGATCCAAAGGCTAGGCTTTCGTTCGCGTTGGAAGCCGATAGGGGAACGACGACACGCCGGACTTTTGACGACAAGATCACAGGCTACTGGCGATTCCTCGAACAGAACCGACAAGTCAAAAGTTACGGCGTGAAATGGTTCCGAGTGGTGACAATCACATTAACTCAGGCGAGAGCTGACAGCCTTGCCGAGCTTGCCAACGCAACAGTCCCTGATCGATTGAAGAAGTTCTTCCTTTTTACCTCACGGGACCATTTTTCGCTAGCTAAACCAAATCGAATCTATGATTCTATTTACCGTACCGCCAAGTTGAACGAGCCGACGCATCTGGCCTGATTTTCAGCCTGCGAACCGAAAGTTTGTTTCTAACAGTTAGGCAAAAATTTAGCAGTTTGCTATTTTGAAAGAGTTTATTGATTTTTTATTGACGACAGTAATACATGCCAACACCAGAAGAAGCAGCGAATGTTGTTATCCGCGCAACGGGAATCGCTTGCAAAAACATCAATACATTTTCCGGGGAAGTCTTGCGAACCCGAGGCGGTCGATTTGGAAGCGGCATGGGGGGATTACTCGAAGCTCTTTGGGGTTACTACACAAATCAGGCATTACTAGGAGCAGGCGAAGGCGCCGCAGAATGTGAAATAGCCTGGCTCAGCGATCACGAATACAACGATTTTGCGTGTATTCTGCGCGATCAAAATTGGGTAAGTGCCGATAAGACCGGCGAGTTATTTCGGATTGAAGCAAAGTCCATGAACATCGGTGTCGATGAAGCGAAAGGCCACTTCGACGAAATCGTTGTAAATCTTCAAGAATGGGATTTGTTGCTCGTTCTCGTTTGGTCGTGGGACGCCGCAGATGAATTCCGCGTGTATCCGCATATTAAGGATTATTTTATTGGCCGCGCTGCCCCCGTTGCCTTACTCCGCGACCGGCTGCACATCACGCGCGGCGGAAGTTTCATTTCGCGCGCGGACTGCCCTGATGGTTGCCTTCCCGACGCTTGCAAGCACCACGGAGAACCCCTCAATGCAAGCGGCAAAAGAGAACGATTGTCTGGCCCGGAATCAACGCGGCCTTCTGCGAAAACTTCTTTCGCGGCAAACTTCGGAGGCTTGGTGAGAATGCTGAAAACTAACTCTGAGGGAGCAAGGCACATATTCAAAGAAGTTCGCGCAACTGACGAGGTAGCTCACACTTACATCAGCTTTATCCACCGCAATTTCCCTAATGAAGAAAGAAACCAGTACAGCCGATCCGAGTGGCTTCAAGTGGCAATACGGCTCGGTATCGAAACAAAGGGTTTAGCTCCAGCCGATATTATGGCTCAAATTCAAGCCACCCCGAATTATCAAGATGCTCTGCGCGGCCTCTACGTATCGCCACCAGTCGAGTAAAATTATCGGGTTATTTGCGACAATTCTCCCGTCTCTAGTGAGTGTATAAAGGTCGAAAGGGTCTTCTGAGGAAGAGCCGCTAACTCATCCGACAGCCGGGCTTGATAAGCAGCTTGTGTCTTTAGGAACTTTTCATATTTTAGCTGTTCTTTGATCGGAGGAATCGGCACTTCGATAGATAATAAGTCGTCTAGGTGCAACCGTGGCAGAGCGGAGCCGGTTTGCCATCTTGAGACGGTTTCATGAACATAAACGGAAGTTAACAGCGTTCGTAGAAAATAAGGCAACACCCGCGTAGGCTCAGGCTTTAATACCAAAAATTCAGTAGAACAAATACCGCTCTCTACATCGCCGTCTGCGACGTATGCCTTGTTAAGATATGGCCGTAGCCGACCGTATAAAACATCACCGGCACCAAAGACTTTCGACCGTGACTTAATTTCTTTTGAATCACGAGGTCGAAAATCTACTAAATTCCCGGTTGTAGATTGTACGTTTTCAAGACCGAGATAATTCACGATTTCTCCCGCATGGGACTGTGGGTCGAGTGATTCTCGCCTCTCCTTCACGATTTCACCAATCGCCATTAACGGAAAAGCCGCCGAGATTATCGGAAGTGATTCGCCACAAAAGTATTCAACCTTCCACATTGTCCGCTTCTGTAGATCTTTTAGTTTTATGTTTCCTGTCCACATATTTACCAACCTTCTTTGTTTATGAATGCGAGTGCTTCATTTGTAACATCCTTGAATTCCGATGACTCCCGTTGTCTGCCAGCCGCATCGTATCCGATATTATCAATCCGCGACAGGAACACTGAATAGTCATCCTTATTCTCACCTTTTTTCCATTTTCTAGCGAAAACGACACTGGTTTTGATATTCGCCCCAAACGGCGAGAACGTCTCAATCGGCAAGCTAATTATTGCCCTTATCTTGCATTGGTTTTCCAGCCACTCTCTAACATATCGCGTGTTTCGATTAGCCAAAACACCATCAGGAAGGACAATACCGAGCCGTCCGCCGGGACGGAGGAATTGGACACACCGTTCCAATCCCAAGACTTCAAGCGGGACGCTTTTTCTATCTTTTGCTAGTTCAAATTCCCCAAGTTGCCCCATCCCTTCAATCCCGAGGAGCGATCCGAAGGGAGGATTTGTGAGGATTAAGTCAAAAGATTCCGGGTGTATGTCAGGATAATTATAGAAGTTTAGTAATGCATCGGTGCATCGAATATTACTGTGTCCATCACCATGCAACCGCATATCCGTCATAGCGACACGAACCATACGGTCACTTTTTTCAATACCGTGCAGCTTTCCGAATGCGAACTCGTGAAAGCTCTTGGCTGATTTATCTTGTCCTTCCTTCTGCACCAGATTTAGGCAAATGGTAAGAAAATGCGCAGAGCCGCAAAATGGATCCAAGATTAAGTCGGATATGCTGGGTTGGGCTAACTGACCCATAAATCGGACGACCGGATCAGGCGTAAAGTATTGCCCCATTCCGGCCCGCACGGTCGGGGCAAGCACCTTTTGAAATGCACGACCCTTTACGTCGAGGGCCGAATTGGTGAGATCATACTCCTGTAGCGTCTCGATAGCTTTAGCTAAAGCCGGACTGGATAGACGAATGGGCTTATTGAAGACACCCCGGGAACGTTGATACCCCGGAATTTTTAAGCCGAAGACGCGAGAGTCATAGTCCCCAGCTTCTTGGTACGCAGCACGGACTGTCGCTGCAAATTCTTCAGTTGATCCGTATTCCCACTTTTGAGCAAGGAATGGAGAGCCTTTTATAGTGACTTCTTCATCGTAGAGTTTTACATATAAAATCTTGCACAACTCGTCTAGAGCTTCGTCTGCATGCAAACCGTCAATATCCCGCAAATGGCTGTGAACTTCGAAAAACACATTTTCGACCCTCGCAGTAAGCGGAACTAGAGCACGGCCACCGGATTTTTTTGATGAACTTCTAATATCACTTACAAACTTCAATTGCTTTTCTACCACCGGCACATAGGGTTCACAATCTGTAATATAGTCACAAGATTCGCTGTTAAAACGACGCCGAAGAAACCGCGTATCTTTACCGTTGGTCATGATGCCCAAACCGGTGAACTGATTTTTTATTAGAACGTCCTTTAGTAGATTCTCGTCAGGTAGAGTCACAGACGAAACAACAATTACTGTTAGGAACCGCACTCCGTTTCTCGTGAAAAAACTAAATCCGTCAACGCCATCTTCCTTCACTTGGTGAAAGACAATCCGGCTATTGAGCCAATCGGAAGGATACCCATAACTTATAAAAAGCTCTTTAAGCATCCATTGGCGGAGCTTTTCAATAGTGCCAGCTTGAACTTTCTTTCCCGAATTAAAATTCGTTGGAAAGATCCAGTCACTAGCTGGAATGTCGTAATATGCAGTCAATCGGTTCATAAGAATTAGCGAACATTAAAAATGTATATTTTTTATGACGCTCTGTCAACTTTGAATAGACAGCCTGTCGTTATTACTTAAATTAACCAACCCAACCTTAATGAAAACATTGCGCCTTACAACGCTCCGGGGTTTACTCTCTCGGCAGTAAGTGGACTATTTTCATTTGCCCTTATTGCACCGCCGCCCCGCCGCCGCTCCGTGAAACCCACGGTTCGGGATAAGGGAAGGCAAGCCCGACTGTCTCGATTAGCTGGATCGGTGTTGCCGAGCCGGTAGAGACGGCAAAGCAAAGACGCGCACGGATTTCTCTACTTTCCGTGCGTGTAGGGCGGCGACGATTGATGCAAAAAATTGTATAATTGCCCTTTATTCTATGACTATTCCAGAGTCACAACTTGAAACATGGAGCCACCAAGGAGCGGTCACGTCGTCGGCTGACACGTATGCCGCTATTGACCGAGCGCTGGCAAACCATAGTTGGCCGGAAGGGATGTCTCAGAAGTCATTCCTACAAGGCTCGTATGCGAATCACACTAATATTCGTGGAAACAGTGATGTAGATATTGTTGTCGAAGATACGTGTGTTTATTACCACAATCTCTCGACGGACGAATTTCAGCGATTAAGCCTTACGCCCGCGAGCCACAACCATCGAGATTTTCGGAGGGAAGTCATCTCTGCGCTCACCTCACATTTTGGTAGTTCAATGGTGGACACGACCGGCTCAAAAGCAATTACGGTAGCGGCGGGAAATGGCCGTCTGAGGGCTGACATCGTACCCGCGCACGAGTATCGAAAATACGATAACGGCGTTCTTGAAGGAACGGGAATTACTTTCTTTACCCATCCCGACGAAGTTCAGATTTATAACTATCCCAAACAGCATATCGATAATGGTCAGGCGAAAAACGGGCTGGATAGAACTACCGGTCGTTATAAACCGTCGGTCCGTATGTTCAAAAACCTACGCGAACAAGTCATCGGCGGTGACCAAAGCCTACGCCCTAGATTCCCCTCATACTTTGTCGAATGTCTAATTTACAACGTACCCGATCACTTGATTCACGCGAATCGAGGAAACACGTTTGTTAGTGCCGTAAATTTTTTGTCAGCCGCAATCAATGACGGTAGCGCAAGGCAGTTTCGAACAGCGAGCGGCTGGCACCCTTTGTTTGGGCCTCATTCGGTTCAGTGGAATGAGGATGATGCGATGGCTTTCGTGGACTTACTCACAGCCCATTGGAATAATTATTAAATGCACCCTTACGCTACCGACAGCGACCACACGCCAGCCTTATACGCGTGGATTTCCCTCATTAGTATAGTGAGTGCCTACTTGCTCTACATTGTCCTCAAAGCGACGGGACTTTCCGACACCCTTTGGTTTATCGACATTCCCTCAGTTCCCGGATTCATATTTATTTACTACCGACTCTACGATCACAAAATATGGAACAAGCCGATAGCTAAAACGGCGGGCGTTAACTCAACACCCGATTTGACCGGATCATGGACTGGAGAGATCCAATCTTCGCACGATGCCTTTACCTCGAATCATGCGGCAACGCTTACAATCGAACAGACCGCATCGCATATCTCGCTTGTTCTAACGACGGAACGCTCACGATCCGAAAGCTGCCTTGCCATGATTTTTACGAAAGCGCCGGACGGCGCGACAATTCAATACGCATACGAGAATAAGCCCTCGAATTCGGCAGTCGCCACTATGCACGCCCACGAGGGCGCGGCAACGCTCACGCTTAGTTCAACCGGCGACACCTTATCGCTAGGCGGTCATTATTACACTGGGCGTGATCGAGAAAACCAAGGCACTATGACCTTCACTAAGGTTCAATAATCGTCATATGAAAACTCTAATCGCCTTTTCTACATTACTTTCTCTTACTACGTTAACCCCCGCCGCCACCTATAAGGGACAAAACATAGACGGAAAGAAATATGGATGCGTCGCCAAATCCGCATCCAAGATTGTTTCCGGGAGTTTACGGTTCGAGGGCCGCACGGCATATCTATATCTCGATAAGGAGATTGTTACGGTCAAGCTCAATAGCGAGGAAATCACAAATCTTAGGGATATTGAGGCGACCGGCGAGAAAGAACACTCGACACTTGAAGTCAGCTTAGCGACCGATTCCGATCAGTAACAAAAAACAGCCTAGCCACTTCATCACCGTTGCTGAATCGATCAATCTCCGTCCTTGCGGCCAAATGAAAAGAATACCGTCGCAATCGTGACGATTATAATGCTGGTAGTTGAGTCCAAATTATTCGTAGATTTCAGATAAATAGCCGAGCCGAGGGCTGCGGTAACGACCAAAAAGCGGACAATGAGGAGCCACCACCATTTCCTGTATTCGAGGGTCGGGTTTCCTTTTTGTATTTCCGCTTTGGCCTCTAGTAGCGTTTTAGCCGCAGGAGCGATCTGTTCCACCATGGCGACGACACGGGCTAACATGGCATCACCTTTTTTCGTATTGATATAGTCCAAAAGCCGGTGACTTACGCTCGAATCGTCGATATATTCCCCTTCCGTTTCCGGATTCTCGCCTTCACTGGGTATTAACTCGTCCGACATACATACCTCCTAAGAACAACGAGGCATTATAGCACCAAAAGCGAACATCTCTTTTAACACCGCGTGGGAGACGCTCTATACGGATAGCAGCCGGTGACTCACCCCGTTCGATATTTCTTCATCGATAAAATAGATCCCTGTCCAATAACTACTGTTTTTGGACAGTTCTGCTAGACTCCGTTTGAACCAGTAAAAACAAGCCTATTTAAGGCAGATTTTTAGAGGGTTTTTGGACACCTATGCAAGTCGCACTATACGCCAGAGTTTCCACCCACGATCAGCAGACGCTTCCAATGCAGTTGAAGGCGATGCGTGAGTATGCGAAGAAGCGAGGCTGGAAGATAAAGCACGAGATTCAGGAAATCGGATCAGGAGCGAAGACGCGACCAAAACGAGAAGAACTTCTAAAGGAAGCCCGCCGCCGCCAGGTCGATGCCATCATAGTTTGGCGACTAGACCGCTGGGGACGTTCTGTGTCCGATCTAATCGGTACGATCCGAGAACTGACCGACACCGGTGTAGCTTTCGTTTCTCTAACGGAGGCCTTCGATCTCACTACATCGGCGGGAAAGGCCCTTTCAGGAATGCTTGCAGTCTTTGCGGAATTTGAGCGGGACATTTTACGGGAACGCGTGAAAGCCGGTATCGCTCATTCCCGTTCTCAAGGAACCGCCCACGGACGACCAGCTACAGCTTCCTTGAAGACCGACCAAGTAAAGAAATTCAAGAAGAGAGGCTTGAATAACTCAGAGATCGCCCGAAAGCTAAAGATAGGTCGAACGTCCGTTATTCGAGCGTTGCGTACAACCATCTAAGTTTCTACGGACCCTGCGTTACCGTCGGTAATGGAAAGTCACCAACGTCCGTGTTCCAAGACGAAGCCTCGTAAGGGTACGTTGTATCGCCGTCGTCGCCGAAGTAATATGTATCCCCTTCGTTAGACCTGATAATCCATGCTGTGTACCAATATATGGAACTCACAAGACTGTTATCCGGGGAACCTACCTTGTTGTAGTACGCTTTACCCTCCGCCAGACCGCGATACGTATATGTACCGTTGGCGGCAGCGGTCCCGGCTCCACTCACAATCACACTGCTCGGCCCCGCAGGTGCCGTCACCGCGCGCGCCGATGGCGTTAGCGCCAATGCTGAACCTTTCTCGATGACCGCCGCATACTGGCCGCCGTCCTTGCTTGTCGCGTCGGCGCTGCCACCGGAACGGTACCGGGCCGACTCGGGATACGCCGTGACCTCGAAAGAACTCGTTGTGTTTGTCACATATGTGTAGAAGAGATCCCCCGTCGCGTGGTTGATGGGATCAACGGGCAGTTGCGAAAGAGGACTTCCCAATGATACCTGTGACAGGTTGACCGGTATCCAGCCGGTGCCGTCGGCATTGGTATATGTGCTCGTTGGCTTGCAGCTATACGTCCAGCCACCCGTGAGACTGGGGAGTGTCCACGAGCCGCACGTGGAGGATGAATCGGGGAGGCTCGTGTACACCACGTTCGGCGTACCCACGCTTGAGCCGCCGCCCGCCTGATACGTGGCGACGCCAGTTGTAAGGGTCATCATGTCCGCAATACGACGGCTATCTCGCGTCTGCTTCACAAGTTCCGCAGGATTGAGGGCTAGAAGGACGGCGACGGCGAGCACCGAGACAATTGCGATGACAACCAGAAGCTCGATGAGGGTGAAGGCTCGTCGGTTTGACATTTGCTTGCTTCGAAGCATAGCTAGATAAGGGTAATTCGGCAAAAAGGACGAGGATCGGTAAGGCCATTCAGATAGGGTATATTAAGCCCCGTGTACCCCCTTCCTATTGGCTACAAAATAGGAGCAAAAGATAACCGTGCAGACGGTTATTTAATTCCCGAAGTCCGTTCTCGTCACACCGCCCTGTTCGGCAAGAGCGGCGTAGGCAAAACGACGCTCATGCGAAATATGATCCTATGGGACATTTGGAACGGTGCGGGTGTGACCGTGATCGATCCGCACGGGCAGCTTATCGATGAGATCCTTGAACATATCCCCCGCTCCCGTACAAACGATGTTATTTACTTCAAACCGGCTGATCTAGATCGGGTTAGCAGTCTTAATATCCTTGAAAAGGTTCCGAGGCAGTATCAGCCTCTTGTGGTTTCCTCGATCGTAAGCACGTTCAAGACAATTTGGGCGAACGCTTGGGGGCCACAGAGCGAATATTTACTTACGAACTTTTGCTTCGCCCTAATCTCGCAAAACGAGCCAACGTCGCTACTCGATATTCTAAGACTCATCACGGATGCCGATTTTAGGGCGAAGATATTTTCCAACGTGGACGACGGCGTTTTGCAGATGTTTTATCGAACCTACGAATACGAATGGGACGACGACCAGAGGTCTAAAGCGTCAGCACCGCTACTGAATAAGGTTTCGGCCTTTGCGACCAATCCCCTACTCCGGGCAGTGATCGGCCAGCATAAGAGCAGCTTCAATTTCCGCGAGGCGATGGACGGGAAGAAGATCTTACTCTGCGACCTGGGTAAAGGTGCCTTGGGTTCAGATATCGCATCACTTCTTGGTTCCCTAATAACTACAAAGCTCTACTTAGCCTCCCTTTCCCGCCAAGACACGCCGGAATCTCGACGCGTTCAGCATTACTTCTACATTGACGAGGTTCATAACTTTACTCACGGAATAGACCTCGCGGCGATCTTGGCCGAAGCCCGCAAGTACAGGCTTTCTCTAACGGTCGCGACGCAAACGCTTGCCCAGCTTCGCAAACACAATGACGAGATCGTGCCAGCCATTTTTGGGAACTGTGGGACTCTCGCGAGTTTCCGTGTAAGCGGCGACGATGCGGTTATCTTAGCTAAGGAGTTCGCGTCGGATGTGATTGCCACCCAGCTTGAGAACTTACCGGATTACGAGCTTTATTTGCGAACCCTAGTCCTAGCCAAAGGCAGTACGGCATTGATCGCATTGCAAGCCGAGCGGCATACTGCCTATCCCCCGTTCCATAACAATAACGATCCCCAGAAAGGTCAGAGCGTTATAAAGACATCCTTTGAACGCTACACACGGCCCCGCGCGGATGTGGACGCATGGCTTGCAAGGCAGTTCGCGCCATCCGGTCAAATGGAATTCGCCCCTAGTAAAAGAATAGATCGGAAGACGAGCGGCAGAAAAGCATGGCGAAAATCTGTATGACCCTTTGGAGCGGGCGAGAAACATAGTTATAATGCGCTGTTTCAAAAAAGTGAAACCTGCCTTCTCTCTTTGAACGAAACACCAATTTGATTTCATGTATTAACTTCTATTTCTCAGGAGGTCTTTCTATGTCCCAAACGTCCCTTACCGTTCTCTCGCACTGGGCTACGCTGGTCGAGGATATGCAGGCTTCGCCTCAAGAGTTCTACACACATGTTGCCGATTTGGTAAAGATGCGCGAAATCCCGGATCTCAAGATCGAGCGAGTCACTTGGAAAGAGGGCAGCTTCCTTTCGGCTGATCGCGTGTATCTACGAGTTTCCCGTGGCCGCTACTTATATGACATCTGCGCCGCTCCCTTCGGAACCGGCTTCTTCTTTTCATCATGGATGGCTGTAAAAATGCCGTCACCACTTTGGGCGATCATCGCTTGTGTAGCTTTGCCATTTGTGGCGATCTGGGCATTTGTCATTCTCGTATTCTTTGCCGGAACCACCGGATTTATGTTGTGGGGAGCCGGAGCGGTAGCCGGTGCAGTCCTTTTCTTCATTTTCTTATCGAAAGAAGAATCTACTTTCGCGGATTATGTTTTCGTAGTTCCCCGCGTCGGGCCGTTTTTAGAGAAGATCTTCCGTCCCAACACGTACTTTCGAATGGATACGGAATCGATGTTCCAATCAATGGCCCACAAAGCCGTTCTTGACGCCGTCGATGCGACGACAAAAGAGAAAGGTGCGAGGGAAGTTACCGGCGACGAGCGAAAGCCCATCTTACGAGGCTTCTTTGACCGCTAGGATCAATCTGTAAAGAATGACGAAGGAAGAACTGATAACAGCGCAGTTCTATGCGTGGGAAAAACGTGGACGAGGGTGGCAGATCTGGGATTACCCGGTTGAATTAGAGCCACCCTTCGAACCGTTTCCCGGCTACTACTTGCCAACCGCCGACGATGCGCGGAGGACTACCCGTCTAAGCACCTTCGTCGAGAAGCTTCACGGCAAGCATGCACTCCCGGAACCCCAATTGGATGTTAATGCTCTCCTAGAGGCATACACGGAGACAGAACCGAATCCTTATTTCGACGACTCTCCACTAGCCGAAATTCAAATTGTCCTTCCCACGAAAAGTAATATCAATCGAGACGTGGCGGAACGATTTCTTTCCAGCCTTCGCACGGCACAGCACCCGATTGGTTTTGAGATCATCGGACTTGGCGACTCGATAGCGATGCAGTTTGTGTGTCGTGAGGCAGACGTACCCCTGTTGCGATCAAACCTTCGCGCTTACTTTCAAGATGCGAGGTTTCAGGAGAGGAACGACTTTCTGATGGATCAGTGGGCGCAGATAGCCAGTGCCGGGAACACGCCCGTCATAGTCGATTTTGGTCTTTCACACGAGTTCGTTATTCCCCTTCCCGCGACCACGGGACTCTCTATCGATACCCTTACCGGTATAGTCGGGACACTTGCCGACGTTCAGGCCGACGAAATGGCAGTGCTTCAGTTGTTATTTCACGCAACTCAGCA
>JANPDK010000154.1:0-57087 GCA_031431415.1 Acidobacteriota bacterium | reverse complement strand
GAAGAACTCGAAGACCTCTTCACGCGGCAGATCGATGGTCAGGGAGCGGATGAGAATATGTTCGGCCATAGGAATTAGTAACCGCGAAATACGCTAAAAACACGAAAGGAATTTCCTCCTCTTTTTTTCGTGTCTTTAGCGTATTTCGCGGTTAGATCTCTTTTAGTTTCGGTTCTTCAAGTATTTTTCGGGGATCTTGTTATCGGGCGTTTCGGCTTGCCAGTAGATGCTGATCACCCACCAACGCTTGCCGTCATTCATAAGTTGAAAGCTGTTGATACCGCGCAGGAACGGCGTTTTGTCGTCCGCTTTGCGAAAGGCGTGATAGGTCGAAAAGACTTGTGCGATATTGCCGTAAATATCTACGTGACGGGCGAGTTCGCGTTCGTGAAATCCATCGCGTTCGAGCACCGGGCCGCTGCGGGTGACGTAATCGTTCGGAGTTAGAAATCTCGCCGCAGTAACGCCAGTCTGTGCATTTTTGCCGGTCGGAATAAGCTTTGCGTCCGGGTGAAAGAGCGAGCGAAACCGATCCCAATCGCGCTTCTGCCCGGCGTCGCCCGAGATCACGTCATAAACGGCCTTCATGATCGAGTCGAGCGAGGCGACATCTTTCGGATCGGCCTCACGCGGGGTTGGGGCAGGTGTCGGTGGTTGGGCAATTCCTGCGACGGCTGCGACTATAAGGATAAACGTCAAGAAGAGTATTTTCATATTGGCATTCTACGCGAAAATGGGCGGAAAAGTTTTTTCTCAGCGTGCTCTGCGTAGATCTCGGCGGCCTCTGCGTTGAGTTGACCTTTAACGCAGAGACGCTGAGAATGACGCAGAGGTCGCCGAGGCTATTGTCGAGCGGTAGCCCGACTGTTAACCTTTGCGAAAAGCGCTCTCAGGCGGATTGCGTTAGAATGGATATCGTGACAGAAAAGGTCCACATAACGGGTTTGAGCCGTGATGAGCTTGCGACGCTTGCCGAATCTCTTGGTGAACCGAAGTATCGTGCGACGCAGGTTTTTAAGGCCGTTCATCAGAGACGGCTGACGGCGTTTGACGAGATCACCGATTTGCCGAAAAAGCTGCGCCTCAAGTTGGAGGAAAAAACCGAGATATCGCGTCTAACGGTCGAATCGCGATTCGTTTCGACCGACGGCACGCGGCGGTATTTGATGAAAACGGCGGACAATTATCCTGTCGAGACTGTCTATATACCGAGTGAGAACCGCGATACGATCTGCTTTTCATCGCAATCCGGCTGTCCGCTCAAGTGCGATTTTTGTCTTACGGCAAAACTGGGACTTTTAAGAAATTTAACGGCGGGCGAGATCGTGGAGCAGGTCATCATTGTACTCAATGACGTCTACGGAGTCGGCGAAGAGACGCCGCACGGGACGAATCTGGTCGGCATGGGAGCAGGTGAGCCGTTCCTGAATTTTGAAAATCTGATCAACGCCCTCAAGATAATGTCCGACGAAGATGGCCTTTTCATCGTCCCAAACCGCGTCACCGTCTCGACCGCGGGCATCGTGCCGCGAATTTACGATCTCGCGAATCTTGTCGAACGCCCGCACCTAGCGATCTCACTCTCCGCCCCGAACGACGA
This sequence comes from Acidobacteriota bacterium, assembly GCA_031431415.1. GTDB lineage: Bacteria > Acidobacteriota > Blastocatellia > Pyrinomonadales > Pyrinomonadaceae > OLB17. The sequence goes on along the minus strand of JANPDK010000154.1, from coordinate 55,487 downwards.
GATGCGTGACAAGCTGATGCCGATCAACAAGAAGTGGGCCATCAAGGAAGTAATGACGGCAGCGAAGGAATTTGAAGCGAGTTTGAGGCGCGGTGAGCGTTTTACATTCGAATACGTAATGCTCGGCGGCGTAAACGATCGCGACGAAGACGCCATCGAACTCGCCCGGCTCATCGAGCGCTACCAGCTAAAACGCGTCAAAATAAATCTCATCCCGCACAACGGCGCCGAGCAGCTCGATTACAGCACCTCGACTGAGGAACGCGTCGAGCGATTCAAGAAGTTGCTCGAATCGCGAGGCGTTGATGCATATGTACGGCAGCCGCGTGGAAGAGATATTTACGCGGCATGCGGTCAATTGGCAGCTAAGAATAGTGGTGAATGCTGAGTGGTGAGTGGTGAGATTTGATTTTCTGACAACTGACAACTGACAACTGACAACCGATTTATGGAATTACTGATCCCAGGCCTGATACTCGTCGCCTTGATGGTCTATGCCTCGACGAAGATCAAAAAGACGACGGCCGCAGCGTTTGAAGCGGAGACGGTTGAGACGGATGAGTTTATAATCAATAAACCGGCCGGTTTTCTGCACGTGATAAACGGTGATCCGCAGTATGCGTTTGAGTCCTATTCAAAAGAGTATGGCGGCGAAGGTGCGGAAGATGTCCGGCGTGCGACGGCGACCGTAAAGGTGACGACCTCGACCGTCAAAGAGGAGGCATCGAGGCGTCTGACGGCGGGCAATGAGGTGATTAACGACCGGAAGGAAGTCATCGGTGAGGTCAAATATCGTCTCATCGAAACGCGTGCCATCGCGAATGACATCGAATACCGCAATCTCTTTAAGATCGCCGAACGCGGCGGCAAATCGTACGTAATGACCATCACAGCAATTGCCGAAACAACCGACTTGGGTGTGCGCGACATCGAAGCAATGCTTGATAGTTTTGAAATAAAATAGGGCAGCAAAATGATTGAGATTAGGATGAAAAGATTTATTTACACGACCATCGGAGCTGTGGTGTTGATCGGCAGCAGTTTCTTCGCAGCAAGTGCCCAGACCGTCAGTGGTTCGATCGGCAAGGGCGAGATGACACGCGGACGAAAGGCAAAGGCGACCGTGGTCCTCGAGATACCGCACGATCTGCACACCAATTCGAACAATCCCGGCAGCGAATACGCCATCCCGACGACGGTCAAGATAACACCCGTCAGCGGCGTTAAGATCGGAGCCGTCGTCTATCCACGCGGGAAGAATAAGAAGTTTGAGTTCTCGGAGAAGGCTCTGAATATCTACGAGGGCCGCGTTGTTTTTACTTTTGACGTGACCGTTCCGGCGGGCTATCGCAAACCAAATGTGAAGATAAAGGCGACCGTCCGCTATCAGGCATGTACGATGGAAGTCTGCTATCCGCCGAAATCAAAAGAGATAACTCTTACCGCAAACGTCCGCTAAAGCCGCCCGATTACCGACAGCAAACGTCCCGTCTTACCAAACGTCTTTTTTTCAAGCCGATACGAAAAGAAAAGATCTGATCGCTCCATCGTGCAGAATGGAGCGGTGAAGATGTTCGCCTCATTTACGCCAATCGCGGTGAGTTGGTCGAGGTTGGCGAGATGTAGATCGACCAGTGCATGGCCTTCACGAGTCGCAGTGAAATACTTTTTACTTTCTGCAAAGTTCACGCCAAATTCGTCGATAACATCGAAGCCGACCTCATAGTTTCGCCCGCAAGCCGCCGGGCCGATGGCCGCGACGATGTCGCTGGGGTTGGTTCCAAACGTTGCGACCATTTGGTCGACTGCCTTTCGCACGATGGAGCGAACCGTCCCACGCCAACCGGCGTGGACAGCGGCGAAAGCTCCTGTTTGCGGGTCGCCCAGCAGAACCGGCACGCAATCCGCAGTCTTTGCACCTACCAAAATGCCGCTAAGATCGCTTACGAGAGCGTCGGCACGATCTTCGGAAGTGCCGATATCGTCGGCGGTTCGCACCGTTTTTACCGTATCGCCGTGAACCTGCCAAACGGTCGCAAGTCGGTAATCCCCGTCAAAGGCTGCGAGAAAACGCCGCCGATTCTCGTAAATATTCTCCGCCTCATCCTCGTCAAAACCGGCGAGATTGAGATCGCTGCCAAGATTAAAAGCCGACACGCCGCCAAGCCGCGTCGAGAAACCATTGGCAAATCCCGCACCTTCAAGCGGACGGCAAACAAGCACCTTAACACCGTCGCGTTCTCGCCAACAAAAGCCTGAATCTGCTAAAGTTTCTTCATCGTCAACTGACAACTGACAACTGACAACTGACAACTGTTCCATGATCCTATCCATCGGCGTCGACATCACTGAAGTTTATCGCATCCGCGAGACCATCGCGAGAACGCCGCGGTTTGTCGAGCGTGTGTTCACAAAGGGTGAGCGTGAATATTGCGAGAGCAAAGGCGTCGCGGCCGCACAGTCGTATGCGGGACGTTTTGCGGCAAAAGAAGCGTTCTTGAAAGCGATCCAAACCGGCTGGCGTGGCAAGATAACGTGGCACGACATCGAGATCATATCCGACGCCGAAGGCGTCCCAACCCTCAACATCACCGGCGAAGCAAAACGTATCGCCGACGAGCGCGGAGCGACCAACGTCCACCTCTCGATCTCGCACACCACCGAACACGCGGTCGCTCAGATCATCCTTGAAAAAGCGTAAAAACTATTTCCGTCCGTTTTTTTCGGTCGGCGTCCAACGGGCACGAATGGTGTCGATCGAAAGGTCAGCACCACAAGCCCACGACACGAAGTACTTCCCATTGTTCACGCGGCTAAATTCGCGAGGGTTCTTCAGCGGAGCAAAGGCTTCGGCGTGCAGATATGGCTTTACATCAAAAGTACCGGATTTTCCGTCGTCGGTTTTTACGAAGAGTTCAAAATCACTCTGCGGAATTATTTCTGTGATCATCTCAGTCCAGCCCCCTGATAGGGAAGGTTGTTTGTCCATTTACAGCGAGTTCCCAATCGGCCATTAGGTCTTCCCGGTGAATTTCTATCCATGCGACAACAAGTTTGTGCCTTTTCGACGGTAGTTCGCCCGCGAGAATGTCACCATCGGGAATCGAATAGACGCATACTTCGCCCTGATACTCCGCATGGATATGCGGCATCTTGTGCCTGTCGGTATCGTAGAAGAACATCCGGATCAAGATACCGTAGAACATCGAAATGGTCGGCATAGATTCTGGCTCCGTGATACTAAGGCGTCGCAGCCGGTGTTGCCGTCGGCTTAACCTCCACCTTCTCATCCAAATTAAAATACGCGACTGCCGGATCGTGATCGGAGAAGCGCTCGGCCCGTGTGTCGTCCGGGCGATTGCTCTCGGGGAAATCTGCGTTTACCCGCGCGTAGCCAAATCCGTGAATAAAGCCGCGTAGCGATGCCGAGACCAGTACGTGGTCGAGTACCTGGCCATTGCCATCGAAGCGATACGAGTAACGCTGTTCTACATTGATGAGATCGACGAGGTCTGTCATGTCAGGGTCGACGAGGTCGTCGGAAGGATTTATCACCTCGCCCTTGGGAGCCGTTTTGCCTTTGATGGTGCCTATCTGATCGACGATGGCGTCGTTGAATTGGTAGGCGTTAAAATCGCCGACGAGAATGATCTTTTCCTTCGGATCTGCCTTTTGGCGTTCCTGAACGAACTTCGCCAGAAACTCTGCCTGCAAACGCTTCTTGAGGCGCACATTGTCCTGAATCTTCGGGTCGTTATAGCCGAGAAACGATTTCAAATGATTTGCGACGACCGTAAATTCGAACGGCTTGCCGGTCTTCGCGTCGTTGATGGACGCACGCAGCATGAGCGGCGGACGGTCGTTGAGGAAGTTGTCCTCGCCCGTGTTCGGATTCTTGAATTTGTCTGCCTTGCCGAGCTGCTTGGTCTCGATGACCTTTATTCTTGTCGATTTTACGAGAAATCCTACATCGATACCACGACCGTCGTTGCCGTCGGTGAGATATGCTTCGTACTTTGGATTTGGTTTGCCTGCCGATTCGGTGTCGGCGTTGATCTTTTCCGCGAGACGTTTGAGAACGGCGAGATTCTCGGCCTCGACGACGCCTATTACATCCGGCGACTGCATTACGTTGCGAACCGCGAGCGATATTTTCTTCAGACGCTGGGCAAATGATTCGGCGGTGACGAGATCTTCCTTAATATCCGGATCGTCATTCTCGTCAAACAGATTTTCGACGTTCATCCCTGCCACCGAAAATTGACGCTCGCCCGCTAGCGGCAGATTGATCTGTGTCGGACGGCTGACTATCGCCGGACGCGACGCCGTATCGGTCAATATCGCGTACGCACGATAGGAATAGTCCATCACGCCGGTCACATTTTTGAGTTCGGTCAGGGCGGAAACATCTATCGGTTGCGAACCGAGCTGTCCCGAACTTTCGATGCGCAGCCGCTGCGGATTCGAGTCAAACATCTTGATCGCCGGATACGCTTTCTTGAAATCTTCCTTCTCTTTGTCCGTCAAGAAGACGTAGTCGTAACTATCAAATCCCGGCTCGCGAAACGGCTTCTGCATCCCTTTGATAACGCCATAAAAAACACCATCGGAGACCGACTTGTTGTTCTTGTTATCTACCCGCCCGTTGGTCGGGGCAACGACGGTCAACTCCGCGGCGGTGACGCGCATTCCTTCGTATTTTTCGAGCTGGTCGAGAGTATTCGATTTAAAATCATCGGCCATGAGCACCACAGGTTTTGGCAGTTCGACTCCGGTAGAAACTACGGTTACAGTATCGCGGCCTTTCTGCACCGAGATCTCGGTGATCGGCAGGCTGTTGGGCTCGGCTCGTGGGCGAAACTCTGTTACAGATCCCGAAACCGTGACAAGATTGCCGATCGTCGCTTCCGTTCCCGGCGCGTCGCGCGTGTAGATAAAGATGCCCTCGGATGTTCTGGGGTCGCCGTCGGTCTTGTCGTCGGGCGACTGTATGAAAAATCCGGTCTTGGTCCGCGCGGTGACGATGCCCGTCACGCGCACGATCTCGCGTTCACGCGACGACATGTTCTTATCGCCCTGAACGCTCGCGATCGACGCGTCCTTCTGAGCAAACAGCGAAAGAGCGCCCGCCAAAACAATGGCTGCGGCGCTCGTGGAGCGAAAAAAAGCGGTTGTATTTTTCATTACTGCGTATCTACCTTTCTCTCGATCAATTCCTGCGTATTCTTCGGGAGATTTGAAAAGAAGTTGTAACCGCTCAGTACCTCGACTGCATCCACCGTTACACGATATGGCCGCCACGGGTCGTTTTGGTTGAGCGGGGTAAAGTTGGGTACAATGATGCCAATAGTACGCGTCTGACGCGTTACCCGCTGGAGGTCATTTGAACCGTTTGGCAGAACGAGAGCAACCTTCCATGTATACTGCGGAATTACGACACGATTTGCCTGGGTTGCCCCGATCGTGCCGATGTTCCCGACACCGCCCGAGATGATATAGATCTCATTTCCCTGTCCGGCCACCGTACGGCAATAAGACTCGAAGTCCTCCCACGGCCCCTGATTGTTGGCGGGAATTTGCGGCAACATATTGGTCATCAGAAATGTTGCCGAGTTGTTTGGAACGGAATTCGTCCGATCGCCTGACGGGCACATGTGACCGCGGTCATAGACCGGCTCAGAATAATCTTCCGGTGTCACCTGATACCAGCCTGCGGGCAAAGTCGTGTCGGGGCGAAAATCATCCTGCCTCGGCGTGCCGCCGATCCAACTGCTATCGAGCCGCCACGCCGTCCAATTCGGGTCGTTCTTACTGCGATTGTACCCGAGCGAATACTGAGGCTTTTGCATCAGGTAGTTATTCTCGTTAGCGATATCTCCGGTCGCATTGCTCGGGTTGCCAAAAAGCAGAGGGTCTTCGTTAGGTAGCGGAGCATTGATCGTGATCGTCTGGTTAACGTTCACCGTGCGTGCCTGTGCATCTGACGCCACGGCTGTGACATTCCGAGTGCCACCCGGCGTGCCCGCTGCAAACGTCACAGAGTACGAAAAAACATTATCTCCAGGCGTGATATCGCCATTCGTGCCATTGTCAAAAAACGGCTGCGAGCCCGAGCCGCCGACATCCGTCAAATTTCCCACGACAGTGATCCCTGTACTCGGCGGCGTTGTCGCCGGAATTACCGTGACCGTCAATAGCGTGCTTCCCGGTGGAGTAACGATCGTCGGATTGGCGTTCATCGCTGCAAACAGCGTCGTGCCGCCGCCGCTGCAAGTTTGTATGAGAGTAGATGCGTTTCGTGGTGCTGACGGTATTAATGTTGCGAAATCGTTTGCGTTATTGTCCGTGTCCTGGCAACCGTTTTGAACACGGGCTTTACTGTTATCGTTAGCGTCAACGGGATGGGCGGTCGTTGACGTGCCTTCGGCAAATCCAGTGGTGACGGTTCCCCACCCAACCGAGTCGATGATCGCTCCCGTATTATTTGGTCCACTTCTGATCGCAAGTCCTCCCGCCGTTCCACTCATGGAACATGAGCAGGCGGTCGGGTCGTATGTCAGATTTGGCGATACCGATCCGTCATAGCTGGTCGAGGCGATAAGATAGTATCCGCCGGAAGGAACTATTGTGCTTGATGTCCAGGTTGCGAATGGGATCGTTACATCCTGGCTTCCGGTTGCCGACCGGTAAACCACTCGATATCCGTTGAGATCCACTGGGCTTGAGCTTGTGTTATGAATTTCAACAAATTCGTCATTGAAATTCGGCGTTGCTCGTCCAGTTTGAAACTGACTGATAACCAAATTTGGCGAAGGCTGCGGAATGTCGGACGGCTGCTTCTGAGCCAATGCGATCGGATCAAAAAAATAGAACGCCGCGGCGATCGATATTGAGAGTAAAAACAGGTATTTCTTCATTAAAACTACGTCCCGATTCGCCCGGCGAAATAAAGCGTAAACTATATTTCTAACACACTTTGATGCCCATTCACACTGATACGCGCCTGAAAAAAAGGTTAACTTACGTGTCAAAACACTTTTATCGGCGATAGCGGCGAATAGCGACATTATCGGCGTTATGTGACGTTATCGGCGGACAGTTGTATCGTTCGCAGCAAAGCCGTGCTAGCGTGAGAAATGGCAAGGCCTGGTCCGCCTTGCCGGGAGAGAGAATTCATCATACAAGATCGCCCGCGTGGGCGAAGATCTGGATATTTGAAAATTCAACGGTCGGTCAAACTCTTCTTCGTGCCCTTTGTGTCTTCGACTTTGTGCCTTTGTTATAACGGATTTAAAATCTTAATCACAAAGGCACGAAGTGAGGACACAGAGAACACAAAGCTAAACACCGAACTGCTTCAGATGATGGTCGATGTGTTTGTAGCCGAGGATGCCCCATTCGTGGCGTTTCATCGGGCCGAATTTCGGGTGAGCGGCCCATGGATGATCGTCGGGGAGATAGGGCAGTCGGTCGAGGGCATCGGTCATGTTGCGGCGATTGTCTTCGAATTCGCCGGGCTTTGTACCCTCACGCATCTGGTCGAGTCCGGCTGCGGTGGGCACTTCCTTTGGCATTTTGATGACGTTGAGGACGAGAAATTTGATCAGCGTGCGGTCGATGAACGTGCTCTGGTCGGGCAGCGGACGATCGCCCATCGACATCAGGAAACCATCGGTGACGTGGCACATCATCTGGTTGACGTTCATCTTGCCCCACTTGGCTTGAGACGTGGGCGACAGGGACGAGATCCTATTTTTGATGGTCTCGGCGGTTGCGCGGTCAAAAAGTGTGCTCATAATGTTCGCCCCTCGGCTCTGACGTTCTTTTTGCTATGAAGTTTCGAGCCGATTCATTATGTGCGAGGTCGAGAGCTTTTTCCAAACGACATCGCGGCGTCTCTGGGACGTGTGAGTTCCCGGTGAAATGTTCTATCTAGGGGTTGAGACCGGACGCGGTGGTGTGTAGGGACGTGGATAGACGACGGGGCTTTTGTTGCCGGATTTATCGACCGCACGGACGCCGAAGAAGAAATTGTCCTTGGACATTGCCTTCATTGTGTAGGTCGCGACGTTCCCGACAAACTTCGAGTCCGTCCATTCTGCGGCAGTCGTGTCACGCCAGACAACCTCGTAACCGGCGAGATCGCTATCGGTGTTTGCTTCCCAACGCAGCACACTGTCGTTGTTCAAACCACCGGTGACGAGGCCGACGCCCCTCGGTTTGCCCGGAGCCGACGCGAGACCGGCGAGGGCGACGAGATTTACGCGGGCGACATTAGCTGTGTATGCAAAATCGACAAACTCCGGCGTGTCGCCGTAAAAGACGCCTTTATCATCGGTGCGAACATTCTGATGCTGATGCGTGTAATCTTCGTCCGACTCGGTAAAGCGAATGGCGGCAAAACCGCGTTCGACGAACGGCATATGATCGCCGCCCCGCCCGTAACGGTCGCGGCGATAGATCATCCACGCGCCGAAAGTCTTGAGATATCGGTCACCTTGCTCTTTGACGTAACGTGCCAACTGCCGGGACTGTCCGTCATTCTCACCGCCGACGCTACGACGAGTGTTCGCCTCTTGCTCGGTCTCGTTCGACGGCACGCCTTCGCTAAAGACACGGACCTTATTTCGGAACTGCGATTTTTTGTGGGACGTCACGCCGCCGACGATATCGTTGGTGAACATTCCCTCGATATTCGTTTTAGCTTTCTTCGCTTCCTCAGCGTAATACGCGGCTCCGAGCAGGCCCTGCTCCTCGCCCGGGACGGCCATGAAGACAATGGTTGCGTCAAATTTTCGCTTCGACATTACGCGAGCCAGCTCGATCGAGACCGCCGTGCCCGACGCATCATCATTCGCCCCCGGAGCATCGCATTTCGCATCTGTCGGCGACGAGCACATCGAATCATAATGCCCCGAAACGACATAGATACGACTTGCGTCAGTCGTGCCCTTGAGCACTGCAAAAACATTGGTCAGCGTCACGGGCTCAGGAATGCGATTGGCTTTTGGTTGTGTAAAAGCTTGCTTCTGCACATCGAGACACCCGCCGCAATCTGCACTGATCTTCTGAAACTCGGCGTAGATCCAATCTCTCGCCGCCCCGATCCCACGATTCGGATTGTCCTGTTCAGACAGCGTGTTACGCGTTCCAAACGACACCAGCTTGCGTATCGTTGCCTCGATATTCTTGGCCGAGACCTCGGTAACCATCCTGGCGACAACCGGATCCGTTTTTGCCTTTTGGCCAGCAGTTTGAACCGCGGAGACGCAGAGACACAGGGCGACGAGGTAGATAATTCGTTTCATAAGATTTTGAGAAGAAACAACAGATTAACACAGATTCATACGGATTTGTCTCCGCGTAAATCCGCGCAATCCGTTGTTGCTCTTCTACTGTTAATTGATTCGGTAAGCCTTATCTTTCCACATCATGACCACCGTGCCGCCGAGATTATCGGCGATCGAGCGGAGGCCGCTGTCGAGTTTTTTGTACTGGTCGGTGCCGCGGCGGTAGTTGGTGGTGGCTTGGTTGCGATAGGAGCGGTCGTACCAGGCACCGTTTCGGTTGTCGAAGGTCTTGCCGCCGACGTTTCGGGTGACGGACATTTCGCCGACGTTGTTTTGGGTTTGCGTGTTGATCTGGCTCTGAACGGGGCCGACGCTGCGGGTCGGGCCCGATTTAGCCGGGGCAGCGGGCAGGTCTCGTCGGTTCCGCGAATCTTCGGCGGATTTTTTCGACATCGTCGCGGCGTCATCCTTTTCTTTCCGTTCCTCGTCGGCACGAACTCCGCCGAGCATACCGGGTGCGGATTGCGTTACAACGGGAGCCGGAGGCGGAGCGGCTTTGGAAAGTTTTGGCTGCTCACGGGCTATGTCCGTGCTATCAAGGGTGATGCCCTTATCGGCCTCAGACTTGCCGGCGACGACTTCGCTCGGACGATCACTATCGGTCGGGCCGGTTGCTTTGCCAAGTGTTTTGCTTTCGGACTCATCGGCAGAGGGAGCGACGGCATTTGCGGCCGGAGCAGAAGCGATATTCGCGGCACTGTTTGCCGCAACATTTGCCGTGGCCGCAGACGGTTCAGAGGCGAACGGGCCGCGTTGAGATTCTTGTTCGACCGCAGGGGCCATTGCCACATTCGTGTCCTGGCGATTCTGGAGCATCACGTATCCGAGCACGCCGCTGAAGGTCAGGATGAGGGCACCCATCGCGATCGCGAGATTTGGGGTGCGGAAGAGGCGTTGGTACCACGGGATCGATTCGCTCGCCGCAATAACTACGGCGGCTGGTGCGGCCGCCGTCGCCGCTGAATCGTTCATTAAGATGCTGCTTGAGAGTAACTTTCGGCACGGGTCGCAATCGGCGAAATGCTCCATATAGAGCCGCCGCGTTGGTGCAGGAACCGCATTCTCGACAAACGCAGCGATAGCGTCGGCATCGAGGTGTTTTGGCTTGTCAAGCGGTTTATCGCCCACAAGCACACCCCGGCCGCTCCGCCGCAGGATCGCATCCATTTCTTTGTCGAATTCCAGTTCCATCAAAATATTTTCACCGCAGAGACGCAGAGTCGCAGAGAATGCCTAAAAAGGACAGCCAGTTTCACTTACGATCTACAAACACCTACTTTTCAAAATCCTCCGCGTCTCCGCGTCTCTGCGGTTACAAGGTTTCGTAACCCGTCTATAGAACGCCTCCGATGATGATATCTTGCACCAACATGAGCGTCAGTAACGTAGCGAACATCGTTTCGAGATTGATACCGAGCCCGGCGGCGGTCTCGCTGAGGTATTTTTTCACCTCGCCATCGGTCCAGCCGTGTTTATTCTTCAGCTCTTTCTCAACGCCTTTGCGGATCTCGCTCTGCACACGCGTTAATTTTCTGCTCGCAGTCGCCTCGTGATAGCCGAATGTGGCGGCGATATCTTTGAGCTTAAGATCGTCGAAATAATAGAGCTTCATTATCAAACGATCTTCCGCATCAAGCCCGGCGACCGCAGCCGCCATCGCCTCGGTCACATCCGAGCGAGTGCTCGCATCGCTAAACAGCTCCTCAGGATTCTCTGTATGCGACTGAAAATGATTATTATCGCTCTGTGCGGCCTCATTGGCGAGGTTCTCAAATTCCCGGTCTTCCTCGATCTGGACAAATTTCGAGACCTTTCGAAACTGGTCCACCGCAAGCTGCGAAACGACGGCCCGCAGCCAACCGGCAAGACTTCCGCGTCCCGAATAATACGCCAACTTGCTCTTTTTGTTACCGTCCGCGTCCGTTCGCAGGCCGTAAAGCTCGGCCCAGATCGACGATGCAAGATCCTCGGCATCTTCGTTATTTGACGAGATCTTGCGGGCGGCGGACTTAACGGTCGAATCGAAATTCGCGACCAGATCTTCCCAAGCCTTTTCGTCACCGCGTTCGCACGCAATGATCAAGCAAAGGTCATCAGCCCTGATCTCGTCGATAAACACCTTTATGTCAGCATTCGAAGCATCCGGCGTGTCCCTCAGCAGATATTTTTCCAAAGCCCCGCCGATCCGCGGAGCGATATCCGCACCCGACAACCCACGCCGATCCTCAGCGCGAGAGATCAAATGCTCTATCGCCTCATCAACCGTGCTTTTTTGCTTCTCAGCGATCGGGCTCATTCAAAAAGGTGACCAAATTTTAGCACTCTTTTGATGAAAGCTGGAACGATTCGCGTTGTTTGGTGTCTAATTGAATATTAATGAATATCGCGGTTTCAATCATTAGTCTTTTGTTCCTGCTCTCTCTTCCCCAGTTTGCGAGTGGTCAGCAGAAACAAGCTTCAAAAACAAGGAAGATTCCTTACATAGAAGTCGTCAGATGCGTTAAGTGTAATGACGTTGCGATTCAACTGCCCCGCCCGAAATATCCATCAATGGTGGGAACCGGACCGCACGTTTACAACGGCGAAATCGGGGTTCAAATAGTGATTGACGAGCAAGGACAAGTTGAGAAAGCGACGGCAATCTCCGGACATCCATTTTTTCGACACATGTTGGAACAGGAATCCCTAAAGGCGACCTTTAGGCCAACGATTCTCGAGGGGAAGGCCTACAAAAATACAGGAGTTATTGTCTATCACGTAATTTCGCGCAAGACCGATGAAAAGGTCGAGCGGATTCTGCCTGTCGTCAACGGACTAGCGAAGAACTTGCCCAAACCCGACTATCCGAAAAATGCCAAGAGTTCTTGTGCAAAAGGAAGAGTGGAAGTCGAGGTTTCGATCAACAAAGCTGGAAATGTTGTCGATGCAAAAGGCGTCTCAGGAAATTCGCTTCTCTTTGGGTCTGCGACTTCGGCGGCGAAGATGGCGAAATTTTCTCACCCAGTAGATCTTCCCCGAATCGCTCAGCGTGGCATCCTGGTTTACAACTTCCAAAGCCCGTCAGGCTGTCCTGTTCGTTAGAAGTCACCAAGGAACTGACCTCTTTTTCCCGGAAAGAGTGATAAAACGCGAAATGGCGTGAAGCCGTTGGACTTCACGCCATTTGATCTAACAAGAAGTTCGATCTAGTTCACAGGCTTAATTGTTTCTGCCGGCTTGGTGCCACGGTTCTTACGCATTTCCTGGTGGCGGGTTTTCATTTCCAATTTGCGTTTCTCGATCTCGGCCTTTTGCTCGGCGGTCAGGATGTTTTGGATTTGATCGTGAGATGCCTTGCGGCTGGCCTGCATCTCGTCGCGGATAGTTTTTACACGAGCCTTTTGGGCTTCGGTGATGGTGCCTGCCTTCTTTGCTTGGTGGATCGCTTTGAGCTCGTCAAGCAATGCAGGGCTCGGCTTGTTTGCTTCGCGGAGTGCCTTGAACTGCTCTTTCTGAGCGTCCGTCAGGTTGATACCGCGGATGCCTTCGCCACCACGCATCTTGCCATGACGGCCGAATGCACCCTTGCCGCGTCCGCCCATCTTGCGGTCGCCAAAGCGTTTGTCGCCACGCTCGGTCTTGACGGCCTTGTCGGTCGTCGTCTCGGTCTTGGTTTCCTGAGCAAATGAAACGGTCGTCAGCGCAAGTGCCGCGATCGCGAGTATGAGTATTGAGAAGAATCGTTTTGATTGCATAGCTATATTTTACCTCTCTAAGAATTCGTCAGCTTTCGCTGTTCGCATACTAAGACGCTCGTGAAAGCGGTTTGGTCGAAGGTTTTTGGTAAAGAAGTGTAAAGGCTTGTGAGAAGACCTTTGAACGCAGAGGCCGCAAAGAACGCAGAGATTAGGGCAAATGGATAATTCTAATCTCTGCGTACTCCGCGATCTCTGCGTTTAGAATTTGAACCCACTTAACATTTGCGTTCTGACAAGCTAAAATGCGACATTTGAACGAACGCTTGGGGCCGTTTTATTGAATGAGATTTTTATCGGAACTTAATTCGCCAGCCGATCTGCGGCAGCTTCGTGTTGAGGATCTGCAAGAGGTCGCGGACGAGGTGCGGACTTTTATTATCGACACGTGTTCGCGCGTTGGCGGGCATACTGGGGCGAGCCTCGGGGCGGTCGAGTTGGCGGTGGCGATGCACTATGTTTTTGATACGCCTCTCGATAGGCTTGTTTGGGATGTCGGCCATCAGGCTTACGCTCATAAGATTCTGACCGGCCGTCGCGACGAACTGCACACCATCAAAACTTATGGCGGGTTGAGCGGCTTTTTGCGGCGGGACGAATCGGAATATGACACCTTCGGTGCCGGACACGCTTCGACATCGATCTCGGCAGCATTGGGAATGGCAGTGGCTCGCGACACTAAGAAAGAAGACTTTCACGTCTGTGCGATGATCGGCGATTCAAGCCTCGCAGGCGGTATGGCGATGGAAGCCATAAATCAGGCGGGCCATCTCAAATCGCGGCTGATCGTCATATTAAATGACAATGGAATGTCGATCGCGCCTGCGGTCGGCAGCCTGAGCGGCTATCTCAACCGCATTAAAGAGGCACAGAGCTACCAGCATCTCAAGGAAGAGATCGGCGACGCCCTCGAAAGCGTTCCCGGCATTGGCGGCAAGTTGCGAGCGGCTGCGAAATCGGTCAAGGATGCGATCGCGGCGGCTGTCTTGCCAGGAGCCTTGGTCAACGAACTCGGCTTTAAATACATCGGCTACGTCGATGGCCATAATGTAGCCAATCTTGTAAAAGCTCTTGAAGAAGCGAAAAAGATCGATGACGGCCCGGTCATTGTTCACGCTCTGACGACGAAAGGCAAGGGATTTCCGAATCCTGAAAAGAACTACTACGCCTACCACGCGACCGGCCCGTTCGATCCGAAGACCGGCCTTCCGTATAAATCGAGCAAAATTGCCGCACCGACCTACACCGCCGTTTTTGGCCAGACGATGTGCGAACTGATGGAGCGTGACTCGACCATCGTCGCTCTCACCGCCGCGATGCCGGACGGCACAGGCGTTGATAAGGTGCTGGAGAAGTTTCCTGAGCGTTCGTTCGACGTGGGTATTGCGGAGCAACACGCGGTCACATTCTGTGCGGGTATGGCGTGCGAGGGTTTGAAGCCCGTCGCGGCGATCTATTCGACATTTTTGCAACGGGCTTTTGACCAGGTGATACACGACGTTTGTCTCCAAGACCTCAACGTTACCTTCACCATGGATCGTGCCGGCATCGTCGGAGCCGATGGTCCAACGCATCACGGCCTGCTCGATATCGCATATCTTCGCGGCTATCCGAATATCGTCCTGATGGCCCCGAAAGACGAGGCCGAGCTCCGTGACATGATGCTCACCGCCATCGAACACCCCGGCCCGGCCGCAATTCGCTATCCACGCGGCAATGGCTTTGGCGTCGATATCAGCGAATTTCCCAAACAGATGGAGATCGGCAAAGCCGAGGTCGTCACTGAAGGTGACGAAGTCGCCATTATCGCCTACGGATCGATGGTCTATCCCGCGATCGAGGCTGGCAAAGAACTCGCTAAGAGCGGTATTAAACCAACGGTCGTCAACGCCCGCTTCGTCAAGCCACTCGATGTCGATCTCTTCACCGAGATCGCCCGCACGCACCGCCTCATCGTCACCGTCGAAGATGCATATCTCGCCGGAGGATTCGGCTCCGCGATCCTGGAACTTCTCGAAGAAAAAGGCCTCGCCGACACCTTAAAACTAGTCCGCATGGGCGTCTCCGATGAAATCGTAACCCACGGCGAACCTAAGATCCTCCTCGCCAAATACGGCCTCGACGCAGACGGCATCACCTCAAGAGTAATCAAAAGCCTCGACATCCTCGACGAAAGGAACGTAAGCAAAACACGGATCAAAGCGGTGAAATAGCAGCCTATTCCGGATGTATCCTGCTTCGGTTATAAAAAAGAACGGCAACATAACAGACCGCAGTACCGACTACCATCCATATTATGGGCTGTCTTAACAAGCTATATGTGCCATCTTCTGAGGCCGATATTATTCCCGAATTTAGGCTTAGATAGAGCCAAATACCAATAATTACCACGGACGTCGATCTCCAAATCGTGTCATTTATTTTCTTTAATTCATCGATCAAGTATAAGAAGCTAAGCATCCAACAACCCATAAGCAGCTGTAGAAAAAGCATCTTGTACACGAAGCCTTCGCTAGCCCCTAACCAAGCAGGAAGGCTGACCGCTGTAAACAATGAAATTACAACTACAACCTTAAAGACTTTGTTACCCCAAAGAGACTTCCAATTTATGCGTTGCATCTGTACCTCCTTCAATTGCCTCTCATAACTTTTTCGAAGATTGCACGATGCTACTCTATCTGTTGCGATTTAGCCACACATAGAACTCCGTGATTGGACGTTGGAAAAACGCTTTCTCTTACAAATTGTTTTCAAAGAACTTCGTTTATCGGCATTATCGGCGGATCGTTATATACGCCGGTGTGGCGTTTGTGTTAGCGTCGAAACGAGATGGAATGGCGATGCACTTGGATGCCCTGTTTTGCTACGTGGGAGATGAGGGACACTGGTACACATTCAATTGCAGAATGCGGAATGCGGAATTTAAGAAAAGGGCGCGTTTACAGTGTGGGAGATGTGTGGAACGGTGGAATGCCTTGGAACAACCTGGCGGCGTTTTGATTTTCGCAGGTGAACTTATTAAGATGAGCGTAGCTAAAAAAGCGTCTGTACGTATATATTTAGGTAGCTGAAATAATGAAAAACGTAAAAGCAATTGAGACAAAGAGCAATACGCCGATGTTAATCATCGTGGGTGTGCTGTTGGTGGCCGTTCTTGGCGGATGGTGGATGTATAGTTCGTCGAAGTCGGCGCCGAAGACGAATACGGCGAATGCAAATTCGACATCGAACAGCGCGGCGGCGAACAAGCCGAAGACGGCGTCGATACCGCCGGGTGCACCTCCGGGGGCAAATCCGCCGAATCAGGCCGGGTCACAGACGGCATCGGTGACGCTCGAGGAATTTGCTGATTTTCAGTGCGGCTCGTGTGCCTTGACGCATCCGATAATCAACGAGATCAAATCGACTTACGGTTCCCGTATACACTTTATCTTCCGCAACTATCCGCTCGCCATTCCAGCCCACGACAAATCTTACGAAGCGGCCGTAGCTGCCGAGGCGGCTGGATTGCAGGGTAAATTTTGGGATCTGCAAAATCTGCTGTTTAATAACCAGCAGGCCTGGACCGCTGCCCCAACCTACAAAACAATCTGGAAAGACTACGCCGCAAAGATCGGGCTCGATATAGGTAAATGGGAAAACGACATGGCCGGCATCCAGGCCAAGTCACGCGTCGATGCCGATATGGCCCGCGGCAAAGCGATCGGCGTAAGTTCGACTCCGTCGCTGTACATCAATGGCAATGCAGTACCTTTTGCCGAGGCAACAGTCTCGGGCCTCAAAAAGCTGATCGACGCCGAACTCGCAAGCTCCAATCCGGCTGCCGCCAATGCGGCTCCTGCTAACGCTGCTCCGGCAAATGCCGCGAATACGGCCAAATAACAAATATGTCCACCAAAACAACGATCGCCAAACTGCCCGTCGCAGCGGCGATCGTTGCTTTGGCGGGCCTTGCCGATTCTGTCTATCTTACGGTTCATCACTACACCGCCGAGCCTGTGCCGTGCAGCATTATCGAGGGCTGTGAGCAGGTTCTTAACAGCCAGTGGGCGGAATTTCAAGGTATTCCGCTCGCGGCATTTGGTGCGGCAGCGTATTTTGTAGCCTTTTCGCTTGCTCTTTTGACGGTGTTTGGCGACCGCCGTACGTGGCGTCTTTACGGCGTCCAGGCGACGATCATGGCCGGATTTTCCGGTTGGCTTATCTATGTACAGGCGGCTCTGATCGGTGCATTTTGCCAATTTTGCTTGTTGTCGGCGATCAGCTCGATAATCCTCTTCGTCATCTTTATTGCCTCGATCTTCACACGCTCCGCTGCGCCTGAGTTTGAATCAGAACAGCTACTTGAAACCGACTGAATCCAATCGCGTAACAATGTCGAAATATACAGTGGAGAGTAAATCTCCGCTAGTGTTGGGGCGGCAAAAGTTTACAACCGCCGCTCGAATGAGGTAGCTTAAAGAGAATATCTATAGATTCCAGGAAGAATAGTGACTCAAAGCATCCTACAACGCATAGCCAACGGCGATCAGGCCGCCATTCAGGACTGTTTGACCAAGTACGGCGGGCTCGTTTGGTCGATTGCCCGGAAAATGCTCAGAAATTCCGACGATGCCGAAGATGCGGTACAGGAAATTTTCGTAGATGTTTGGAAAAATGCCGAGCGGTTTGATGAAACGAAGTCTTCCGAGACGACGTTTATCGCTATGATCGCACGGCGGCGTTTGATAGATAAGATCAGGTTCTCGGCACGGCGTATTTCTGCCGATTCGCTTGACGATGTGCTCTTGGAGCCATTTACAAGGGCCGACAAAACGATGCAAACCAGCCTCGAAGCCCAACAGGCGGCCGAGGCAATGCGAAGTCTGAGACCGGAGCAGCAGCAAGTTTTGCGGCTCTCGATCATTCAGGGAATGTCGCACCAAGAGATTTCGGACGCGACAGGGATGCCGCTGGGGACGGTAAAGACACACGCGAGGCGTGGATTATTGCAGGTGAGAGAGCTGATGGGTTTAACAGGCACACAGCTTACGCAGGGGGTAAGGGCATGAGCGAAGAACAAAAAGAACAACTCTTCGACCTGCTTGCTAAGAAGGCCATCTACGGGCTGGACGAGAGCGAGGCACGTGAACTCGCGTCATTTGACGCCGAGAGCGCGGAGCTTGAATTTCGCTCGCTCGAGATGACCGCCGCCGCGATCAATCTTGCCGGCCTCGAGACGGAAGAACCAATGCCTGCGTTCCTGAGAGAGAGAATTCAGGACCGCGGCGAAGAATTCGTCCGCAGCCGCCAAAGCGAATCTGCATGGCCCGCACCTCCAAAAGAATCGACCGCTCAGACATCTAGCATTTTTGGTTCCTGGTTCGGCTGGATGGGCTGGGCCGCAGCTGCGGCAGCCAGCGTCGCTTTAGCATTTAACATCTGGTCGACGCGTCTACAGCCGACCGAGTTGGTGAAAACTCCAACGCCAGTCGAGACTCCGAGAACGCTAACTCCGAGCGAACTCCGCGAAGAGCTGCTCCGCAGCGAGGCGAACATTTACAAGGCAAATTGGGGAGCAGGAAACGTAAAGGAACTGAATGTTTCGGGCGACATAATCTGGAGCGAGGCAAAGCAATTGGGCTACATGCGTTTTCGTGGCCTTCCTGTCAACGATGCCGATAAGACGTGCTACCAGCTCTGGATATTCGATAAAACTCAGGACAAATTAACACCGATCGACGGCGGCACCTTTGACGTAAAAACCGACGGCGAGGTCGTCATCCCGATCAACGCTAAGCTAAGGGCTCTCGGTCCAGAGGCATTTGCTATCACGATCGAAAAGCACGGCGGCGTGGTAGTCTCCAAACAGGGGAAGGTCGCCGCTCTCGCTAAGGTCGATACCAGTTCGCTATGATAAGTTTGTTCCACGTGTTCCATGTGTTCCACCGTTCCATGCTGGAACGTGGAACACACGATCTGAAACGTAAAGCTGCCAGCGGGCAGCTTTTTCGTTGTATTTCAGAGATGTCGAATTAACAATACGTGCGAGGCGTTGTA
Source organism: Acidobacteriota bacterium (assembly GCA_031431415.1). Taxonomy (GTDB): domain Bacteria; phylum Acidobacteriota; class Blastocatellia; order Pyrinomonadales; family Pyrinomonadaceae; genus OLB17. Next base: position 36,364 of record JANPDK010000154.1, on the reverse strand, counting down.
TATTATTGGATTGTAATTTTACATCATTTTTGAAAGCCGATTTTGGAGAATAACTTAATGTCCACAGATATTGGAAAGATCAGGGAACTGCTGGGTAGTGACGCTGACGTACTTTTGAACCACACTTGTTCGACCATTCCGAAAGAGAACCTACATCTTCCCGGCGGCGATTTTATTGACCGAGTGTGGATGGACTCCGACCGCAATCCTAATGTATTGAGAAGTTTGCAGTCACTTTATAACTCCGGTCGTTTGAGTGGTACGGGTTATGTTTCGATACTGCCGGTCGATCAGGGGATCGAGCATTCGGCTGGAGCATCCTTTGCTCCGAACCCGATGTATTTCGACCCCGAGAACATCGTCAAACTCGCCCTCGAAGGCGGTTGCAACGCTGTTGCCTCGACATACGGTGTGCTTGGAATGGTCGCACGTAAGTACGCTCACAAGATCCCGTTTATCGTTAAGATCAATCACAATGAGCTTTTGACCTATCCGAATCAGTTCGACCAGGTGATGTTTGGCACGATCGAGCAGGCGCGAAACATGGGTGCGGTTGCGGTCGGTGCGACGATCTATTTCGGCAGCGACCAATCGACGCGGCAGATCACCGAGGTTGCCGAGGCGTTTGCATACGCACACGAACTCGGTATGGCGACCATTCTTTGGTGCTATCTTCGCAATCCAAAATTCAAAGGCTCCGAGGGCGATATGCACACCGCTGCCGATCTGACTGGGCAGGCAAATCACCTCGGCGTGACCATCCAGGCCGATATCATCAAGCAAAAACTGCCCGAGCGAAATGGCGGCTACAACATGCTCAATACCGAGAGCAGCTATGGCAAGACAAGTCCGAAGATCTACTCGGAACTCACGACCGACAATCCGATCGACCTCGTACGTTATCAAGTAGCCAATTGCTATATGGGACGTGCGGGTCTGATCAATTCCGGTGGCGAGTCAAAAGGTGCGAGCGACAAGGCCGACGCGGTTCGCACGGCCGTCATCAACAAACGCGGCGGCGGCACCGGCCTCATCTCCGGTCGCAAAGCTTTCCAGCGCCCAATGGCAGAGGGCGTTGAACTCCTTAACGCGATTCAGGATGTGTATCTCTCAAACGAGATCACGGTCGCTTAGGAATTTTGGCCGCAAAAATACGCAAAAGCCGCAATAGGAAGAATTCCTTTTTGCGGCTTTTGCGATTTTTTGCGGCAATAATTCTTATTTCTTCGAGTAGCTGCGATGCACTATCTCGATCCACATATCGGTTTTGATAAAGCCCGAGCCGGCGGTCTTATATTTTTCGGGCAAGCCGACTTTTTTGATCTCGTCGAGAGTTTTTTTCTTTTTCATCGCATCGGTTATAACCTTTGAGGACTCAACCAACAATTGGTGATAAGCCTTAAGGTCATCGACGGTCGCGAGCGGCCCGTGGCCGGGGATCAGCTTGGCATCCGCCGGTACCGTTTTTATCAGCGACGCGATGTTGTTGATGAGCCCCTGAACGCTGCCGCCGCTGTCCACGTCCACGAATGGAAATCTGCCAACAAAGAAATCATCGCCGAGGTGAACAACATTTGCCTTCGTAAAAAACACGACGGTATCGCCGTCCGTGTGGCCGTTCGGATAGTGAACTAGTTTGATCTCTTCACCATTCAGATGGATCGTCATCGACAGGTTGTAAGTGATGATCGGCAAAGCGTGGGCGGCGTAGGCGGGCGTCTTTTGCCCAAAGATAACGGGCGGATCGAGCAGACGTTTACGAACATTGTCATGAGCGACGATGACGGACTGCTGCTTGCCAAAGAAGTCGTTGCCCTCTGTGTGGTCGCCGTGCCAATGTGTATTTAGGATAAATCGCGGCGTGGGCGAACCGAGTTCTTTTAACGCATCGCTTAGCTTTTCGCTGACTGTCTTGTAGTCGTCATCGACGATCAAGATTCCTTCCGGCCCGGTGACTGCCCCGACATTTCCGCCGCGTCCCTGAAGCATATAGACATTGCCCCTGACCTTTTGCGTCTTGACAGTCACGTCCTGTTTGTTCGCAAAATGGCTGTTATCGCCGTGGGCGAAAGCCGTGAAACCAAGAAGATTTGTTATCAAAAGCGTAGCGATTATCCGTTGCATTCTTGTCTCTCCTTCGAAATGAGATTGTGTAGTCCGATCTTATCAGATTCGTTCGACGTTAGATCAAGAACGGATTCGTCATCCGTTCGCGACCGATCGTCGTTTCAGGGCCGTGGCCGCAGTAGGCTGTGAAATCGTCATCGAGCGAAAGCACGTTTTCAACGATAGACGATATTAATTGCTGATGATTACCGCCCGGCAGATCGGTGCGGCCGATGGTTCCGCTGAATAGACAATCGCCGGTAAAGACCGCTCGCTCATTTTCCTCGACCAAAACGATATGCCCGAGCGTATGGCCCGGACAATGTCTGATCTCAAATTTCAGATCTCCAATTTCAACTATCTCTCCGTGCTCCACATGCCGCGTGACCTGCGGTGGATCGTCGTAATCGAATCCCATCGCCGCAAGCTGATGCGGCGGAATTCCCATAGCCAACGGTTGTTGTTTCAAAGCGTAATACAGCGGCTCTTCGTCCTTATGTAACAGGATCTCCGCATCGGGAAAATTGTCATGTAAGAATCGCGTTCCGCCGATGTGGTCAAGATGGCCGTGCGTCAGGCATATCGCGGAAAGCTCAAGGCCGCTCGTTCTCACAAATTCGGCAACCTCCGGCGACGCCTCGCCCGGGTCGATGCAGATCGCCGTGCGCGTATTTTCGCATGCGACGATCCGAGTGTTCTGTTGAAACGGCGTTTGTACAAATTGCTCAATTATCATCTTTCGTAAGTTTATCGATGTAAGGAACGGCGTCAAAATCGTCGTCACGCCTGTCGCGAATTACAAACAAGATCGCATCATGATAAGTCTTTTCATCCGGCATCCCGTTGAAACAAGGCATCTCGATCTCGGTCAGGCTCAGATAGCTGTTCAGACAACTTAGCAGCATCCAGAGAAGTATCTCTTCGCGTTTGCCCAGCGGATTGTGCTTGATGATGCTCTCGCGATCTTCAAAAATGCCGTCGCAAATACGGGCAAATTCGGCCTCGCTGATAGTGGTCATAGCTGCTCGTGGTACATCAGATATTTTGACTGTTCCATGCCCACGTTTTCGTAAACGCGTTGGGCATGAACGTTTTCGGTCTCAACGTAGAGCCTGATCCCGTAAACATTCCCGGCATCTCTGGCAAGCTGCTTTACGAAGTCATTGAGCTGACTATAAACACGCTTTCCACGTGCCTCGGGACGAATAAAGACGCTCTGGATCCACCACCACCAGGCGTTGCGCCAGTCACTCCATTCGTAGGTGATCAAAAGGCCGCCGACGATCTTCCCTTCGTCCTCGGCAACGACGTAAAAGCCTTTGTTCGGGTCGTCAACGATAGCATTTACGGCCGCCTCGACCACGGGATCGTCCAGCGTTTTGCCCTCGGTCTCAAAGGCCATGGCCTTGTTAAATTCGACAAAATGATAGGCATCTTGCGGAGCGGCGAGCCTTATATTCATATTCGATTCCTTGACGAAACAACCTTCGTCCTCTAGCCTAAAATGTTTTGCCAACGGGCAAATAGTGATTATATGAAACTGCGGATACTTTATCACGGCAACTGTTTTGACGGCGTTTCGTCGGCCGCGATCTTTACCAAATTTTATCAGACGAAAATTCACCCCGGAGCCGTGGTCGAGTACACGCCGACGATGCATCGTGCGGGCAATGCCTTTGACCGCGAGCAGTTTGACGGCGACGAGAATGCGTTCGTCGATTTCAAATATTGTCCGGACGAGCGGCTAACGTGGTGGTTCGACCATCACCAGTCGGCATTTCTAACGAAGGAAGACGAGCAGCATTTTCTGGCCGATACGTCTGGAACAAAGTTCCTCGATACAGGGAGCAAATCCTGTGCAGAGTTCATCGCTCGCATCGCGAAAGAAAAGTACGATTTCGAGGATGAATCCCTCGCCGAACTCATCGAGTGGGCACACATTATCGACGGAGCTTTGTATGAGTCACCGGCCCAATGCGTCGAGCTTCGCTCATCGGCGCTGAAACTGATGCAAGTGATCGAGGGTGAAAAAGACCCGGAGTTTGTTGCCAAGATCATCCGCTCGCTGACCGCGAGAACGCTCGACCAGATCCTTGAGAGCAATGAGATCCAGGCCAAGCTCGAACCCATCCTCGAACGCCACTGGAGCACCGTCAATCTGATCAAAGAACGTGCCGTTTACGACCGTGGCGTTGTCACATTTGATCTGACCGATACCGGCATCGATGGCTACAACAAGTTCATCCCGTACTATTTCTATCCGGAAACCACCTACGTCGTCAGCCTAAGCCAGAGCGATTTCCGCACAAAGATCTCCGTCGGCTCAAACCCATGGGCACCACGCCCGCGCACCCACAACATCGCCGAGATCTGCGAACGCTACGGCGGCGGCGGCCACGCAGTGGTCGGCGCAGTTTCATTGAAACGCGAAGATCTTGAGCTAGGCAAGAAATACAAGCAAGAAATAATCGAAGAACTTCGATTTGAAGACTAAAAAAAGGCGGGCCGCAAAGCCCGCCTTTTTCGTGAAGGATAGTATAAAAACTAGCCCTTTGTATAAACACTCGTCGTCGAGCTTTTGCCGCGAGGGCTTTCGGAATCACGGGTAACCGTTAGGGTTTTGCTATCGGCGCCAAGCTCATAGGTAATTTTGGTCGTCGTGGTGCTAGCCGCACCGTCCTGGCCGGTCATCGTACGCGATGTATTGATAACAGCCTTGCTGCCGTCCCACTTTCCGGTCGTTTTTACAGGAATTGTCATTCCTCCCGGGCCGGGCTGGTCAGCGCTAACTTCTTTGCCGTCAAGCATGTAGGACTGATCGGCTGGGGCACCACCACCACCGCCCATGCCGCCACCGCCGCCGGGCCGTGCTCCGCTCGCAGCGCCAGCGCCTGACGCATCTGCAGGTGGAGCATTACGCTCGGTCTTGGTAGAAACCGTGAGCTTATTGCCTTCCTGTTTAATGGTAAGCGTTTGCGATTTGATCATCGCACCTTGCGGGCCGAGGCTTCCCTTGGCAGTGTCAAGATTCCATGTGCCGCTGAAATCGGCCGGTGCCTTCTGCGCCGAAACCGTAAATGCCATCGCGAGTACCGCTACGGCTGTTGCAAAAACAAAATTCTTCTTCATAAAAATAGCTCCTGTCTTGAGTTGAGATTGTCGGTTCGCCTTGTAAGACGCAATTCTAACTCAATTAGTTTTGTAAAAGTTGTAAAGAATTGTAAACGGCCAATAACGGTAAAATAGATAGAACTAAGGCACGATCCGCATGATGCGGTCGTCGTCTTTGGCGGGAGTACCGCGACCGTCTCGATTGGACGTAGAGAAGTAGATGTTGCCGTCGGGACCTTCGGTTATTTCTCGAATGCGACCGAGCGCGGCGGGTACGAGGTCTTCCTGATTTAAGACTTTTCTACCATCGAGGATGACGCGGATGATCTTAGCTCCGCGGAGGCAGCCGAAGAAGAAATTGCCCTTGAATATCGGAAACTGCGAGCCGTTGTAGAACATACCGCTCGCGGGTGCGCATGCGGGCGAGTATTCGAGAAGCGGCGAGACCATGCCTTCGCGTTTTTCGGTGTGGTGGATCTCGGGCCAGCCGAGATTGGCACCGCGTTCGACGAGGTTAAATTCGTCTCCGCCTGAGCCTTTACCCTCGAAGCTGCTCGGGCCGTGCTCCGTCTGGAACATCGTCCCTGTGCCCGGCTGCCACGCGAGGCCCTGTGCATTGCGATGGCCGTAGCTCCAGACCTCAGGGCGTGCACCTGCAGTTTTCACGAACGGATTATCCTGCGGCACCGTACCGTCGTCGTTCATACGCAAGGTTTTGCCCGCTAGCGAATCCATCTTCTGCCCCAGATTCCAATCAGTCGCATCGCCGGTCGTCACATAAAGCTTGCCGTCCGGGCCAAAACGCGCACGCATTCCGGCGTGATTCGGAGCTCCGGGAATGTCTTCGATGATGGCTTTTGGTTCGGTAAATTTGCCGCCTGCGTACTTATAACGCATGACCTTAACGCGTTTGCCGTCGCGGTTGTAAGCGTAGGCGAGGTAGAGAAAACCGTTGGTTGCGAACTGCGGATGGACAGAAATATCCATCAGACCGCTCTCGCTCGACTGCTCGACGTCAGGCACAACGAAGACCGGTTCAGCACGAAGCTTGCCATTCTCGATTATGCGTACGCGGCCGGGCCGCTCGGTGACGAGCATGTCCTTATTCGGCAGCCATGCAAAGCCCCACGGAACTTCGAGGCCAGTCGCGACCGTTTCAACGCGAAACTTCACGCCATCGGCCGTCATCAGCGTTTTCCCCTCGAAACCGCCCGTCGGCATCGCATTGGCGCAGCCAAAGGTCAGGATAGCAAGCAAAATGGCGAAATTACGTATCGACGTCATACCCATTAGACGACGATAAACGGCATTTTGTTGCGGGTCAAACGCGATGTTCGACCGAGGGTGGCGGAGGTATGAAATTTGTGCTTTCGAGGTACGAGTGGTTGGCATCACCTGACTCAGAGACGACGCAATTACGACCCGCATTTTTTGCCTGATAGAGACAACTATCGGCTCGTGCGAGGAATACCTCGAGAGTGTCATCGTCGCGGAGTTCGGCCACGCCAAAGCTGGCGGTGACAAAGATATTCTCGGCGTCGTGCTCAACGATGGTCCGCTCGATCGCCGCCCTGAAATTCTCGGCGGCGTGACCGGCGGCTTTTATGTCAGCGTGAGTAAGCAACAGGGCAAATTCTTCACCGCCGAGCCGTGCGATCATGTCATTCTGCCGGGTCATACGGCTGCAAACGGCACCGAGTTCGCGGAGCATACGGTCACCGCTGGGATGGCCGAAAGTGTCGTTGACCAACTTGAAATGATCTACGTCAAACACCACGAGTGACAGAGGAATGCCATGACGCTGGGTACGGACAACCTCGGTGGCCGCACGTTCGAAAAATGCCCGGTTGTTGCTGAGGCTTGTGAGGTAGTCGGTCGTGGCGAGGCGTTCGAGCTCGATCTGCGCAGTTTCGAGATCTTCTTGCAGTCGCTGGCTGTTTAGCACCATGTACGTAAACGTCCACATCACCGCAAACAGATTGAAAAAGACGAACGAAAGCGATTGGATCCAACTCGGGACAAAAAGATTATCTATCGGCGACAACACTAAAGTGAGGAGTCCTCGGAGAAAAAGGACCAGAGAAAATGCGGCAAAGATGGTCGCTGCAAAGCGATGTACGAACCTTTTTGCCGGTTTATGAATAACAATAAATTCGAATGCCGAAACGCCGGTGATGACGGCAGTAATGGTCGATACGCAAGCAATGCGCGTAACTATGTCATCCTGAAAGGTTGTGTAATAGACCGACGTTATTAGCTGAAGGACGGTCATAACGACGTTGAAACGAATTCGTCCAGGCCGTCCGAGGAACACGCGTATCCCGTGCAAGGCTACGAGCAAACCCGCGACCGAGACGACGTTGCTCGCCACCATCGTCAAGACATTTGGCAAAAGACCGCGAAATCCAATAAATACAAAACCCGATGCGGCGAGCAGATTGCCGGCAGTCCACCAGCCAAATCCGGCATACGTCTTATTGGCCCGCCACGCGACCAGCATCGCGAGGCTTAAGGCTCCGCACAGCACGATCAGCATGATCGACAGCGTATATAAATCTAGGACGCGCATTGTCTTTAATACGAAATCATTCCGCATGTGCGGAAATATCAGATTATCGAAAATTATGTGAGAGAGGTGCCGGGAAAGCAGGAGCCTTTTATAGCTCTGGTATAATTATATCTTATCGGCCGTATCAATTGGAACCTTTAATTTCAAAGCTATTTCAGCATTCCGGCGAAGGCTTTGGCCCAATCGTAGGGCTTCTTTAGAACCGGTAAAGTCTTGGAAAAGAAAGACTTGTTTTTCTTGGTCTTTGTTTCGCGTGGGGTTGTGTAAGCAATGTTCGATTCGCGGGATTCGAGCGTCGCGATGGGATATTCGGTGCGAAACGCGGGCTTTTTCACCGCAAGCATCGTGCGTGGGCGGAAAGATTCCGGTTTCGCAGTAGATCGTGGGAATCTCTTGGCCGTCGCGAATGACGTTGCGGTTGTCCTCTCAACCTGAGGCATTTGGCTCACCGGTTTGCCCGATCTGAACACCACGATGTCGTTATCCGCCGCATCAAGCTTAGCTGGCAACTGGGCGGTTTCACGAACCGGCCGGCCGGCCGACGTATCGACTGTCAGATCAATGGCGTTGTAAGCCACAAATACTATTTGCATCAGACAGACCGTTATTATCCCCAACATTGGCTTTTTCATACCATTTCTAACGCCCCTTGTAGTGTTAAAGAATGTTCAAACATTCTTCCGGTTAGTATAGCACTTGTTCCGAAAGGTTGTAATGGAAATGAGAATTTTTGCGGGGCATGCCGTACTTCGCAGAAATCTTGTATTTGGCATACAATTTAGCTGCACTAAGTTTACGGGAGAGCTATAAACGCAGTAGCTGAGATTCGCCTGATGCGGGCGTTATCCTTAGAACCTGATGCGGATAATACCGACGAAGGGAGAAAAACGATGGAACAGTTGTCAGTAGTCAGTAGTCAGTTGTCAGCGGAAAAGAGTAGCGATGAGGTTAAATTGCCTGCATCGCGGAAGATATACGTCGAGGTCAGTACCGGGAACGGTAGTGACAGGGGAATTACAGCATTACGCGTGCCGTTTCGCGAGATAGCACTGTCGCCGTCGAAGGATTTTGACGGGAATTTGGAAGCGAATGCTCCGGTGCGCGTGTATGACACGAGCGGTGTATGGACCGATCCGGCGATGAGATGTGATGTCCGCGAAGGGCTTCCCACATTGCGACGGGATTGGATCGTGGGGCGTGGTGATGTCGAGGAGTATGAGGGACGCGAGATATTGCCTCAGGACAATGGGTACCTTACGAAAGGTGCCGAGGAGATCGCGAAGGCGAATGAACGCGGGACTTTGGAAGAGTTTCCCGGTCTTCGCCGGGCTCCGCTGAGGGCGAAAAACGGCGCGTGCGTTACGCAGATGCATTATGCCCGCATAGGCATAATCACGCCTGAGATGGAATATGTTGCGATTCGAGAGAATCTTGGACGTCAGGCTGAGTATGACCATCTTACGAACGCGGAACGCAGCGACCGCTCGTCGCTAAATCATCAGCACAAAGGCGAATCGTTTGGAGCATCGATACCAACATTTGTTACACCTGAATTTGTTCGTGACGAGGTCGCCCGCGGCCGGGCGATCATCCCGAATAATATCAACCACCCGGAAAGCGAACCGATGGCGATCGGGCGTAATTTTTTAGTGAAGATCAACGCAAATATCGGCAATTCCGCGATCGCCTCCAGCATCGAGGAAGAGGTCGAGAAGATGCGTTGGTCGACACTGTGGGGAGCAGACACGGTGATGGACCTTTCGACAGGCAAGAACATCCACGCGACACGCGAGTGGATATTGCGGAATTCGCCGGTTCCGATCGGCACGGTGCCGATCTATCAGGCGCTCGAAAAAGTGAACGGTAAGGCCGAGGATCTGACGTGGGAGATCTATCGCGACACGCTGATCGAACAGGCCGAGCAGGGCGTAGATTATTTTACGATCCACGCAGGCGTTCGTCTGCCGTATATTCCGATGACGGCGAAGCGCACGACAGGGATCGTCAGCCGCGGCGGTTCGATCATGGCGAAATGGTGTCTCGCACATCACGAGGAAAGCTTCTTATACACAAGGTTTAGAGATATCTGCGAGATCATGCGGACGTATGATGTTGCGTTCTCGCTTGGTGACGGGTTGCGGCCGGGCTCGATCGCGGATGCGAATGACGAGGCACAGTTTGCGGAGCTTGATACGCTAGGCGAGTTGACCAAGATCGCCTGGGAAATGGATTGCCAGACCATGATCGAAGGCCCCGGCCACGTGCCGATGCACCTGATCAAAGAGAACATGGACAAGCAGATCGAGATCTGCGGCGAGGCTCCGTTCTATACGCTCGGGCCGCTGACAACCGACATCGCCCCGGGCTACGACCACATCACGTCAGGAATTGGTGCGGCGATGATCGGCTGGTTTGGAACGGCGATGCTTTGCTATGTAACGCCGAAAGAGCATCTTGGTTTGCCGAACAAACAGGACGTCAAGGAAGGCGTGATTACCTACAAACTCGCCGCCCACGCCGCCGATCTTGCTAAAGGTCATCCGGGTGCTCAATATCGCGATAACGCACTGAGCAAAGCTCGCTTCGAATTCCGATGGGAAGACCAGTTCAACCTCGGCCTCGACCCCGAAAAAGCAAAAGAGTTTCACGACGAAACTCTCCCCGCCGAGGGTGCCAAACTCGCCCACTTCTGCTCGATGTGCGGGCCGCATTTTTGCTCGATGAAGATCACGCAGGACGTCCGCGATTACGCCAACGCTCAAAATATCGAAGCCGAAAAAGCCCTTGCCGTCGGGATGAGTGAAAAAGCAAAGGAATTCGTCGCGACCGGCAGCGAGATCTATCATGGCAGCGTTCCTGACGGGATAAAACATGATCATTGAGAAATAGTGCGTTTCAGGTGTTCCACCCGTTCCATGTGTTCCACCGTTCCATGGTGGAACATGGAACGGGACACGCTGTTTGACACTCCCTTCAATAGAAAAATACACTTGCCACGTGACAAATGACCCCTCCGAAGTAAATGCCGCGGCCGCACCGTCCTCCGAACGCCAAAGCTCGGGTTGGGACATTCGCAACGCTCCACGTAACTATTTCTGGCTGATACTATTTCAGGCTGGCGGCGCACTTGCGGCGTTTGGATCGGTGTGGCTGATCACGCGGCCGCAAAATCTCGGCGCCGAGGGCAATGGCGGCATCATGGCCGTCATCGTTGCTTCGCAGATCGCACTTGTCTTTGTAAATTGGACCGCGATCTCGGTTATTCGATTTGGGATCGACGAGTTTGTGGAGACGGCATCGGTGGCGCGCACGTTCTGGACGCGGTTCATTATTCTTGCCGTCAATCTCGCCGTCGTTCTGGCTTTCTCGCCGCTTTGGTTTCAGCCGCTGACCAGTTGGCTAAAGCTTTCGCCAACTTCATTTTGGCTTGTCATTGGTTATTTTACGGTCAGCGCGTTATGGCTTCACTTGCAGCAAGGGCTACAGGCGGCAAAGATGTTGCGCTCGCAGGGCCTTCTGCTGATGGTTGAGCGAATGTTAACTCTTTCCGGTCTCATCGTTCTAACGACGACCGGAACAATAGATTTTCAGTCGGCGGTTATTTGTTACATCGTGGCACCCACGATTATGCTGGTCGTCGGGATCTTTCAACTGAGATCGGTCATCTTTACCCAATTCTCATTTCGTAAGCAAGAGTTCAGAAGACTTCTAATTTATTCGCTACCGCTTATACCGTACGGATTTGTCGGCTATTTTTCGGGCAGCTATCTCGATGCGATTTTTATCACGTCGTACCTCTCGACGGCCGACTTGGGCGTGTATTCGCTTGCGATCCAGATCAATGGCATCGCCATGCAGGTGCCGACGCTCGCAAATACATTGCTTCTGCCTCTGTTCGTCACACTTCAGGCCGAGACCGGGAAAGAGCGGTCATTCTCGTATTTTCGCAATGTCGTTCCGGGACTTGTTTTAATGTGGGGGTTGGCGAGTACGGCCTTTGCCTTCGGATGCTATTTTGCAATTCCGCTCATCTACGGGAGCCCGTTTTCGCCGGCGGCGGTTCCCGTTTGGATACTTTTATCGGCGACAGTGGTCTGGATACCCATCGCCCTTGGTTATTCTGCACTCGCTAATACGGTCTCGGCGACGCATATCCCGCTCGTGTCGGCGATCGCATCGTCGGGCGTGAACGTCGCGGCAAATTTCATTCTCATCCCGCGATACGGAATGATCGGATGTGCGATCGCGACGCTTTTAGCATTTACAGCAACCGTTTTAATGTTCGCAGCGTTGTTGAAACGGTCGGCCCAAATGCCTATTTCATGGACATTTCTCGCCTGCATACCGAGCGTAATCAGCGCCGTGTTGCTAACGCTGTTAGAATCTCCCATAGCGGCTCTTATGGCGTGCGTAGCGGCTAGCGGCATCATTGCGTTCGTGAAAAAAGATTCGATCAAGATGTTAGTTTCTTTCATGTCAAAATTTGGCGGGCCGCCTAAATGATACTCTCGGTTGCAGCGTCCAAGGCCGGTCGGTGACTAGACCGATTTATCACCGAAACTATTCAAAAGGGGCAAATCACGATCATGAATTGCATTGACCGTAATGGTTTGTCATCATTTAGCGTTCAATTCTATCAGCGGTATTAGCCTTGATCGGTAAACTTAAAAAGAATCGTATTTGGAGCCTTGCGGTCTATGTTGAGGACAGTGATTTCTCGTTTGACCGTTCCCTTGGCCAGCCCGCGTTCGTGCTTGATTCGCGGCGAAAACGTGCGCACGGTCACGTTCACACATACGCCGATCCTTTCCTGTTTCCGCATGGCGATGAGCTTTACCTGTTCTACGAATCGCAGGCTGTTGGCGAGCATGGCAGGATCCAGGCAAAACGTGCGACCGATCTCGTAAATTTCGAATTGATAGGCGAGGTGCTTCGCGAGCCGTTTCACCTATCGTTTCCGTTCGTCTTTGCGGACAAGGGCGACATCTACCTGATGCCAGAGACGCTGGCGACGGGCGAGGTCGCACTTTATAGATTTGAGGATTTTCCTCATGGCCTTAAGAAGGTCCGTGTGCTGCTCCACGGGTCTTACAAAGACTCGTCTCTCATCAAGCACGACGGCATCTGGTATTTTTTTACGACCTCAAACGACGGGTTAGAGCTTTTCTATACCGAAGACCTAAGAGAAGGCCCTCTGATTCCGCACCGCAAAAATCCGCTCACCAGCGACCTGCGCTATAGGCAATGTGGCGGCAGCCCGATCGTGCTCCATAACAAGCTTTATCGCATTGCTCAGGACGGCTCGGGCGAGTACGGCCGGAATATCAGCGTGCTCGAAATAACTGAACTCTCGCGAACACAATACGAGGAACGAGTCGTAGCAGACAACTATTTTGACCTGAAGCACAGCTGGAACCACCGTGGCGGCCATCACCTGAGCATCGCGGAGTTCAAAGGTAAGACGGTCATCGCAGTCGACGGAAAACAGGACGATCTGTGGATCAATAAGCTTCTGTCACCTATCTTTAACTACATAATGCCGCTATTTGGCCGCAAGCGAGAACGCAATGGATAACCTGGCCGGGAACACAGGCGAAATTCGGCGATCCGAGCGGCAAAGTTCGGGCTGGGACGTGCGACAAGCGCCGCGCAATTACTTCTGGCTGCTGATCTATCAAGCCGGAAGTTCCGTTTTCGCGTTTGCGGCGGTCTGGCTCATAACACAAAAGATCGGGCCTGAGGGCTACGGCGGGGTTTTTGCCGTGATCGCCGCATCGCAGATCGTACAGATATTTACCAACTGGACGACGGTCGCGGTCGTGCGTTTTGGCGTGGACGAATTTGTCGAGACCGCGTCTATTGCGCGGACATTTTGGAGCCGTTTCATCATTCTCGCGGCCAATCTAGCTTTACTTTTGGCGATCACGTCGCTATGGTTCCCTTTCTTAGGCGACTGGCTGCGGTTGACGCCGGACACGCTCTGGCTCGTACTCGCTCATTTTGTGATCTCGGCATTCTGGATGCACGTGCAGATGGGGATGCAGGCGGCCAAGATGCTGCGTGGACAGGGAATGCTACAGATGTTTGAGCGGCTGATCATTCTCGCAGGTGTCGCAGCGTTGTATTTTTCAGGGACGATAGATGTTCGCTCGGCGGTGATCTGTTATATCGCGGGTTCGGCGGCGATGATGCTCGTCGGCGTACTGCAATTGCGGAGCGTGATCTTTCGACGCTTTACTCTCGATGGCGATATCTTCAAAAAAACGCTGATCTATTCGCTGCCGCTGCTGCCGTATTGGTTTGTCGGCTTTCTCTCGGGAAGCTATGTCGATGCGGCCTTTATTTCAAAGTTTCTGTCGCACACCGATCTCGGAGTCTATGCGGTCGCGACACAGGTAAACGGCATCGCGATGCAGGTGCCGACGATCGCCAATACCATCCTTTTGCCGCTCCTGCTCACCCAAGAGGTTGAGACGCAGGGCGAACGTTCGTTTCATTTCTTTCGGCATATTTTGCCGCCCATCGTTCTTGCCTGGGGCGTAGCGTGCGCGGTGCTTGCGAGCCTCGGCTACATCTTTATCCCGCTAGTATTCAAAACCGAATTTACCGGTGCGGTGCTGCCGCTCTGGATCTTGCTTGCCAGCTCGGTCTTCTGGATACCGGTTGCCGTCGGCTATGCGGCCTTTGCCAACGCGACCTCGGCGACGTATATTTCGCTGGTCGCCTCGTGTTTTGCGGCGGTCGCCAATATCGCCGCAAACTTCTATCTGATACCGAAGTATGGAATGGTCGGCTGTGCGTGGGCAACGTTTGCCGCCTACGCAGCGAGCGTCGCGATCTTTGCCGTGCTGCTCCGCCGCGAATCGGGAATGCCGTATTCGTGGACATTTCTCGCCTTTTTACCGAGCCTTGTCGGTGCGGTGATCGTCTCGTACCAACTGCCGGTCTGGGCTTTTGTTGGCTGCATCGTGTCAAGCCTGCTGATCGCGATCTACAGGAGAGATTCGATCAGCGAACTCTATCGATTTGTTACCGGATTTTGGAGGACTGCCAATGCGACCGTTTAAGCTGCCGGAGTTTTCGACCCTTACGCACGAACGTGAGCAGCACACTGGCCTCGCGGCGCTGGCCCGGCGCATCCAGGATGCGGATATTCTCTGGACGGAGAAATACCTGCCCAAAACACCATTTTTCTCGGCTTTTTGGGTTGTGCGGCGTCTAAAACGTCTGGTGCGGGATCACGCAGACCGGGCGCACGGCACGATGCTCGATGTCGGCTGCGGGATCAAACCGCATGAGAGCGACTTTGCTCCGTATGTCGTGCGGCATATCGGGATGGATTATTCGCCGATTAGCGGTTATCGCGGCAATCTGGCCGATGTGTGCGGCGATGCGGGCGCCTTGCCATTTGCCGATGGCAGTTTCGACACCGTCCTATGTACTGAGGTTATGGTCGATCTGCCCGATCCTGAGCGGACGATGGCAGAATTTGCCCGCGTTCTCGCTCGCGGCGGCACGGTGATCGCGACGGTGGCTTTTGTATATCCGATCCACGACCGGCACGATTATTTCCGATTTAGCCCTGAAGGGCTGGCCGTAATAATGCGGCGGCACGGCCTCAGCGTCGAAAGAATCGTGCCGATCAACGGGATGGCGATCACGCTCGCCGTGATGATCAATCTGTACATTTACGAGTACGTTTTTCTCTGGAACAAGTGGCTTTATCCGATCGGGCTGTTACTGCGGCCCTTGTTGTGGCTTTTCTGTTTTGCGGTTAATCTGACAGGGTGGGTCTTCGATAAGATCGTGCCAAATGACCGCCTGCCAAGCCACGTTTTGACCATTGCACATAAGGCATGAAACCTCTCCAAATCAATCACGCCGCGAGAACGGAGGACACAAAATGAGCCTCGTCAAAGATCTCGCATACAAAACACTTGACGTCGTTACACAGGGTGCCGGCATTAGCCGCAAGATCGGCGGCGACACGATCCGTTTCCCGGCGCGCTGGAGCCGCTATTACGAGGCCGAGTACGAACCGCAAACTTTTAAGTTCTTTCACGAGAACATAAAGAGTGGCGACACGGTGCTCGATATCGGTGGCCACATCGGCCTGTTTGCCGTCGTGACGGCACAGATCGTCGGCCCGGAGGGTAAGGTTTTCACGTTTGAGCCAACGCCGTTTACGCGCACCGTTTTGCAGGAAGTGGTCGAAATCAACGGTTGCTCGGACATAGTCGAGGTACGCGGCGAGGCGGTGTCATCTAAACGTGGCGAGACCGTTTTTTACGACACGGGCAGCGAGATCTCAAATGCAAATTCGCTTGTCCGCAGCGAGCTGAGCAAGACCGAGATACCGATCACGCTGATCAGCGTTGACGAATTTGTACGCGAACGTGGCCTCGGTATTTCGTGCATAAAGATCGATGTCGAGGGAGCCGAAATGGACGTTTTGATCGGTGCCCGCGAAGTTTTTACCAACCAGCGTCCGACTGCGAGGCTCGGGCTTCACCCTGTGTTTATAGAGAAAAACGGCCAGTCGCTCAGCGAGATATGGGATCTGACCACGGAGTACAAGCTTGACGTGATCTTCGACGGTGAGGCTGCGACTCGCGAGTGGTTTACGTCGCAAACTGACCTTTTCGACGTGAATCTGATACCGTCTTAAGACATGCGAGTCTGCCACATGTGCGACGGTTCAGTCGCGGGCGATTATTTCAGGAACATCACGGCCGGATTGACGCGAAACGGCGTTGACGTCGTGCTCGTTGAGCTCTGGCCCGGCACTGAGCCGGCGTGGCTCACGGAATTTCCCGGCGTCAGGTACGTCTCACTAAATGCCACCGGGAAGATGCAGTATTTGTCCGCCGCCAAGCGTCTCGGCAAACTTCTTCGCAACGAAAAGATCGACATCTTGCACACGCACCTTTTCTATTCGGGCCTCATCGGTGTTTACGCGAAAAAGTATGCTCCCGAAACCAAGGTCGCATTGATGCGGCATCACACGAGCGTGGTGCGGATGCAGGGCACACGTTTTTACGTTGCCATCGACCGCTGGATGGCACAGAAGGCCGATCATCTGATGACCGTTTCCGAGGCAGCCCGTAGGTACATGCTCGATGTAGATCGCATTCGCCGCAAAGATATCGAGGTCGTTTATCTCGGATTTGATTTCGAGAAACTAAAGGTAGATAAAGCCTTGCGACAGAAGACGAGGAAGAGGTTCGGTTTCGACGATGACGACATAGTCATCGGATACGTGGCCAATTTTGCGCCTGGGAAAGGCCATGTTCAGCTGATAAATGCATTTGATTCGATCAAACGGCAGATACCGGATGCCAAGCTTATTCTCGCCGGTCGAGGAAAGTTAAAGGAGGTCGAGGACACCGTCGGCCGTCTGGGGCTCGGTCGCCGGATCGTCTTTGCCGGATGGCAGGATGATGTTTCGGCGGTTTACAACGCGATGGACATCTTTGTTCAGCCAAGCCTGAGCGAGGCATTTTCTCAAGTGCTGATCGAAGCAATGGGATGCGGCCTTCCGGTGATCGCGACCGACGTCGGCGGCGCCCGCGAGGTCATCGAAAGCGGTGTCAACGGCATCGTCATCGAGCCTGATAATCTGCAAGCGATAGAGAGCGAACTGATACGACTGTACGAAGATAAAGACTTTCGTCGCGAGATCGCCAGCCGGGGTGCACACGATGTCCGGACGCGTTTTTCGGCCGAGATCATGGTCGAAAGACACTTGGAACTTTACCGAAGCTTTTTGGAGCCAACTACAAACTGATGGCTGTTGCCGAAAGATTTCAGGGTGCAAATGTGATCGACGCCGGACGGCTCTCGCCGTACTGGGGCGAGCACGCGGCTCGCTACGTCTTTTCACTTTCGTTTGTTGAAAATAAAGCGGTCCTGGATATCGCCTGCGGCACAGGATACGGCATAGCGATATTAAAGAAACAGGCGAGGCACGTGACCGGCGTCGATGTCGATCCGATCGCTGCGGCCGAGGCACTTGTGGAGTGTGATGACAAGGCCGATGTGCTTCTCGGCAACGGACTCGGCTTGCCGTTTGCCGATGCAAGTTTTGATGTCATCACCTCATTTGAAACGCTCGAGCATTTGCACGAACGCTCGGTATTTCTTGCAGAACTCGCTCGCGTGCTCACGCCCGACGGTGTCTTGCTTCTCTCGACGCCGAACGCAAACTATTCGAAACCGGTCAATGGAAAGCTGTCAAATCCATTTCACATTCACGAATACACACCTCAGGAACTCCGCGACGAGATCGAGGCCGCTTTCGTGATCGAACATTTTCTCGGCCAGGCTCTCGACGCATCGAGCGGAATACCGCCATTCTACGAGGCGCAAAAGCGGCTGCCGAAAGACGCGGCTACGCAAATGCGGCTCTTCTGCTGGAAGATATTTAACAAGATCCCTTTCGCTCTTCGAGAGCGTTTGAGCGAAATGATCTGGGGCAAGCCTTTCTATCCGGTCGAAATGGATTACAATTTTGATGAACGTGACGTAGAGACGGCGACGACATTGTTCGCCGTTTGCCGCAAACGATAACCTTTTTAGGCATGGCCAATCTTAAGACCAATCTGCTGAAACTGCGTAAGATCTTTACTTTTCTGCCCTTTGAAAAGCTACTCTTGCTTTTCGTCAAGGGGACCGAGTTTCAGGGAAATGTGTCAAAACTAATCCCGCCGCCTGACCTTTACGCGAGCGGAACGCTGCGGCGGGCAACGAGAGACAGGATCAATTTTGAGCTGGACAACAGCTGCCTGATGCAGTGGTTCGTGTATTGGGGCCTGAAAGACAAGACACGCGATTCGTTGTATTCGCTCGTAAAACCGGGCGATACGGTACTAGATGTCGGTACGAATATCGGTGAGACGCTGCTAAATTTTGCACGAATAACAGGCCCAGGCGGTTTTGTGTACGGCTTTGAACCCGACGAGAAGAACTACAAGAACGTTTCACGAAACATCGAGCTGAACGATTTCCAGAACCTTCATGTCTTCAATCTCGGCGTCTCGGACAGCATGCAAACTCTAAAACTTTTCCGTGTCGACCCGCACAATCGCGGCATGAATCGCATTCTCAGCGAGGCCGAGGCGGCACAGTACGACGATTTTACGACTATCGAAGTCGATACGATCGATAACGTCATCGCGGAAAACGGCATTGCCAAAGTCGATGTCGTGAAGATCGATATTGAGGGCTACGAGATGCACGCGCTTCGAGGCGCGAAAGAGTTGCTGACGACTCACAAGCCGAAGCTTTTTATCGAGGTTGGCTACACACGTCTGCTCAAAAATTGCACCAGTCCGAACGAGATGGTCGTGTATCTGCATAGTTTCGGATATGTGGTCAGACATTCCGAGACGGACGAACAGATCGGTGAGACTCACGATTTTTCGCCGCTCGGCGATGGAGGCATCGACGTGTACGCCATTGCGGACTAGGGTTGTGGTCGATGGCAAATCTTTGTAGGCTCTAGTTTATGGGTTCGATGGAACACATCGCCGGCGAGGTCCGCGACGGCTATATTTGGAAGGAGCAGGATTGCCCGATTGAGCCAAAGATCAGGGGAATTTTCGACGGAACGAACCTCGTACCGTCGAGCGGTGGACTGCTCGGCAAGGTCGAAAGCCTTGGCTCTAAGGCCATTCTACGTTTGAGTGATCTCGGCGAAATGGGTATTTTTATTCAAACGTGGGCGCAAAAAAAATGAGCAATCATCCGCCGCTCGTCAGCGTCATCATTCCGAACTACAATTACGTGTCGTACGTCAGTGAGGCGATCGACAGCGTGCTTGCACAGGATTATCCAAACCTCGAGATCATCGTTGTTGACGATGGCTCGTCGGATAATTCGCGCTCCGTGATCGAGAGCTATGGCGGTGACGTAAAAGGGGTCTTTCAGCAGAATCAGGGCGTGGCGGCCACACGAAACAATGGTGTGGCGGCCTGCAATGGCGAATTCGTTGCCTTTCTGGACGCCGACGACGCCTGGATGCCGACCAAGTTGTCGCGGCAGATTGAAAAGTTTGCCGATGCTCACGTGGGGCTGGTCCACGTGGGCGTCGCTGAGATCGACGGTTCCGGGGCGGTTGTTGGCGAGAATATTGCGGGCCGTGAAGGCAAAGTAGCACATGACCTACTTCTGCTTCGCCCGGTGATCCTCGGCGGCGGCAGCGGCGTCATGATACGGCGAAGGATATTTGACGAGATTGGCGGTTTCGACACGCGTCTCTCGACCTCAGCGGACTGGGAATTGTATTATCGTATCGCCAGCCGATGTGAGGTCGCCTTCGTTCCCGAGGCTCTAGTGCGGTATCGCTTTCATGGGTCGAACATGCATAACAACATCGAGGCAATGGAACACGATGTCAGGATCGGTTTTGCTAAAGCATTTGAGGATGATTCTGCCGATGTTCGGGCGATCAAAAGCGAAGCAGTTGGTAGTTTTCACACGATGCTCGCCGGATCGTATTTTCATCAGGCGAAATACATTAAGTTTGTAAACCACGCGATCGCGAGCATCTGGCACAGGCCGTCAAATATCACCAGTTTTTTTGCCCGCAAAGCAAAGCTCGCAAAGCAACAATGAAAGAGGCTTTACTCAAAATATTGGTGTGCCCAAAGTGTAAAGGGCCGCTCGAATCCAAACCGACGGAAACGGCATACGGCGACGTTTTGGCCGGCGTACTTTCGTGTAACCCGTGCGGTGTCGAGTACAGTGTTTCAAACGGCATTCCAAGATTTGTCGAACCAGACAACTACGCCGCCTCGTTCGGATATCAGTGGAATCTGTTCAGAAAAGAACAGATCGACAGCTTTAATGGGACAACCTTGTCGGCGGATCGTTTCTGGTCGGAAACGGGCTGGGATCGTGAACAAATGTCCGGTAAACTGGTGCTCGACGTCGGGTGCGGGCCGGGGCGCTTTCTGGACATCTCGTCAACAGCCGACGCCGATGTTGTCGGTGTCGATATAAGCGGAGCGGTTGATGCGGCAAAGGCAAATCTTGCGGATCGGCCGAACGTGCATCTCGTACAGGCGAGCATCTACGAACTACCGTTTCGCGAGGACACGTTCGACCTAGCGTATTGTATCGGCGTTGTTCAGCATACACCCGACACGCGGCAGACGCTGGCTTCAATAGCTGAGATGGTAAGGCCGGGCGGCAAACTTGCCGTGACGATCTATCCGCGAAAACCATGGACCAAGCTTTATTCAAAATACTGGCTACGACCTGTAACGAAACGGATGCCGAAGGAAAGTCTTCTAAAGCTGATCCAGGCCGTTATGCCGGTCGCGTTCCCGATAACAAATCTTCTCTTTCGCGTACCAAAATTGAGCCGCGTGTTCCAGTTTATTCTCCCGGTGGCAAACTACGTGAACGAAAAGCAGTTGAGTCGCGACCAACGCTATTCGTGGGCGATACTCGATACATTTGATATGTTGTCGCCGGCGTTTGACCAGCCGATGACCGAAAGTGAGGTCCGCGAACCTCTTGCGGCCGGCGGAATCGAGATCGACCGTGTCACCGACGCTGGTATAAATCTAGCTGGCAGAAAACTTGCATAACGTGAAGCGAACTCTCTACATATGCTACTTCGGCCTCCGCCAGCCGCTCGTACAAACGCAAGTTATCCCGTACTTGCAGGAACTAGCGAAGGCTGAGATCGATGTTTCGCTGCTTACCTTCGAGCCGGAAATGTCGTCGGAGTGGACGGCGGAAGCGATCGAAACTGAACGAGCTACGCTCGCCGAAAAAGGCATTAAATGGGATCTTCGCCCGTATCATAAACGCCCATCGGCACTGGCGACCGCGTGGGACATCTTTGCCGGCACACTCGCCATTCGGAAAAAAATCGCGGCAGATAAGATAGATGTTCTCCACGGACGCGTACACGTCGCAACGCTGATGGGAGCATTAGCCCGAACGCTTTCGAGCCGTAAACCAAAACTGATCTTCGACATTCGCGGCTTTTTCCCGGAGGAATACACCGACGCCGGAGTGTGGCCTGAGAACGGCCTGCTCTACCGTGCAGCAAAACGGGTCGAGAAATGGCTTTTGAGGAAATCTGACGCTTTTGTTGTACTTACTGAGAAGGCTCAGGAGGTTCTGTTTTCGGAAAGTGCCGATTCGGGCTTCGACAAAAGTGGGCGACCGGTCGAGGTCATCCCGTGCTGTGTTGACCTTGAGAAAAGGTTCGCTGCACCCACGCCCGAAGCCCGTGAAGATGCACGAAAACGTCTCGGACTCGATGGCCGATTCGTTGTTGTCCACGTCGGAGCCCTCGGCGGCCTGTATTTGACACGCGAGATCGTGGATCTAATGGCCCATTCGCGAACTCAGGATGAGCACACGTTTGCCCTCTTATTGACCCAAACCGATCCGGTCGAGGTGATCAATCTGCTTGGAGAACGGGGCTTTGGGGAGAATGACTGCTTGGTCAGGCAGGTGGCTCCGACCGAAATACCGCGTTACCTTATCGCGTCAGATGTGGGGTTATCTTTCGTCAAAAGCACCTTCGCAACGCTTTCCCGATCGCCGACAAAGATCCCCGAATATCTAGCCGCTGGCCTGCCGATCATCGCGAACGCCGGCGTCGGAGACGTGGACGCTCTGATCCGGGATCGTCGCGTCGGTGCATTGATTGACGAGTTTTCTGAGCAGGGTTATACTCTGGCATTGAAAGAAGCTCGCGAACTGCGTTTGGAACCTGGATCTGCGCGACGCCTTTTTGATACTGCGGTTGACGAATTTGGCCTGACCCAAGTGGGTGGAAGGCGATATTTAAGACTGTACGGGAGACTGTTTGGTGGAAACCGAGAATAGATCGCGACCTTGCCCTGCCTGTCAGAGCGTAGTTGCCCGCAAGTGCGGTATCAAGAACAAATTCGATATACTCGTGTGCTCGGGTTGCAGCTCGATATTTACTTCGCGCCTCCCGGCCGCTGACGAGGTCGAAGACTATGACGCCTACTACTCGGAGGCAAACCTAACCGCGCCCGATTTTATCGCCGTTCGGCTGCGTCAGATATTAGGTAACTTTACGCCATTTCGCAGCTCGAACCGTTTACTCGACATCGGTTTTGGCTCGGGCGCGATATTGACTGAGGCTCAGAACCAGGGCTGGAAAGTTTCTGGTACAGAAGTCTCGGCACCCGCCTTCGAGCAGGCGAAAGCGAGAGGCTTTCAGGTATGGCACGGCACTCTGCGGGATGCTCGGTTTGATGATGGATACTTTGACGTTATCACCGCCAGTGAGATACTCGAACACCTCGACGATCCGCTCGGCGAACTTACCGAGATAGCCCGGATCTTGCGGCCGGGCGGGCTGTTGTGGGCAACGACGCCGTCCGCACGGAGCCTTTCGTTTCGGCTGATGAAAGAAAGCTGGACCATAATTTCGCCGCCCGAGCACACACAGCTTTATTCAAAACGCGGAGCTCGCCTAATGCTCGAAAAAGCAGGTTTCTCCAGCATATCAATATCGACTCTCGGTTTGAATCCGGCCGAGATAGTCAATCACTTCCGCGCGCGACGCTTATCGGGCGAAGAACGTTTTGATCGTGTGGCAACGGGCTATGAATTGAACGAGCGGATGACCGTCAGCCCTGCAGGAAAGCTGGTAAAACAAACCGCCAATGTCTTCCTTAACGCACTCCAGATGGGAGATTCGTTAAAGATCTTTGCTCAAAAATGACCGCACGAATGTGCAAAGCTCGCGCTCACATGTTAGGATTTCGAGTTTCGATATGCGAGTACTGGCTGTAGTTCCTTCAGTTTACGACACCTCGCCCGGGCAGCGTTTTCGCATTGAACAATGGGCGCCCGTACTCGCGGCGGGCGGTGTCGAATTGACGTACGCACCGTTTGAGACCGATGAGCTAAAGGCAGTTTTGCATACCGGCGGAAGTGTCGCTGCGAAGATCGGTGCCGTGTCGAAAAACATGCGTCGCCGCAGCCGTGAATTGGACGACATAAAGGATTTCGATCTGGTTTATCTCTTCCGCGAGGCCGCGATCCTTGGCCCGCCGTGGTTTGAGAGGAAGATTGCGAAAGCGGGAGTGCCGATCGTTTTCGACCTTGACGACGCGATATTTGTCTCTTACAAAAGCCCTTCGAATGGCTATCTGAGCTATCTTAAATTTCCGACCAAAACTGCGGAGATATGTAGCTTGTCTGCCCACATTATGCCCGGCAACGAGTATTTGCGGGACTATTGCAGCAAATATAACCAGAATCTGACGATAATTCCGACGACGATCGATACGGATAAATACACGGTCATCGAACGGCCCGATCCCGAAACAGTCACTATCGGCTGGAGCGGCAGTTTTAGCACTGTCCAGCATCTTGATACGATCCGCGATGTACTTCAGGAGCTTGCAAGGACTGAAAATTTCAGACTCCGCGTTATCGGCACGCCGAGTTACAAGATCCCGGGCGTCGATACCGAGGCGATGCAGTGGCGTTCGTCGACCGAGCTCGATGACCTTCGCGCGATCGATATCGGCCTGATGCCGCTGCCGGATGAGGACTGGAGTCGCGGAAAATGCGGGCTCAAGGCACTGCAGTACATGGCGCTCGGCATACCAACCATTTGCTCGCCGGTCGGTGTAAATTCTACAATCATTAAAGATGGCGAAAACGGCTTCCTTGCCGACGGCACCGCCGAGTGGGTCGAGAAGCTCAAACTCATGCTTCACTCGCCCGGAGTCCGGCGGAATATCGGTATGGCCGGACGAAAGACTGTCGAAGACGAATATTCGGCAAAAGTGATCGCGCCAAAGGTATTGGAAATTTTCCGCAGCGTGGCCTCGGCCGCAAAGCGTGTTTAGCATGGACAAATTGAACATTCTCGTGACCGGCGGTGCCGGTTTTATTGCGTCACATCTCGTCGATGCCCTCGTCGAGCGCGGCCACAATGTCCGTATTCTCGATTCGCTCGTCGAACAGGTCCACGGCGGAAAGGTGCCTGAGTTTTTGAATCCGAAAGCCGAGTTTATCCACGCTGATGTGTGCGACTCGGACGCTGTTAGAGCGGCACTCGACGGGATCGAGGTTGTCTATCATCAGGCGGCCGAGGTCGGTGTCGGCCAGTCGATGTACGAGATCGTCAAATACGTAAGGGCGAACGATCTCGGAACGGCTGTTCTGCTTGAGGAAATGGTCAAGCGGCCGTCGCAGTTCAAGAAGCTCGTTGTCGCCTCGTCGATGTCGATCTATGGTGAAGGAGCGTACCGCTGCGAGACCTGTAACGAAAACGTCAATCCGTTTTTGCGGCCAAGCGAACAGCTTGAGGCACACGAGTGGGAATTTACCTGCGAGACCTGCGGCACGCCGCTCGAAACTATCGGAACGCCCGAGACCAAGCCGCTTTTCCCGACGTCGGTTTACGCCGTTAGCAAACAGGATCAGGAGCAATATTGCCACGCTGTCGGACGTGCGTACAAGATACCGACCGTCGCGTTTCGCTACTTCAACGTCTACGGCCCGCGTCAGGCTCTGTCCAATCCGTACACCGGCATCTGCGCGATCTTTTCGGCGAGGTTGATGAACAATCAGGCCCCGACGGTCTTTGAGGACGGCGAACAGACGCGCGATTTTGTGAACGTCAAAGACATTGTCCGGGCAAATCTGCTGGCCATCGATACGAGCGGCGGCGATTACAATTCGTTCAACATCGGCACCGGTCGTGCGACGAGCGTTAAAGAGATCGCAAACTTGCTCGCCAGCGGCCTCGGCAAGGACATCCAGAGCGACATCGTCGGCAAATACCGCGAAGGCGACATCCGCCATTGCGTTGCAGACATCTCAAAGGCAAGAAAAATGCTCTGCTACGAGCCGTCGGTGACGCTCGAAGATGGTTTGGCGGAATTGCTTGGATGGCTGGCTACGCAGGAAGCCGAAGACCGAGTCGAAGGTGCGACCGCCGAACTCACCAGCCGCAGTCTGGTGAAGTAAAGGCAGCTTTTTACCGCTATTAAGCTTTTGTTTCGACGCAAGGTTAATTTGAACGAAGTATTCCCCGCGACACGCTATGCTTGAGAGACTTTTAGATATTTTGCGATGTCCCGAGTGCCGGGGCATTCTGGAAATGACAGTTTTCGAAACGGATGGAAACGAGATTTCCACCGGAATTCTGCATTGTTCAGACAAGCATTTCTTTCCGATCTACAAGGGCATCCCGCGTATGCTGCCGAATTCTCTCCGAGACTATTGGCCGGAGATCGAGCGAGCAGTTCCCGATCCAGCACCGCCGGTCGTGTCGGAAATTATCGAGAACAAGAGCTTTAAGGCTACAGGCGAGGCTTTCGATAAGCCCACGATGGCTAATTTTAGTAATGAGTGGGACAACCATGACATCGGCGGAAGAACGTGGACGATGGAATTAACCGACCGCGTTCGTTGGTTTTTTCTGGAACCTATTCGAATCCCGAAAGAAGAGTTGAAAGGAAAGCTATTACTTGATGCCGGCTGTGGCAACGGCAGCCAGTCAGTCGCGTATACCGAATTTGGACTCGAGGTCGTCGCCGTAGATCTAAGCACTGGCCTGGAAAAAGGTCATGCGTTTCGGGATATTTACGAGCAAGGAAGGCCCGAAAAAGTGCATTTTGTACAGGCCGATCTTCAAAAACCACCGCTCGCACCGAATTCTTTCGATATTATTCACTCCGCAGGTGTCTTGCATCATACAAGCAATACCCTCAATACTTTTCTCGGGCTTCGGCCGATGTTAAAAGCTGGCGGAACGTTTTTTGTCTGGCTCTATAAATATGAAAAATTCGTAACGCCGATCGTAAATTCCATGCGCTCGGTCACGACGCGGATCCCGGCACCGATCTTTGCACAGATCGCCAACCTGATGTCGATACCATTTATTGGATTTTGCTGGTCTGTGAACAAGCTTGGGCTCAGGCAATACCAGACACCCAGTCGAAAAGAAGCGGCCTTGGCGGTTCACGATATTTTCGGAGCGCCGTACGCTCATTATCATGATCTGGAAGAAGTTTCAGAGTGGTATAAGTCGACGGGATTCGAAGAGGTTTGGGGTTGCAACGACGGACGTCGGGGCTTTGGTGCCTGTGGTCGGCTGCCTGAAGAGAGTGAAGGCCAAAACGTAGATTAGACACGAATGTATATCTTAGGACTTACAACATTGGGCGATTCGGCGGCAACTCTGATCAGAGATGGCGAGCCGATCGCTGCTGTTGAAGAAGAGCGATTTTCCCGTGTCAAGCACCACGCAGGTTTCCCCTACCGGGCGATCCAATTTTGTTTGGATCAGGCTGGGATCGAACTCAAAGATGTAGCTCATGTCGGACATTATTGGAAGCCCTGGATACTTCGTCATAAGGCGATGCAGGCCGTTAGATCGGCGTTTATCTCGCGTGAGATGTTTAAGGCCCGGGCCGACCGCGGCGTGGCGCAGGTGAGCGACAGTTATCTGGGCATGTTCAAGCATCCAAAGCGTTTACGTGAACACTTT
Source organism: Acidobacteriota bacterium (assembly GCA_031431415.1). Taxonomy (GTDB): domain Bacteria; phylum Acidobacteriota; class Blastocatellia; order Pyrinomonadales; family Pyrinomonadaceae; genus OLB17. Next base: position 9,065 of record JANPDK010000154.1, on the reverse strand, counting down.
GGCCCGAGCGATTTCAAATTTCATTATCTCGAACATCACCAGACGCACGCCGCGTCTGCATTTTTTGTTTCGCCATTCGACTCCGCGGCGATACTGACATGGGACGGAACTGGTGAAGATACGACGACGCTTTTTTCACACGGCAAGGGCAACAGGATCGACATTCTGAAACGGATCAAGCTGCCACACAGCTTAGGCCAATTTTACTCAGCGGTGACCAATTACATCGGCTTTGACATGTTCAAAGGCGACGAGTGGAAAGTGATGGGCCTCGCCGCGTATGGCACGCCGAAGTACTACGATTTCTTTCGCGAGAAAGTCCTCACGACCAATGGCAGCGGCGATTTTCAGTTCAATATCAAGGTTCTCGACCATCACCTTGCTAAGCACTATCAGTTTCCCGATGCTATCGTCAATGAGCTTGGCCCGGCCCGCAAACAGGGCGAGGAACTTACGGAACATCACTGGGACATCGCCTGCAGCGCTCAGAAAGCTCTCGAGGACACCGCAATTTATCTCGTCAAAAAGATCCACGAGATGACCGGCGAAGAAAATCTCTGCATGGCCGGCGGCGTCGCGTTCAACTCGGTCATGAACGGCCGCATTTTTCACGAGACGCCGTTCAAGCGGTTCTACGTCCAGCCCGCCGCAGGCGATGCCGGATGTTCACTCGGTGCAGCGATGATGGTCTGGCATCAGAAACTCGGCAACCCGCGAGGTTTCCAAATGAACCATGCGTATTATGGCCCCGGCTTCACTAATGCCGAATGCCAGACCGTGCTCGACGAAGCGGGACTAAAATACGAAACGCTCGATGACGATGTGCTATTGCCCCGTGTTGCGAAATTGATCTCCGAAGGTGCGATCGTCGGATGGTTTAACGGTCGCATGGAATTAGGCCCGCGAGCGCTCGGGGCACGCAGCTTTCTCGCCGACCCGCGTCGGGCAGATATGCGAGAGATATTGAATCACAAGGTTAAGCTTCGCGAATGGTTTCGCCCGCTCGCCCCCTCAATGCAGGAGGAGCACGGCACGGAAGTTTTCGGCGTCGAGCATCACGATCCGTTCATGATCACCGTTATCGAGGTGGCGGAGGAATACAAAGCCAGAATTCCCGCCGTCGTCCACGTTGACGGCACGGCACGGCCGCAGATGGTCAATAAACAGACCAACCCGCGTTACTGGCGCCTTATAGATGAGTTCAAAAAGATAACCGGCATACCGATGCTGCTCAACACATCATTTAATGTGCAGGAGCCGATCGTCTGCACACCGCAAGACGCCATAAATACCTTTAACAACTCTAATTTTGATGCGCTCGTGCTCGAGAATAATCTTGTTTTGAGGGAGACGGACGACTAGTGCTCAACCGCTTCTTACTGCTAGGTTGTACGTTGCTCGTCGCTCTCGGCGTGCTCGCTATACCGTATGCCGAGGGAGCACCGGCGCTTGCGTTGGCCGGTGTAATGTCGTTGATCGCGGTACTGATCTTTCGCAAATTTACATCGGAAAAGGAATTCATAACTACCGTATTTCTCATCGGTTTTATTCTGAGAATGGGCTTTGGGATGATGGTACACATATTCGAATGGAGGGACTTCTTTGGCGGCGACGCGCTCGCGTATGACGCAAACGGATGGGGCTTAGTCGAGTATTGGCTCAGTATCAACACCGAAACCTTTGCGATCATCGTCCAGAACAACCCGGAGAGCGGCTCCGCCTGGGGAATGAATTATTTGGTGGGATCTATCTACCTTGTCTTTGGCCGGAACATCCTGGTCGCACAATCATTCTGCGCGGTGATCGGGGCGGCGACAGCTCCGATGATCTATTATTGTGCCAAAAAGATCTTTAATAATCTCAAGGTCGCCCGCGTCTCGGCACTCTCGATCGCGATCTTTCCCTCATTTGTCATCTGGTCCGGGCAGTTGCTCAAAGATGGACTGATAATTTTTCTGCTCGTCGCGGCGATGACGATGGTCTTGCAGCTGCAAGAGAAATTCAGCTACGCTGCCGTCGCCTTTCTGATCTTTTCAATGGTCGGCATATTGTCGCTGCGATTCTACATCTTTTATATGGTGTTTATCGCGGTTGTAGGCAGCTTTGTGATTGGCACCTCGGCTTCGAACAAATCTATCGGACGCCGTATGGTCATTCTCGTTATCATCGGTTTTGCACTTATGTATCTCGGTGTAGGGCGTACTGCCGACGTAGAACTGCGCGTATTTGGCAACCTCGAGCGCATCCAGTCGAGCCGTTCCGACCTCGCACGAGTCGCCGAAACTGGTTTTAACGAGGAAACCGACGTTTCGACTTCCGAAGGCGCGTTGACGGCGATACCAACCGGATTTGCCTATCTGATGCTGGCACCGTTCCCATGGCAAGCGTCCAATCTTCGTCAGGCGATCACGATCCCGGAGGTGCTGGCCTGGTGGGCGATGATACCATTCGGCATTCTGGGCCTCGTTTACACGATCCGGAATAAGCTGCGAAGTGCGTTCCCGGTGCTGATCTTTAGTATGCTGCTCACAGTCGCGTATTCTCTTTTGCAGGGGAACGTGGGAACTGCGTATCGGCAGCGCACGCAGATTCAGGTGTTTTTGTTCATTATGATAGCCGTCGGATGGACCTTTTATCAAGAAAAACGCGAGAATCGGCGTTTACTTCGTCAGGCCGCTCAACGCAAGATCGACAATCAACTTCGAACCGGAGCTGGCCTCGCTAATCGATAAAACATGTGCGGAATCACAGGATTTGTAAATGCCAATGGCGATGCGCCGAACGAAAAGCTGCTCGCATCGATGAACCACGCCATCATTCACCGGGGGCCGGACGAGGATGGCTTTTATGTTTATCAGAACGTCGGCCTCGCGATGCGTCGCCTCTCGATCATCGACCTCGCCAGCGGCCAACAGCCGATCTACAACGCTGATAAAACAAAGGCGATAGTATTTAACGGTGAGATCTACAATTACCAGACACTGCGGGCGGAACTCGAAGAACACGGCCACACTTTCTATACAAAATCAGACACCGAGGTCGTACTGCAGCTCTATGATAAATATGGGGTTGACGGGCTCGAACATCTTCGCGGGATGTTTGCGATCGCGATCTGGGACACGCAGGACAAATCGCTTTTCCTCGCCCGCGACCGCGTCGGCAAAAAGCCGATCCTATATTCGCATCAGCCAAATGGCGACCTGATCTTCGGCTCAGAGTTTTCTGCCGTCCTCAAACATCCGTCCGTCTCACGCGAGGTCGACAACGCGGCGATCGACAGCTACCTGTCGTTCCTCTGCGTGCCCGCCCCGCAGACCGCGTTCAAAGCGATCCGCAAACTCGAACCCGGCCACTGGCTCAAATGGAAAGACGGCAAGATCGAGACAAAACGCTATTGGCTGCCCGATTTCTCAAAGAAAATAAAGATCAGCGAGACCGAGGCGATCGAGGAAACGACCCGTATCTTACGCGAATCGACAAAGCTTAGAATGATCTCCGAAGTCCCGCTCGGAGCTTTTCTCTCCGGCGGTGTCGATTCGTCAGCGGTCGTTGCTCTGATGGCCCAGGAAAGCTCCACTCCCGTCAAGACTTTTTCGATCGGTTTCGAAGAGCAGGATTTCAGCGAACTCAAATACGCCAGACGAGTGGCCAAGCATGTCGGTGCCGAGTATAACGAATTCGTCGTCCGCCCGAACGCCCTCGAAGTCCTGCCGACCATAGTTGAACACTACGGCGAACCATACGCCGACCCGAGTGCTATACCGACCTATTACGTTTCAAAGGAGACCCGCAAACACGTTACTGTTGCTCTCAATGGTGATGGCGGCGACGAGAGTTTCGCGGGCTACGAACGCTACATGGCGATGGAGGTCGCCGACCTGTACCGAAGCATTCCAAAGCCTTTGCGAAAGTTATTTATCGAAGGGCCGATCAATCTGCTGCCGACATCCGAACTGAAAAAGACACGTGTTCGAGACGTGCAGCGGTTTTTTACGTCTGCAAATGAAGAAGTAAAGTCGCGGTATTTTCGATGGATGTCAAATTTCAAACCGGCGTTAAAGCCGGGCCTCTACACTGACGAATTTGCACAGTCGCTCAATGGAGCAAGTGCCTCGCATGTTCTCGACCAATGGTTCGACCGGGCAAAGGGCTTGGGCGTTCTCGATGCGACTCTCTTGACCGACCAGATGACCTATTTGCCAAACGACCTGCTCGTCAAGGTCGATATCGCGTCGATGGCAAATTCGCTCGAGGCCCGCTCGCCGTTTCTCGATCACAAGCTGATCGAGTTCGCCGCGAGCCTGCCCGAGAACCTGAAGATGAACAAGTTTCGCAACAAGTATCTATTAAAGAAAGTTGCCGCGAAACTGGTTCCACCCGAGGTCGTTTATCGACGTAAAATGGGTTTCGGCGTTCCGGTCGGAAGTTGGTTTCGCGGTGAAATGAAGGATTTTGTTCGCGGCGTGCTACTCTCCGAAAAGTCTCTAAAACGTGGCATCGTCAAGCCGGAAATGATGCAGAAATACGTCGACGAACACACAAGCGGCAAATTTGACCACGCATTCCAGATCTGGTCGCTGCTGATGCTTGAACTTTGGTTCCAACGGTTTATCGATTAAAGGATCTTCTTTGTGCCTCTGTGTCTTCACTCTGTGCCTTTGTGATTAGATTCTGAAATTCTTAATCACAAAGGCACAGAGTGAGGACACAAAGGCCACGGAGCTTAGACCAATGCAGCAAAATATCGACACAGAAGTAGTTGCCGGTTTTGGCGACGAGTGGTCGCGATTTGACCAAACTGCTTTGACCGACGAAGAACTCGGCCGGATGTTTGACAATTATTTCAACATCTTTCCGTGGGATAATTTGCCCGCAGATGCTGTCGGCTTCGATCTCGGCTGCGGTAGCGGACGCTGGGCAAAACTCGTCGCACCGCGTGTCGGCAAACTCTATTTATTTGATCCAAGCGGAGACGCGCTGGCCGTCGCAAAACGAAATCTCGCCAGAGCCGCAAATATCGAATTCGCCCAGGCCGGTGCCGACAGCATCCCGCTAGAAAATGAAAGCTGCGATTTTGGCTACAGCCTCGGCGTGCTGCATCACATCCCCGACACCGAGGCCGGAATGCGTGCCTGCGTCGCCAAGCTCAAACACGGCGCTCCGTTCCTCGTCTACCTCTATTACAGCTTCGACAACCGCCCGGCGTGGTTTCGCCTGATCTGGCGCCTCAGCAACGCAATTCGCGCCGCCGTCTGCCGAATGCCGCACGGGCCGCGATACGCGATCAGCCAGATTTTCGCAATGCTCCTCTACTGGCCGCTCGCCCGCACCGCATTGCTACTCGAAAAGCTTGGGATGAATGTCGACAGCTTCCCGCTCTCGCAATACCGCCACAACAGCTTTTACGTAATGCGAAACGACGCCCTCGACCGCTTCGGCACGCGGCTCGAACAGCGATTTTCAAAGGCGGAGATCAAGGCGATGATGGAGCGATGCGGCCTGGAAAATATTAGCTTTAGCACGACGTCGTTTTGGACGGCAGTGGGATACAAGAATATTTAACAACGGATTTACGCGAATTTTCGCTGATTCAAATGAACAGAATAATCAGTGTAGATCCGCGTAAATCCGTTGTTAAAAGTGTTAAAATATCGCCTTACGCTTGGTAACCGGCAGCGATCATCCCGCACGATCGTATGATGCGCCGCCGACCGATGAAAGACTCCGTTCGCTGTGCTTCCGCCGGTTACCATCACAAATGTATGGGCAATTCGCCGATCACAAATGCACTGACGATCGACTTTGAGGATTGGTATCAAGGCATCGAGATCCCGTATTCGGATTGGGACAAGTACGAAGATCGGATCGAGATGGTGGGCGATAAACTGCTCAAGATACTCGACGATGGAGGAGCAAAAGCAACCTTCTTCATGCTCGGCTACGTCGCCGAAAAGCACCCTGAGATCGTCAAACGCATTGAGGCCGAGGGGCATGAGATCGGGACGCATGGGTTTTCACATACGTTGATCTATAAACAGGAACCGTCACTATTTAAGGAAGAATTGACGCGTGCGATCGGTTTTCTTGAGGATCTGACAGGCAAAAAAGTGCTCGGCCATCGTGCTCCGTTCTTTTCGATAACGAAAGATTCGCTCTGGGCCCTCGATATTCTCGGCGAGCTCGGGATCAAATACGATTCGAGCATCTTTCCCGTGCTTAACTACCGCTACGGCATCGCCGGCTCGCCGCGATTTCCGTATGCGATTAAGCGTGAGAAATTTGAGTTTGTCGAATTCCCGATCTCGACCTTGAAATTGCCCGGCTTCACGATGCCGATCTCGGGCGGAGCGTATTTTCGAATTTATCCGTATCAGGTCACAAAACAGGCGATCAAGGCCGTCAACCGCGAAGGCCAGCCGGTGACCTTTTACCTGCACCCGTGGGAACTCGACCCCGACCACCCGCGGATCGACGTGCCGCGACGGATCGCCCTGACGCATTATTTCAACCTCGGCGCCACCGAGCGGCGGCTGAAAAAGCTGCTCCGGGATTTTAAGATGGCCCCGATGGGTGAGGTTTTGGGGATTAGCTAAGTTTTACGTTCAACGCAGAGATCGCTGGGGACGCAGAGAAAGATTTTGATTTTCGGCTCTGCGTTCTCAGCGATCTCTGCGTTAGAATTAAGTTTTATGACCGACACCGGAACACAGTCTGTAGAAGATAAAGTACGCGATCATTTTCACGATGACGCAGAGCGTTTTGACGCTATTTACGAAACGAAGAAAGGCCCGTTTGCGGCGTTTATTGATAACTATTGGCGCGGCGTCGTGCAAAAACGCCTCGAGCTGAACGTCGAAAAACTAAAGCCTTTCGAAGGCAAAAAGATCCTCGATGTCGGCTGCGGTTCGGGTAGGTTTTGTATCGCTTTCGCACAGAATGGAGCCGAGAAGGTTATCGGCATTGACTTTGCAAAAGGTATGATCGAGATCGCGGATAAGCTCGCTAATGAGGCAGGAGTTGGCGAGATCTGCGAATTCATCGTCGGCGGCTTTCCCGGCGATATCGACGAGGCTGACGCTCCATTCGACGCCTGCACCGGCAACGGCTTTTTCGACTACATCGAGCATCCGGTACCTATCGTTACGGCGATGAGAAAACTAACGAAGGGCAAAATGATAATGAGCTTCCCGAAGGCCGTCGAGTGGCGAATACCGCTCCGCCGCTTCCGCTTCTGGATGAAAGGCACGCCGCTCTTCCTCTACACCGAAGCCCAAGTCCGCGACATCCTAGCCAAATCGGGCGTGACCGATTTCGAGTTCATCCATCTTGACCGCGATTATTTAGTAGTCGCCAACGTGTAGCTAGGCCGAAATTGTAAATTGTAAATTCTTCAATTGGGCAATTGGTTATTACTACCAATTTCCAATTTTGCAATTCCCAATTGACAATCAACTTTGATCAATAGATGCCTGTACGAGTACTTCACATCATCACCCGAATGATCGTCGGCGGGGCGCAGGAGAATACGCTGTTGTCCGTGGTCGGGCTCGATGCGATGGCGGAGTACGATGTCGATTTTGTCAGCGGGATCGATAAGGGGAAAGAAGGCGAGCTGCTCTCACAGGCGCGTCGGGACACCAATCTGATCGTCCTGCCCGAGATGGGCCGTTCGATCAATCCGTTCTCGGACCTCGTTGCCTTTTGGAAGCTCTACAAGCTGATCAAAAAAGGCCGTTACCACATCGTTCACACACACTCCTCGAAGGCTGGCGTGCTCGGGCGTCTAGCGGCTTGGCTCGCCGGGACGCCGATCATCGTCCACACGCTGCACAGCCTCGTCTTTCACGATTACCAGTCGTGGATCGTCAACCGCGCGTGGTGGCTCGCCAAGAAGATCTGCGCTCCCGTCACCGATTTCTACATCAGCGTCTCAGAGATCATCGTAAAGAAAGCCCTTGCCGCCCGGATTGCCGAGCCTGAGAGATATCGCACGATCTACAGCGGAATGGAGCTTGATTGGTTCCTCAACGCAAAATTCGACGCGAATAAGATCAAAGAAGAATTCGGCATCCCGCTCGACGCTCCGGTCGTAGGCAAGATCGCTCGTCTATTCCCATTAAAAGGCCATGACGAACTGATGGACGCCGCACCTGAGATCGTCAAACGCGTGCCCAACGTCCGCTTCTTTCTCATTGGTGACGGCGTGCTGCTCGAACATCTTCAGGAACGTGCCCGCACCTACGGCATTCTCGATAATTTCGTCTTCGCCGGCCTCATTCCCCGCGAACGCATTCCCGAGATGATCTCCGCGATGGACGTCGTCGTCCACACCAGCCTTCGCGAAGGCCTCGCCCGCGTTCTGCCCCAGTCGCTCGCGATGGGCAAACCCTGCGTCTCCTTCGACATCGACGGCGCCCCCGAGGTCGTCATCGACGACTACACCGGCTACCTCGTCAAAGCGTTTGATAATGTTGGTTTAGCCGACCGTATCGCTCATCTCCTGGAAGACGAAGACCTCCGCCACAAACTAGGCCAAAACGGCCGCAAACACGTCGACCCAAATTTCCGCACCGAAAAGATGGTCGCGGATATTTCGGAGGTTTATCAGATGTTGCTCGCAAAAAAGGCAGCGCAGGTCGCTGCATTTGATGCTAAATTACACGAATAAAAGCAAATTGGACGAATTTTTGCGATAATCGAGCAAAAGCCGTTTTGAATTCCAGCTTTGAGCTGCCAGACAGTCAGCTATTAGCGGAACTTTGCGATGCAGGGACTGACTACCAATCCAATATTTGTCGGCGCGGCCGCGATGGTTTTCGCGGTGCTTAGTACGCTTGGCGTGCGTGCTTTTGCGCATAAATTCGGGTATGTGGCTAAGCCAAAGACCGACCGTTGGCATAAGCGGCCGACGGCGATGCTGGGCGGGGTTGGGATATTTTTGGCGACGGTGGCGGCGTATTTTGCGTTTGTGCCGCCGACTCGCGAATCGCTGATCGTTTTCGGAGCGAGCTCATTCCTTTTTCTCGTCGGCCTCATCGACGATCTGATCAACGTTAGGCCGTATC